>JAGWZH010000091.1 GCA_018971945.1 Alphaproteobacteria bacterium | reverse complement strand
TCGAAGTGCCGCGGCATCGGATCGAGCACTTCGGCCAACGGCTTGGCGTCAGGATCGAAATTAATGAACACGAAGCCGCCCCAGGTTCCGACCTGGACTTCCGGAAGACCTAAGGTCTCCGGCTGAACCTGGGGGAAGTCCCAGGCGATCGGGTTGTGGGCGAACGATCCGTCCTTGTTCCAAGTCCAGCCATGATACATGCAACGAAACTGCTGCTTGCACCCGCCTTGCTGAGCGAGCTTGCGGCCGCGGTGGAGACAGGAATTGGCGAAAGCCTTGATGGAGCCGTCGTCCTGGCGCACGATGATTAAGGACTTGCCAACGATCTCATAGAGCGTGAAATCGCCTGGCTTGGGGATCTCTTCTTCGCGGCAGGCCCATTGCCAGACCCGCATCCACAGGCGCTCCGTCTCCAGCTTGAAAAAGCCCGGGTCGGTGTAGCGGCTCACAGGAACAGGATCGACGCCAATATCGGGCACCCGCTGCTCGCGCAGACAGTCGGGAACCGGCTTGGAATCACAGTCCAGGATTTCCTGGTACGTCACCCCCTGGCTCCGCTCGAGCCCTTTGCGGGCTGGTCCGATGACCCCTGAGTCCATCTGGCTTCCTCCCCGTCAGCGGCGCTGTAAAAAACAAGCCGGCTTGTTTGATTGGGCGCTCCTCTGTAGCACATCCCGAAGACCGAGAGAAAGCCGCTCAACGCGGCGTTGTGCGCCAAACGCCGCGCGCTGACGCAAAGGAACAGAAGATGTCCGCCATCACACCGATCAAGATGCCAAAATGGGGCCTCTCCATGATCGAAGGAAAAATCGTCGAGTGGCACAAAAAGGAAGGCGACGCCCTCAAAGAAGGGGATGATCTGGTGGATGTGGAGACCTCCAAAATCACCAATGTCGCCGAAGCGCCCACGGCAGGCATTCTGCGGCGCATCGTCGCCCAACCTGAAGACACGCTCCCGGTGGGCGCGCTTTTGGCCGTCGTCGCCGACGCCTCCGTCGGGAACGCCGACATCGACGCCTTCATCGCCGATTTTCAGTCGCGCTTCGTGCCTGAAACCGATGAAGCGACCATCAGCGGTATCCCCACCAAGACCCTTCAGGCGGCGGGCCGCACCATCCGCTACGCCGCCTTCGGCGAAGATAAGCATGGCGTCCCCGTCCTCCTGCTGCACGGCTATTCGGCCGACCTAAACAATTGGCTGTTCAATGCGCCGGTTCTTTCGGAGGCCCGCCCCGTCTACGCCATCGACTTTCCGGGCCATGGAGGCTCCGACAAAGACGTAGCCGACGGCTCCGCTGTGTTTCTGGCCGCCGTCGTTAAGGACGCAATGGCGGCTCTGGGCCTCTCGAGGGTTCACCTGGTCGGCCACTCTATGGGCGGGGCCGTCGCGGTCCGCTTCGCCGCCGACTATCCCGCCTCCGTGGCCAGCCTTTCGCTTCTTGCCCCAGCCGGATTGCCCGGCAGCATCATCAATCTCGACTTCGTCACCGGCATCGCTGAAGGGCGCCGGGCGAAAGACATCAAGCCCTGGCTCGAGGAAATCGTCGCCGACCCAAACCTCATTACGAAAGACATGGTCGAAGCGATGGTGAAGTATAAACGGCTTGACGGCGTCGAGGAGGCTCTCCTGGTCTATCGGGACCGCTTCGCCGCTGGCGCCGACGCCAAGGCCATCGCCGCGGATCTGCCGAAAATTCCCGCCGCCCTCGTCATCGCCTCTCATAATGACAAAATCGTCGGCGCGCCGGACCCTGCCAGGCTTCCGTCCGGTTGGCGCGTGGTGTTCATGGACAAAACGGGACACATGCCACACATGGAGGCGGCGGGAGACGTGAATGCGGCGCTGCTCGCCCATATGGGCTGATCAGGCCCCCCGCGCCCCGACGCCCCGGGTCGGGACGGTATCGCCGCCGCCATCGCCCTGTTTTTCTCCTTTTGTCGCCATGGAACCGCCCTTGCAGGGGCCTTAGCCATGGCTGACACGTCCGTTTTGGGAGAGCCTTCAATGTGGAGTCGCCGCGCCGCGCTCGCGGGTTTGATGTCTGTCGCCGCAACACCCGCCTCCGCCGCGGTCCTCCGGGGAGGCGACCGTTTCGAAGCCGCCTTGCGCTACGCCAGGGATCGGGGCGGGGCAGGCCTGCTCATCCAACGGCATGGGGTCATCCTCGCAGAGGATACAGGAGAGGAAACCACGGCGACCGCCTTGCGGCCGATGGGCGAGACAACCCGCATTCTGGCGCCGCTGCTTGCCGCGGCGATGGTGCAGGACAATCTCGTCGAACTCGACGATCTGGTGGCGTCTTCCATCGAAGGATGGGCCTCCGATCCCAGGAAGACGAGCGTCACGATCCGGATGCTGCTGAACCAGACCAGCGGCGTTGGGATGGGCGTGCGCGGCCAGGATATCAGCCATGCCGTCGACGCCGCCCGGGCGGAGTTGGCTGCCGATCCCTCGACGCTTTTCCTCGACGACCCGGCGCCGCTCCATGTTTTCGCCGAAATCGCCCAGCGTAAGATCGTCGCCGCCGGACGGGACGCGGACCTCTCGGCTTATCTCAGCCGCCGGCTCTTCGACCCTTTGCGCGCCTCTATCTTACTCAGCCAGGACCAAGGCGGGATTCCCATTTTGTCTACCGGGGGGCGCGGCTCTCTTGCAGACTGGGCGAAACTTGCCGAATTGATCCGGCGGGGCGGCATCCAGCGCGGTCGCGCGCTCGTTTCGGCGACAGTGCTGCGCGACGCCCAGATCGGCTCTTTCCTGCAGCCCCGCTTCGGTCTTGGGCTCTGGCTCGCTGCCCGGCCCCGCGCGGCCGGGGAAGGCGGGCTCGACCTCGCCGATCGCAACAGCCTTGTTCCGCCCGATAGCTTCGGCCTTGGCGGTCAGGATGGATGCCGGATCTATGTCGTGCCAGCCGCCTCCGTGGTCGTGGCCCGCGCCGCCAATAGAGGGGTGGACCAGAACACATGGTCGGACGCGGCGCTCCTAACAGCCATCCTCGCTCAGATCTAGCGCCGCCCTCACCAAGCGCTCATAGGATGGCCAGCCTTTGTAGAATCGCAAGGCTTGAGGGGCTTCAGTCCATGCCCGCGCAAAGGCTTCCCGCGCGCCGGTTTGGGAAAACACAGCCCGGAAAGGATCCAGGCTGACCCGGATGGTGAACAGGACAGCCCCGGCTTTGGGAAGGCGGCGGATGGTTTGCCGCTCCACCCGGAGGTGCATCCGATCAAGGGCGTCGTCGACAGGACAGCTGACCGCCATCAACTTCAACGGCGCGGACGAAGGCGTGAAGCGTTCGTCTGTAGGCTGGACGGTCCAATTGAAACGCTCCAAAGGCTCATCAGCGCGGATCATGGAGAAGACCCGGGCGATGCGGTCGGCGAACCCCTCACCTGCAGGGACAGGGCCGTGTAGGACCGCCAGGCTTGAGCCCAAAGCCTCCGCAACGCTGAAATAGGTCGGCGAACACAGAGCCGCGGCAGTGGCGGTCCATGCGCCGTCCCGCAACTCCATCAGGACCAGATCGTCCGAGACAAGACGGGCTGCTTCGGCCAGGCAAGCGCAAGGCGGACCGCAGGCGGCCTTAGCCACCAAGGCGGCCGCCTCCTCCTCGGCTTCAGCGCCGCCAGGGAGGGCGGCGTAGACCTCGTCGCGGCGGCGATCGAGCAACCCCGCCTTTTCTGGAAGAGCCGCCGCTTCCCAGTCCGGAACGAGCCAAGCGGACAGAGCCAGAGGCTTCAGCCCGATGGTGAAGGCCGCGGGCCGGTCCATGAAAGGCAGGTGGGGAGGCGCGCGCATCAGTCCGGTGAAGCCATAAGCTCAAAGTCATTGGAAGTCTCGGCTGGGAGGCAGGATTTTGTCGACCCTGGCTCTGACGCGCGCGGCTTTATCAAGCGCTAAGCAGCGGGGGTCCGCACGCGGGCTGCGGGCCTCGTCCGCCCGCGCGAGACCGGCAGCGGAAAGGTCGGCCTCTCCGTCTGACAGATGCGCAAGACGATGGGAATGGTCCTCAAGGCGGTCGGCGATGACATGCGCCACGGCCCCCTCGCGCTGCAACTTCCCGAAGACGCTGATGAGGCGGCCTTGCAGCACCACAGGCCGGTAGCGCTCGAAAGCTTTTGGCCAGACGATCACGTTCGCCACCCCCGCCTCGTCTTCCAGTGTCATGAAGATCACCCCTTTGGCGGAGCCCGGCCGCTGCCGTACCAGCACAAGACCACAGACGCTTACCCGCCGACCGTTCGGCGTCAACGCCAAGGCGTCAGACCGCACCGCTCCTTGGGCTGTGAACCCCTCCCGCAAAAACGTCATTGGATGTCCCTTCAACGACAGTTTCAGCCGGGCGTAATCGTGCGCCACGTGCTCAGCCAGAGCCATAACAGGGAGATGGGGGTCTTCTTCAGGACCGAAATCACTCATCGACTGAAACAGCGGCGTATCGTCCGCCCGTTGCGCTTTGGCGTCCCAAAGGGCGCGGCGCCGGTCAAGACCCAGAGAGCGGAAAGCGTCTGCATGGGCAAGCCTCTCCAACGCGGCGGGGAACAGACGCGCCCGCCGACGCAGGTCCTCAACACTCCGGAACCTGCCTCCTGCCTGTCGCGCCGCTACGATCTTGGCGGCGTCGGCCTCGGAAAAACCCGCTATTTGGCGAAGGCCGAGGCGGACAGGAAGAGATTTTTTCTTCTCTGTTCCCGGATCATTGTCCTCAAGGATTGCATCCCATTCGCTTGTGTTTACATCCGCCTCAAGGACGCTGACGCCATGGGCGCGGGCGTCGCGAACCAGTTGCGCAGGAGCATAAAAGCCCATCGGCTGAGCATTCAGGAGGGCGGCGCAAAAAACCTCAGGATAGTGCTTTTTCAACCAGGCCGAGACATAAACGATCAGCGCGAAACTCGCTGCGTGGCTTTCGGGGAAGCCATATTCGCCGAACCCCTCGATCTGCTTGAAACAGCGCTCCGCAAAGGCCCTGTCGTAGCCATTTCTGGTCATGCCTTCAATGAGGCGCATGCCGAACTTGTGGATGACCCCCACCTTGCGGAACGTCGCCATGGCGCGACGCAGGCGATCCGCCTCCGACGGCGTGAAGCCGGCGGCGACGATGGCGATGCGCATCGCTTGTTCCTGGAACAAAGGCACCCCAAGGGTTTTTCCCAAGACTGCCTCCAAATCCTTGGAAGGGAACTGGACCGGCTCCAAGCCTGCTCGCCGACGAAGATAGGGATGCACCATGTCCCCCTGGATCGGCCCAGGCCGGACGATCGCCACCTCGATCACAAGGTCATAAAAACACTGCGGCTTCAGCCTCGGCAGCATGCTCATCTGCGCACGACTCTCGATCTGAAACACTCCGATCGTATCCGCCTTGCAAATCATATCGTATACAGACGGATCCTCGGGAGGAACAGTCGATAGGCTCAATGATCGGCCATAATGGGTCTCGATCATTTGGAAGGCCTTCGAAGCGGCAGTGAGCATGCCGAGGGCCAAAATATCGATCTTCAGAATGCCAAGCGTATCAATATCGTCCTTGTCCCATTCGATGAAGGTTCGGTCCTGCATCGCTGCATTGCCGATAGGGCATAGTTCTTCCAAAGGGCCGCGGGTGATAACAAAACCACCGACATGCTGAGAAAGGTGACGAGGAAAGCCGATCAGCTCCCGCGCAAGATCAAGCGTTAGACGCAGGCGCGGCGCCTGCGGATCAAGGCCGAGCTCGCCTTTAACGTGCTCGTCTTTCGGTCCGCCTTCAGACCAACCCCACAGGGTTCGCGACAGAGCCTCGATCACGTCTGTGGACAGTCCCATAGCCTTGCCAACCTCGCGGATGGCGCTGCGGCCGCGATAGGTGATCACAGTGGCGGCGATCCCCGCCCGGCGACGGCCATATTTCTTGTAGATGTATTGGATCACCTCCTCGCGGCGTTCGTGTTCGAAATCCACATCGATGTCTGGAGGCTCTTTGCGCTCAGGGCTCACGAAGCGCTCAAACAGCAGATCTATCTTCGTCGGGTCCACGGCGGTGACGCCAAGGCAGTAGCACACTGCCGAGTTGGCTGCAGATCCCCTCCCTTGGGCCAGGATAGATTGCGATCTCGCAAACACCACTATGTCATGCACAGTGAGGAAATATTTGGCGTAGTCGAGTTCTTCGATCAGCGCATATTCATGATCGAGCGCAGCCCGTACCGAGGCAGGCAGCCCTTCCGGATAACGCTCTTTCGCACCTGCTTCAGTCAAACGCCGCAGGGTCTTTATCGGCGTTTCTCCAGGAGCGCTGATCTCATCGGGATATTCGTAAGCGAGTTCGTCAAGGCTGAAGCGCACACGCTCGATAATCTCGCTCTGCGCGGCAATGGCGTCCTCGAAGCCCGCGAACAAGCGGACCATTTCCCCAGGCGCCTTCAAACGCCGCTCGGCATGAGCCTCCAACAGACCGCCTGCGGCGTCGATCGTGACGTGCTCGCGGATGCAAGCGAGAATATCCGCCAAAGGACGGCGCTGGGCCGTATGATAAAGCGGGTCTCCTACGGCTACCATCCGTACCTGGACCTTCTCCGCCAGCTCCTTTGTCGTCTGCCGCTGTTGGAGATCGTCGGCGGCGAAGGTCCGACGAAGGGCTAAAAAAAGGTTCCCTTGTCGGACGCCGAGATCCAAAAGACGACCAAGACCAATGCCAGGAAACGCTATCCATACCATCCCTTCAGCGTAGGCGGCTAGATCTTCAAGATCCAACCAGCATTGTCCCTTTGGAGCCCGGCGGGCGCCAAGGGTTAGAAGCCGACATAATCGGCCATAGGCTGAACGATCGCTGGGATAAGCGATCGCTTCGAAACCGCAGCGCGTCGCCAACCGGGCCCCGACCAGAAGCCGAATATCTGCTTGCTTGGCGGCCTTGTGCGCGCGCACTATGCCCGATAAAGTGTTGCGATCAGCGATACCGATCGCGGACAACCCCAACGCCTTCGCCGTCAGCACCATTTCATCCGGATGCGATGCGCCCCGCAGAAATGAGAAATTCGTGGCGGCGGCCAACTCTGCGAAACTCATGGCCATAATCCATGCACGAACCAAGACGGCGCTTCGGCCTCGTCGGCATAAAGCCCCTCTCGGAACACCCAGAGCCTCCGTCCGTCAGCTGTTTCCACGCGGTAGTAGTCCCGGGTCGGGCCATCGGCGCGCCACCACTCTGCGCCTATCCTCTCTGGACCCGCCGCCCGTGTCACCCTGTGCAGCACCCGTCGCCAGCGCAATTGCGCCGGCGCCCCATCCGGCAGCGAGGCCATGGCTTCGATCGCTTCAGGCCGCTTCAATAGAAAGAAGGGACGCTCAGGAGAGGCGGACCAGGGCTCGGAGACCAAGACGTCGCCCGGCAGAATGCGCTGGGCGCGCTCAGGCCAATGGCTCGCCCGAGGGCCGATCCTGACCGTCGCTTCAGGTCCAAGCCGGGCAGACAGACGCTCCTGCAAAAGCCGCAGACTATCCTCCACGTCGCCGTCGCTTTCCCCAGTGAGCCCGCCAATTTGACGGTCGTTCAAAGGCTGGGGCTTGACCGCGGTCAAGCACAAGGCGTCAACGCCAAAGCCGAGATCAAGACCTTCTCCCGCCCGGGCGAGGCGCTCTGTCAAAAGACGGGTCAGGCGGGCGGCGTCTTGGGTGGGAGCGGAGGCGGCGCAGGTCAGCGTCAACGCCTTCTCGTCCACCCGGTAGAGCGTCAACGCCAGCCGGCGGGCGCCAAGACCCAAACGAAAAAGCCCGCCCGCCAGATCAAGACTGAGCCGGCCTGTGGCTTCCTGCAAACCTTGGAGCGTCGTCAAAGGCTGGGCAAGGGCGCGCCGCGCCTGGGCCAGAGGAGCAGGCCGAACGGGGTGAAGCGCTTCGGCCCCCACCCCGGTCATCGCGTCCAGCTGGACCGCCAGATCCCGTCCAAATCGTCTGGCCAAGCCGGCTCGGGATGCGGCGAGCGTCGCTCCGACAGTCTTCAGCCCCAAAGCCCGCAAGCCGCTCTGCAAGGCAGGGGCGAGCCGGAGGGCCGCCACAGGAAGCATGTGCATCAACGCAGCCCCCTGCCCCACCGGCGCAACCAATCCCCGTCGCGCAGCTGAGGCGAAGACGCTCAAGCCATAGGCTTGGCCAGGGGTGTCGGCGACTGCGCCGGAAGCCTCAAGACCCAGAGCCCGCAGTCTCTGCAGCACTTCCTGCAGCCAGGCCCGCTCGCCGCCGAAAAGATGGGTCGCCCCCGCAATGTCTAAATAAAGCCCGGGGCTGTCCACGCCCCGGGCGGGATCTGCAGTCACCGCCGTCACCGCCGGGCTGTAGCGCGACGCTCCCAACGCAAGTCGGCGCAGAGCCGCCTCGTCTGCTTTCGGATCATAAGGCGCACACAGAAGATCGGGAGCGACAGCGCGGGCTTCGGCCAAGGTCTGGCCAAGGCGAAGACCAGCGGCGAAGCCCGCGGCGCTCAGCGCCGCCACCCGTTCGGCGCTGGCCTGCTGGGCGATAAAAGCAAACGGGCGCTCAGCCGCGCCCCGCTGCGGCGATCCGGCGTTCTTGGCCTCGACGCAGTCCTTGATGCTGAGCGCCAAGCTGCCCGGCCGCTGCGCTGTCCACAGCGGCAGTCCGATGAAAGCCATGCGCCGCATCGCGCCACTCCCAGATCTGATCTTCCCCAAGGCCCCGCCCTTTTTGCGCCTGGACCTTCAGCCGAAAGGGCCCGGGCGGCGCCGCACGGCCGCCAAAGCCCGCCGCTTGGGTCAATGACGGCGCGCTTGGCGCGGCGGCGACAAGCCAGCGCCCCCGGACGCCGCCCAAGGCGGGGGCGCCGTAAGGCCGCCACAAAGAAACAAAAACGCCAGTCGCCTCCGCGGCCCGCTGAAGCCGACGGCCCGCCGCCCCCTCCACCCGCTTCGGCGCACAGCCCATAACCGCGCTCAAGCCCGGAGTATGGGCGGCTTCCTCAAGGGCGGCGAAGGCCTCCGCGGCGGTGCGCGCACGTGCGAATAAAAGCCGGCCAGGATCCACGCCAAGCCTTTGAAGCCCAGGCGCATAGGGCATTCCGAACTCTTCGCCTCCAGGGCCCAAAAGGACAAATGCGCCTCCCGACGCTTGGGCCATGGCCAGGGCTGCGAGACCCAAGGCCAATCCCGCTGCCGCTGGACCGTCAAAATAGGCGGTCGGGGCGGCCTCGTAGACACAACCCCGCGCCAAACCGTCCGGCAAAGCCGGCCCTGTGCGCACACCGCCCCAAGGCCTGGCTGGGCTTTCCAACGCCCGCACCTGGCGGCGAAGGCGTTCCAAAGTCTCTTGACGTTGGCATGACCGCGTCATTTGCGTCACAGCTTTCATTCGCCCCTTTTGTTCTTGAAATGTTCTAGTAGTCGCCTTCCCTAAAGTCAACCAGGGTCTCGTTATGGCTAACGCTCCTGTCTCACAGCCTTTCATCGACGGCGCCGTCCGATGGGCGAACGCCCTGGGCGCTGTCGCCGAAGGCGACGCTCGATGGCGACGGGCTTTGGCGGCCGACGTCAACCCGCAGGATTGCGACGTCATTTTGGACGTGCGCTGCGGCCATGGCGCCTTGACCTTGGCGTTGGCGGAGGCCGCGCCGAAGGCCATCGTCATGGGGCTCGATCACCGGCCCGAGGCCCTGGCCCGGACCCGAGCGAAGGCGGCGCAATCCGGTCGCACCCTCCACCTGATCGATGGGCATGCGAGGGACGTGGCCAGCTATGTCAATGAGCTCCGTCCCACAAAGATCATCTGCGCCCTGTCCGCGGAGGACGCCCCCACCGACCGCCGACACATCTTGGCGGCCCTCCGCGCCGCGCTTGCTCCCCGAGGGACGC
This sequence comes from Alphaproteobacteria bacterium, assembly GCA_018971945.1. Lineage (GTDB taxonomy): Bacteria > Pseudomonadota > Alphaproteobacteria > Caulobacterales > Aquidulcibacteraceae > REEB509. The sequence goes on along the minus strand of JAGWZH010000091.1, from coordinate 3,283 downwards.
TGCATCTGATGGAAGCTGTAGGCCCTGCCCCGCCGCTCCTGGCGCGCTTACTGGGCGCGCCCCCTGCTCCCGACGACGACGCGGCCATGATGATGGACATGATGCGACAGGCAGGCTTTGTCGGGGTCATGACCCTCGGTCTCTTCCCCGGCCAGGGCGTGATGGTGCGTCTGCTGCGCGGGACTGCGCCTTGAAATCCGCCCCGCTCCGTATCGGTATCGCCGCAGCATGGCGCGACGTGGAGACAGCGACATATCTGGCCCATCGTTTGTCCAGCCCCAACCGACTGGCGGAGTTGATCTGCGCGGGCGCGTCCGAAAACCAGCCAGCCGCTCCGCCGCCCGATGTGGTCCTGGTCTTATGGTCGCCCAGCGCGGCGACTTCGCTTTTTGTGAAACGGGCGGCGGATGACGCCCGCCGCCGCGGCCGGCTGGTGGAAGCGCGCCTGCAGGGGCTCGCCCCGGGCGCTGATCGCGAGGCGTCGCCTTTGATGCTTGGTCCCCGGCCTTCGGCAGTCGCGATCGCACGCATCCGGGCGCGGCTCATGCGCGCCGCGTCGGGCCGGCCTCAGCAAAGCGCCGTGCTGGCCTTAGCGGGTCCCCTCGCGCTGGCTGCAATGGCGGCGGCGGTCGCGGCGCCGTTTCTCTGGCTCGCGGCGCAGACATCGCCGCCGCAAATCGCGGCGGCGTCGAGCGACGATCGGCCGAAGCCATCGCATCTGAGACCGCCCGCAGAGCGCAGGCCTGAGAGCGGCGGCATGGGCGGGCCGTTGATCCCTGGGCCGCCGCCTTAGCCTTCAGAAGGCGGTCGCTAGAGAGAGGCGCGAAGCCAAGACGCGACCGCCCAGGCGTGGGCTTCGTGGCGAAGCCGTTCGATGGCCTCCAAAGGAGACATCCAAACAAGTCGATGGTCAGGCTCGAGAGGCGGTTGCGCGTCGCCGCGGAGGGTCACGATGTAGAAGCTGGCGAGGCTGTTCCGCGGCGCCCCTTGGTTGACCCAATATTGCCCCGCCCGACAGAGGAGCCGCTCAGGGCGCACAGGGAGGCCGATCTCTTCTTGAAACTCCCGCACAAGCGCGGCGATCTCGTTTTCTGTGGCTTCGATGCCGCCGCCGGGCAGGTCATAGACGACCGGCTCTTGCCTTCTCGTAATCTCCGCCAGGGCCAGGGCGCCCTCAGGCGAAGCGCAAATGCCGTAGGCGGTGGCGCGCTCCTGATAGACAAGACCAGGACGCGTCTGGCCAAATTGCAGAGCATAGCGGGTCATGGCCCATGCAATGCACGAGGCGGATAGGAGTTGTCCATGCCGAAAAACGCCGATCTCCCCCTTTGGGACGATCCCAGAGCGAGACCGGGTTTTTCGGTAGGATAAGCCGCTGGTTCCAAAAATCAGGCGTCGTTAGCCGCCGACAGGCGCGGACGCATCGCCTGAAGCGTGTCAACCGCCAGGGCGAGTTCGGCGCGGAGATGAGCGAGGGCCGTCTCCACATCGGGCCCCTCTTTGAGGCCCTCACGGCCGAGATCCTCAGCGGCGGCGGCGGCAGCGGCCAGACGCCAGAGGCCCAAACCCTTGGCGCTGCCTTTGCAGGAATGGGCCGCGTCGCGCCAGGTGTGCAAAGGCGCATGGACGGTGAATAATCGCCGCCAGAGGGCCGCCTGGGTGTCGAACAAGCCGATCAGTTCCTCTTGAAGCGCGACGTCGCCGCCCGTCATGGCGTCAAGATGGGGCTGATCCAAGATCATTACGGCCTGCATGGACAGAACGACTCCTCCTCACAGTCCAATGCTACAGTGGCGGGTTTAAAATGCCGTCAATAGCCGATCGAGAAGGCCGGGACGCCGGCGATCAAGCGGTGGAAATAACCGATCGCGACGAACGCCAGAAGCGCAGCTCCCAAACGGAGCCACAGCTCCCCCAGCGCCAATCTGTTGCGCCCCTGCAAGATCGCGGCGAAGGGAATGTTGGAGGTGGCGGCGGCAAACCCAGCCCACGCCTCTGGATCGCGATTGCGGGACTTCCTGTCTATCGAGCGCGTTCCCAAAAGCACCATCAGCCCTAGACCGCCGAAAAGCATGACGGAGGCCCTGTCCCCGTTGCTGACCAGATGAGCCGCTCCCCAGATCGCCACGCCCCACAGGAAAGGGTGCCGCGTGATCCTGAGCACGCCTCGGGCGGGCTCAGGTTTGGCGAGCGCTCCCTCAAAGCCCGCAGTCGTGGGTCCAGGGGTAAGAAGGCCTGGAACAATCAACAAGAACGCAAGCAACATCAGGCCATGGGTGGCGTGGAAGGCCCAGCTTGGCGGGGCGTAGAGGGGCGTGTTTTCGAGGCTCATCCGCGCGGGGCCGTAGGTCACGACCACCCAAACCAAAGTCGCCACTGACGCCAGCGCGAACACGGCGCGATAGACGCGCTCGCCGATCCGATGCACGGCACGCTGTCTCAGCCCCGTGGCCGAAAGCCCGACATGCAAGGCGATGAACACGGCCAAGGCGATGGCGAAATCCTGCATTTGAAAAGCTCCCGCAACCGCTGAAAACCTGCCGCGCAAGGGGCCGCGTCGCAAGAGCGCGCTCTTGCTGGGTTCTTGAGGGTCTCAGTCAATCCGCTTGGCAAGGTAAACGGCATTCGGTAGAAGCTGCAATCCTGCGATGGATGTGAGCAAGCTCCCGTCGTCGGCGGGTGATTAGCTCAGTTGGTAGAGCAGCTGACTCTTAATCAGCGGGTCGCAGGTTCGAATCCTGCATCACCCACCAGATTTTAAAGGGGTTTTTTGGAAACTCTCAAGTCCGCCAGAAACAGAATCCACCACCCGTCCACCACCGCGTGAGTCGGGTTCCAGCGAGCCGAAACGGCCCGTGGTGGCGAGTGTGACGGGGGTGCGGTACGCCGAAAGTGGCTGGACCTGCGGCGCGGAGCTTCTGGGGTGCTCAACAGAGCTGCGAGGCCAACCAAGTGGTCAGCCGCCCACACCCTAAGCGCGTTTCCAAAATATTGGCGAAGGGCTTAGCTGAAGCTCAAGCGGAGAGATTTCTGCGACCGGGATCGGAGAGGTTTCGCCCGTTGTGTGTGTTTAGGGGAGACCGCCGGCCGCTGCCGAAACTGGACATTCAGGTGAGGAGATAAGCGCCACCCAAAGCGGTCGAGTTTAGCCCGGTGCGGAAGTTCTATTGCAGAGACAGCTAAAGCTGCAAATGATCGGCGAAGCGGGAGCCTGGGTAGTGGAGACGCAGAACAACACGATGAAGCAAAAGGGCAAAAAAAACGCCGGATATCGGTCCTGTTC
>JAGWZH010000090.1 GCA_018971945.1 Alphaproteobacteria bacterium | reverse complement strand
TTGGAGGCGGTGCTGGCGCGAACCGCGGAGATCACCCAACCCAAGCGCCGGGAAGCCCTGGAGCAGTGCGCGGACTTGATCCGGATCTCGAAACAACTGGTCACCCTGCGCGACGACGTGCCAGTGGAGGAGCCCGCGGAGGCTTTCGGGGTCAGAGATTTCGATCATAACGCCCTGCTCGCTTTTCTGGAGATGATGGAGTTCCGAACCCTGACCCGAAGGGTGCGGGAAGACATGGTCAAAGAGGGCAAGCCCATCGTCGCTTCCCTTGAAGCCTCGCCGGCGGCGGAGACCGCGCCGATCGACCGAAGCGCCTATAAAACGCTGACCAGCGTTCAAGACCTCGACGCGTTCGTGCGGCTGGCGGCCGCGGAAGGAGTGGTGGCGTTCGACACAGAGACCTCAAGCCTCGATGTGACGCGGGCCAAGCTTGTCGGGGTGTCGCTCGGGCTCTCCGGCGGCCGGGCGGTCTATGCGCCGCTCGGCCATGTTCATCCCGACAGCGCGGACGATCTGTTCGCCGCCGACAAGCCCGCCCCGAACCAAATTCCCCTGGGAGACGCCTTGAGGCTTCTGAAGCCGCTTTTGGAAGATCAAGCGGTCTTGAAAGTGGCGCAGAACGCGAAGTTCGATCTCTCCATTCTCGCCCGCCACGGGATCAATGTCTCGCCGATCGACGACACGATGCTGATCTCATACGCCCTGGCCGCAGGCCTGCACGGGCACGGCATGGATGAGCTGTCCGAGCGGCGCCTGGGGCACACGCCGATCTCGTTTGAATCGGTGTGCGGAAAAGGCAAGGGCCAGATCAGCTTTGACCGCGCGCCGATCGACAAAGCGGCGATTTATGCGGCGGAAGACGCGGACATCACTTTCCGCTTGTGGGCGGCGCTGAAGCCGCGGCTCGCCCAAGAAGGATGTCTCACCGCCTATGAGACGCTGGAGCGGCCGATGCCCTCGGTCCTTGCAGCGATGGAGCGGGCGGGGATCAAAGTCGATCGGGAGGAACTGTCTCGGATGAGCGGAGAGTTCGCCCAACGCATGGCCGCGATGGAAGAAGAGGCCCGCGCGCTCGCTGGGCGGGATTTCAATATCGGTTCGCCGAAACAATTGGGAGACATTCTGTTTGACGAGATGGGCCTGCCGGGCGGAGTGAAGACAAAAACCGGCGCCTGGGGAACCGACGCCTCCGTGCTCGAGGGGCTCGCAAGCCAGGGGCACGCTCTGCCGAAAACCATCCTCGACTGGCGGCAGCTGCAGAAGCTGCGCTCGACCTATACTGAGGCGCTCAAGGAGGCGATCAACCCCGAGACAGGGCGGGTGCACACCTCTTTCTCGCTTGCTTCAACGACCACGGGGCGATTGTCCTCGTCAGACCCCAATCTGCAGAACATTCCTATCAGGACCGAGGAGGGACGGCGGATCCGAGAGGCGTTCGTCGCCGAGCCAGGCCATCTTCTGATCAGCGCGGACTATTCTCAAATCGAGCTCAGGCTGTTGGCGCATGTGGGAGACGTGCCGCAGTTGAAAAAGGCTTTCATCGATGGTCTCGACATCCACGCGATGACGGCGTCCGAGATGTTCGGCGTCCCGGTCAAAGGGATGGACCCCGCCATCCGTCGGCAGGCCAAGGCGATCAATTTCGGCATTATCTACGGGATCTCTGCTTTCGGGCTCGCGGCCAATCTCGGCATCGACCAAAAAGAAGCCGGCGCCTACATCAAACAGTATTTTGAAAGGTTTCCAGGCATCCGCGACTATATGGAGAACACCAAAGCCTTCGCGCGGGCTCACGGCTATGTCCGAACGATTTTTGGCCGCCGATGTTGGATTGCAGGGATCAAATCCAAGACGCCAAACGAACGGGCCTTCGCCGAACGCCAGGCGATCAATGCGCCGCTGCAAGGGGCCGCGGCGGACATTATCAGGCGGGCCATGGCGCGGGTCCCGCAGGCGCTGGCCGCGGCGGGGCTCAAAACCCGGATGCTTTTGCAGGTGCACGACGAATTGGTGTTTGAGGCCCCGGAGGCGGAAGCCGGGGCGGCCTGCGCGCTGGTGAAACAGGTGATGGAAGGGGCCGCGGCGCCAGCGGCAGCCTTGTCTATTCCTCTCATTGTTGCGGCGAAGGCGGCCCGTACATGGGGTCAAGCGCATTAGAGGAAGCGGTGCGGAGCGGGAGCGCTGGGGAGCGGGGGCGCATCTGGACAAGAAGCGTCAAGCCTCAGGCGGCATGGGACCCTCAGAGGAGGCTTGCGGCCTCGGTTTATGAGGCTTGGGGGTGTGAGGGGGCTTGGAGCCTGGCGTGGCGCCCGGCGCAGGGGGGTGGCCCCGGGAATCTGGCCCCGGGACTCTGGCGCCGGGAACCTGGCGCCGGGAATCTGGCGCCAGGCAGGGGCGGATTGGCCGGGTCAGGCGGACGAGAGGGGCGCTTGAGCCGCCGGGAGGTCCATCTCTGGGAGTCTCCCGCGAGGCCCGCTCAGCCCTGTCGCCCATGTCGCAGACGCTCTCGGCGCGCGCCGCCGCGCCAGGATGGATTGTCTCTTCGCAGCGGGATGTGGCATGAGCAAGGGCAGGCAACGCAACAAAGGAGGCGGCTCAATGGCCTTGCGGGGTTTGATCGTCGGGCTCGCCCTCTTCGCCACGCTTTTATCGCCCGCCCCAGTCTGGGCGCAGGACGACGAAGAGATCGTGGTCACAGGACAGCCTCTGGAGGATATTGTCCGCGGTTTCGTCGGCGAATTGTCGGGCGCGCCTCCAGCGGAGGATCAGCTGGCGCGCTGGGACCGCAGCGTGTGCCCCGGCGTCTTTGGCCTCAGGGACGTGCAAACGGCGCAGCGTCTGATCGATCGGATCGCGCTCCGCGCCTTCGCCTTGGACCTTAATGTCGGAGAGCCCGGCTGCAGAGCCAATATCTTCATCTTCTTCACCGATGACCCTCCGGTCCTCGCCGCCGAACTCCGCACCCGCATCGAGCGGGTTATGAACGAGAGCAACACGTCCATGCTCGGGCGAAGAGAATTGACGGCGTTTGTGGAGTCCCCTGCGCCTGTCCGCTGGTGGTCCATCGCCTCCACGCGGTCGCGATTGGGCCTTGATATCTTGTCTGACGGCGCGGTGCGGGATCTGTCCTCGAGCCGGGTCCGTCGCCAGACGCGGCAGGATTTGTCCCGCATCATCATCGTCGTGGACTCACGCCTCGCCAGCAATCTCCGGGTCGGCGCGCTTGGGGATTATCTTGCGATGGTGTCAATGGCGCAGATCGACGCCGAAGCCGACACGGCGGGATTTTCCACCATCCTCAATCTTTTCAATGGCGGCCCCAATCAATTGACCGAATGGGACTGGGCTTATCTGCAAGGCCTTTACGGGGCGACCCGTGCGGCGAGAAGCGCAAGCCAGCAGGAAAATCAGATCCGCAGGACGATGATGGACGAACTCGAGGAGACCGAGGCGGGCGATCCCTGAAAGGCCTCGCCCCACAGCGCGTCACGCGGCCTCGGCGGCGTGCGCCCGTTCAAGGGGCGCCCCTGCGTCAAGGCCTCGCCATCCTGGAGGAGCCTGGTCGCGGGGGCGCCCGCCTCAGCCCGACCAAGGCGCTCGACCCTATCTCAGAGCTGATGCGCCGCAGCGTTTGCATCCTTCCCAGGCCGCCCCTATTTGGTAACATCCGGCCCCATCGAACGCTGCGCAGGCCCCATGCCCACCATCGCTCTTGTCGACGACGACGAAAACATCCTGGCCAGCTTGAAAGTCTTTTTCGAGCAGGAGGGCTATGCGGTCAGGACCTATACAGACGGTCAGACCGCTCTCGCCGCCTTGGGCGAAAGCCCACCGGACATCGCCATTCTCGACATCAAGATGCCGCGAATGGACGGGGTGGAAGTGCTGCGGCGGTTGCGCCAGACCTCCTCGCTGCCTGTGATCTTCCTCACTTCTAAAGATGATGAGACCGACGAAGTGGTCGGCTTCACGGTCGGCGCGGACGATTATATCACCAAACCCTTCTCCCAGCGGCTTCTGGGCGAACGCGTGAAAGCCCTGCTCCGCCGCGCCAAAGGCGGCGCGCCGGGCTCTGGAGGGGAAGCAGGGGACAAGAAATCCATCGTCCGGGGCAATCTGACCCTCGATCCCAACCGGCACGCCTGCTCCTGGAAGGGCGAACCGGTGCGGCTGACGGTGACGGAGTTCCTGATCCTGCAGGCCTTGGCGCAGCGGCCGGGCTACGTGAAAAGCCGCGACCAGCTCATGGATGCGGCCTATGACGATCAGGTTTATGTCGACGATCGGACGATCGACAGTCACATCAAACGGCTGAGAAAGAAGTTCCGCGAGGCGGACGACGCTTTCGACGCCATCGAGACCTTGTATGGCGTCGGCTACCGCTACAACGAAAGCTGATCTTCTGCTCCGCGGGTTTCTGCGGTCGCGGACGGCCCGGCTGATTTTCCTTTGGAACTTCGTGGGCCTCGTGATCCTGGCCGTCGGCGCCCTGGTGCTGTCGGAGACGCGGGCGACGCTCACCAACGCTCAACGGACGGCGCTGCAAGTGCAGGGCGCGGTCGTCGCCAATCTCTTGATCGAAGACGCGGTGGTGGAGCCGGGATTACCAGGCGCGGCTCCCTTCATCGATCCAAACGCGGCAGGCAATCTGCTTTTGAATCTCATCCCCCATACAACCCCGCTGACCGGGGCGCCCTATCAAGGGCCGCGCATCCGCGTGGCCGATTTGAGCGGCCGGGAAGTCGCCGACACCGCCGCGCTGCACGGCGATCTTGGGGAAACGCCGCTCTGGGAAGAGCCGGGCTTGAATTTTTCCAACCGCCTCGCCCAGGCGGCGCAGACTTTCCGCTTCACCCCGTGGCCGGAGACGACCACGCTGGACGCGGAGCGACAGGCGGCGCTTGCAGGCCAGACCGCGTCAGGGCAGCGGCTGACGGAAACGGGCGAGCGCGTGATCAGCGTCACCCTGCCGTTGCAAAGGGTCGGTTATATTGTTGGGGCGATCACGCTTGAATCGGGGGACGTGGAAAGGATCATGGCGGCGGAGCGGCTGGCGCTTCTGCCCTTCATCCTCAGCGCCGCGATCGTGATCTTGGCTTCCGCTTTTTGGGTGGCGTGGAGCCTTGCGCGGCCCCTGCGGAGCTTGGCGCTGGCAGCTGACGCGGTGCGGCTTTCAGGGGCTGCGAAGCTCGATGTGCCGAACCTGCGCAAGCGGCAGGACGAGATCGGCGATCTGGCCCAGGCGCTCGAGGCCATGACCGGGGCGCTTGCAGAGCGGATCGACGCCAATGAACGGTTCGCCGCAGACGTATCGCATGAGATCAAAAACCCCCTGACCTCCATCCGCTCCGCGGTGGAGACCGCGCGCTCGGCGGCGGATCCGGTCAAGCGCGAGCAGCTCTTGGGAATCATCGCCAACGATGTCGGGCGGCTTGACCGGCTGATCACCGACATGACCAGGGCCAGCCGATTGGAAGCGGAAACCGCCCGCGGAGCGCTCGCGCGGGTGAACATCGCGCAGATGCTGACCGACCTCTCCCAAAGCTATGAGGCTTTGTCTGACGGTCGCGCGCGGGTGGCCTTTTTATCGGAGGCGAACGCGGCGGAGGTCCTGGGACAGCCCGGACCCCTGGCGCAGGTCTTTTTGAACCTGATCGACAACGCCCGCTCATTCTCCCCCGCTGGCGCGACAGTGCGGCTCAGGATGGGGGTCATCTCAGCCAAGGATCAGAAACCCATGATCCGGGCGACGGTGGAGGACGAGGGACCGGGCATTCCGGAGAGCGCTCTCGAAAAAGTGTTTCAGCGCTTCTACACTGATCGCCCCAAAGGCTCCGCTTTCGGCGCCAATTCCGGCCTCGGCCTGTCGATCGCCCGCCAGATCGTGCAAGCGCACGAGGGGGCCATCTGGGCGGAAAACATCAAGGATCGGCCAGAGGGGCCTATCCGGGGGGCGCGATTTGTGGTGGAGCTGCCCGCCGCGCGATGACGACTGCGCCGCCGCCTTTGTCTCGCAGACGCGAAAAGCTACACTTCTTGGAAGAGCCGGCTTAGATGTCGGCGGATATATGTCGGTTCAGGCGGTTCAGTCCGCCTTGGCGGTCGGGGCAACGGAGAAGGGCATGATCGGCGTCGTCGTCGTGACGCATGGGCGCCTCGCAAATGAATTTGTCGCTGCGTGCGAGCACGTGCTCGGGCCGCAGCGGCAAATGGGGGCTGTGGCGATCGGTCCAGAGGACGACATGGAGGCGCGCCGGGAGGATATTCTCGCCGCCGTCGAAGCTGTAGACGACGGCTCGGGGGTCATCATCCTCACCGATATGTTCGGTGGCACGCCCTCCAATCTCGCCATCTCGGTGCTCAATGACCGGAAAGTGGAAGTCATCGCCGGGGTCAATCTGCCCATGCTCATCAAGTTGGGGGTGGAACGCGATCGAACCTCATTGCCGGACGCGGCGCGCATGGCCCAGGAAGCAGGACGCTATTATATCCGGGTCGCCAGCGCTGAGCTCAGCGGACAAGGAACGGGCTTCGCCTCGCAATGAGCGACGGGCGGTTCACCCGGTCGGCGGAGATCGTCAACCAAAAGGGCTTGCACGCAAGGGCTTCGCGAAAATTCGCCGAGATCGCGGTCGCCTTTCCAGAGGTGAGAATCATCGTCAGCAAAGATGGGGAAAGCGCTCTTGGACACTCGCTGATGGATCTGATGATGCTCGGGGCCGGCTTTGGCTCGGTCATCGAGATCTCAACAGAAGGAGACCAGGCTGAGGCGGCGCTCAACGCCTTGTGCGCGCTTGTAAGGGACCGCTTCGGCGAAGAGAATTAGAGAAGTCGGGGCTGTTTGGGAGACACGCGTGCTGATCGACATGGCCGAAGCGATCGGCCTCGTGGCGGGGGCGATCGGGTCGCTCGCGTTCGCTCCGCAAGCCTTGAAGATCCTGCGCGACAGAAGCGCTGCGGATGTCTCAGGCGTCACCTACGCCATGGTCTGCGGCGGGGCGGTCTTGTGGTTTGTCTACGGGGTGATCAAAGAATCGCCGTCGATCATGCTTTGGAACGGCGTCTGCATGATGCTGGCCGGCGCGGTCCTGGTCCTGAAGCTGCGGCTCAAAAGCCGCTAAGGCGCCCCCAAGGGCCAAGAGAGACGCTTGTGCGCCCCATATAAAGATATCCTTATATCTTTGATTGCCGGAGGCTGGCGGGCTTGCTAGAGAACGGCGCAATTCAGCCTTCGCCTGCAGGAGCCACCGATGGAAGTCGCCGATTTTTTCGTGAAAGACCTGTCGCTCGCCGCGTTCGGGCGCAAAGAGATCGAACTCGCCGAAACCGAGATGCCCGGCCTGATGGCGATCCGGGAGGAATACGGGCCAAAGCAGCCGCTGAAAGGCGCCCGGATCGCAGGCTCGCTGCACATGACCATCCAAACCGCAGTGCTGATCGAGACCTTGACTGCGCTCGGGGCCGATGTCCGCTGGGTCTCTTGCAATATTTTCTCGACCCAGGACCATGCTGCGGCGGCGATCGCGGCGAGCGGCGTCCCAGTCTTCGCCTATAAGGGCGAAACCCTAGAGGAATACTGGGACTTCACCGCCAAGCTGTTCGACTGGCATGGCGGCGGAACGCCGAATATGATCCTCGACGACGGCGGGGACGCCACCATGCTGATCCATCTCGGGCTGCGGGCTGAGCAAGGCGATACCGCGTTCCTTGAGAAGCCCCTGTCGGAGGAAGAAGAGATTTTCTACGCGCTGATCAAACGCCTCTTGCGGGAGAAGCCGCAAGGCTGGTTCAAGATGGCAGCGGACAACATCAAAGGGGTGTCGGAAGAAACCACCACAGGGGTGCACCGGCTCTATAAGCTCGCCGAAGACGGCAAGCTCCTGTTCCCGGCGATCAATGTCAATGACAGCGTGACCAAGTCAAAGTTCGACAATCTTTATGGCTGCCGCGAATCCCTGGTGGACGCGCTGCGCCGCGGCACCGACGTCATGATGGCCGGCAAAGTCGCGTTCGTGGCGGGCTATGGGGATGTTGGCAAAGGGTCGGCGGCGTCGCTGCGGCAGGCGGGGTGCCGCGTGATCGTGGCCGAAGTCGATCCCATCTGCGCGCTCCAGGCGGCGATGGAAGGCTATGAGGTCGCCACCATCGAAGACGCCCTGCCACGGGCCGACATCTATGTCACCGCGACCGGCAACAAAGACATCATCACGGTCGATCATATGCGCGCCATGAAAGACCGGGCGATCGTCTGCAATATCGGCCATTTCGACAACGAGATCCAAGTGGCGGGCCTGAAAAACTTCAAATGGACCAACATCAAGCCGCAGGTGGACGAGATCGAGTTTCCCGCGGGCAACCGGATCATCTTGTTGTCGGAGGGGCGGCTTGTGAATCTCGGCAACGCGATGGGCCATCCAAGCTTTGTGATGAGCTCTTCGTTCGCCAACCAGACGCTCGCGCAGATCGAGCTCTGGAGCAATGGCGCTTCCTACGAGAATCGCGTCTACACCCTGCCCAAGAAGCTCGACGAAAAAGTCGCTATGCTGCACCTTGAGAAGCTGGGCGTGAAATTGACCCAGTTGAGCAAGGCGCAGGCCGACTATATCGGCGTGCAGCCCGAAGGCCCCTTCAAGCCGGACCATTATCGCTATTGACGCTGCCGAGCACCCTCCCTGGCGCCATGTTCGTATGGGCGGCCCAGAAGCTTTGGCCCCTTATTCTGCGGACCACGTTCTTCATCCTGCTGTTCATCGGCGTCGTGGTGCTGCAGGGCGCTGTCGTCACCGGCTTGCGGGCGGCGGGATGGAGCCCCGGCGCAGCGCTCAGCCTCTCGGGCGTGGTGGTGCTGGCGATGGTGCTTGCGGTCCATTTCGCCGTTCGCTTCCTGAGGCAGCGGGAAGAGAAACGGCTTGACCAGCAAAGACAGGCCTTGGGGCTGCCCCACGGCCCGTGCTGCGTGGTCTGGACCCCAGGACCGCAGGAACAGATTCCCTGGGACGTGGATGGGCAATTCCAGCTCAATTATCCTCCTGCGGCGCAACAGCTCAAAGTGGAAGGCGTCGCTGTGGTGGAGTTCCAGGTGGGTCCCGACGGCCTCGCCAAGAACATCCATTGCGTCGATGTCTGGCCGGCGCCGGTGTTTTACGACGCCGCGGTGACCGCGATCCGGGCAGCCCGGTTCAAGCCGGCGACCGAACGGGGGCCTCGGTTCGGGCCAAGCTATCGGGTGCCTTTCGTGTTCCGCATCCGCGGGGCCAGCCGCCGTCCAGACGCCGGCCATCGGGTCAAGGCCAAACCCGCCACCCTCAGCGGTCGAATCGCTGCTGAGGCCGTGCGGCGGTTAACCAATCGTCAATCCACTTGACCTTTCCATAGAGCTTTACGGGTTTTTAACAGGCGCAGAGGGCTGCAGCGTTGGCGCTGTGGCGCAATTCTGAAATGCTGGCCCTCGTTTTGAGTGGGCGATTCGGAGAGGGCTGAGACCGTGGACGCGCAATTCGCCTCGTTCTTTGTGGCGGCTGGAGCGGCGGCGACCGGGATCGCCGCGCTTTTATGGGCCATGCGGGTCACGGACGGCGCACGCGGGGCGCTGGCCAAATGGAAAGACCGGGCGCGGGGGCTTGAGGACACGCTCGCCCGCGCGGACGCAGTGTTCGGCGCCCATCCAGGCGTCGTGCTTATCTGGGACGAGACCTCGTCGAGCGTGCAAGAAGGCGAATGGGGCAGCCCCCAGGTCTTGGGAAGCGCCATGGCCCTTGCAAGCCTGTTGCGGTTTGCAGGGCAGTCGACGGCGACCGAACCGGCCTTGCGCATCCTTCAGGGCCTGTCCGGTTTTGAAGCCCGGGACGCCACCGATCGCGCGACGCGCCTGGGTCCAGCCCTGACGCGACTGCGGCGGGACGGGGCCGCGTTTTCGCTGACGATCTCCACCCCTCAAGGCGTCTATGTTGAGGTCGACGGCCGCACTGCGGGAGCGCGGGCGGTGCTGTGGATCGTGGACGCGTCCTTGCGCGGGGTGGCCGAAAGCGGGCCCACAGGACGCATTGACGGCGCGGACAGGCTGATCGCGCGGGATCCCGCGTCGTTTTTGGAAATGCTCGGCCAGGCGCCGTTCCTGGCCTGGCGGACCTCGGCTGCGGGAAAGCTTGAATGGGCCAACGCGGCCTATCTCGCAGCGCTCGACGCCCGAACCGTGGAACAGGCGGTGGCCCGCAATCTCGCGCTCGATCACGCCGCGGTGGAGCATGCGCGCGCCGTGATCGAAAGCGGGGAAAGCCGCACCGATGTGCGCAAGGTCGTGCTCGGAGGCGAATTGCGGACCTTGCGCATTCAGATGTCGCCCGTGGCCGGAGGCGCCGCCGGTATGGCTTTCGACATCACCGAGAGCGAAGGGGCGAAAGAACAACTCTCCAAACAGGCCAAGGCCCACGACGAAACCCTCAATCACCTCGCTGAAGGCGTGGCGGTGTTTGGCGCCGATAAGCGGCTCATTTTTCATAACCGCGCCTTTGAAGAAATGTGGGGTCTTGATCCCGCCGCGCTCGCCGAGCGTCCGACGCACGCGCAGTGGCTTGATCACCTCAAGGAACGTCGCAGACTTCCTGCGCACGCCAATTATGCGGAATGGCGCGCCAATGAACTCGCGCTCTATCAAGAACAGAAACTGCCTGATGCGCTCTGGGTGGTGCCGGACGGGCGCACGCTGAGGATTGTGCGGCAGCGACACCCGCATGGCGGGCTCCTGCTCATCTTCAGCGATATCACCAATGAGCTGACCCTGCGGACGCAGTACAACGCCCTCTTGCAGGTGCAAAAGGCGGCGCTGGACCGGCTTCATGAAGGGGTGGCGGTGTTCGGCCTCGACGGGCGCTTGAAGCTCGCCAATGCGGCGTTCTCCGCCATGTGGGGCCTCGACAGCGCGCAGCTGGCCTCAGAAACGCCCTTCGACGAGTTGGTCGAGCAGTGCCAGCCTCTGTTTCACGATCGTTCGGTATGGGGGCTGATCCGGGCGCGGATCACAGATCCTTCTCCGGAGGCGCGTCGGGAGTATCGCGGGGAGATGCGGCGGTCGGACGAGACCGTGCTCAATTTCCTCACCCGGCCTTTGCCCGACGGCGCAACGCTCATCGCGTTCCTGGACAATACCGCCGCGCGCAGGGTCGAAGACGCCCTCAGGGACCGGGCGGAGGCCTTCGAGGCGGCGGACCGGCTCAAGACCGAGTTCGTGCAGAACGTCTCCTACCAGCTTCGCAACCCGCTACAGGCCATTCACGGGAACGCGGAAATGCTCGCGGCGAAGCTCTTCGGCCCCTTGAACGACAGGCAAGTGGACCAAGTCTCCTCAATCCTCGACGGCTCCACGCGGCTCACCAAGCTGATCGATAATATCCTCGATGTGGCGCTGGTGGAGGCGGGCGCTGTCAGCCTTGATCCCTCTGAAGTCGATCTCAAGGCCACAATCAAAGACAGCATCGAGATGGCCACCAGCAAGGCTTCGGACACGGAAGTGCCGATAAGGATCGATTGTCCGGACTCGGTAGGGTCAATCACGGCGGACGAAAAGCGCGTCCGCCAGATCCTTTTCAATCTCTTGACCAACGCCCTGCGCTACACCGAGCGGGGCGATGAAATCACCGTCGGCGCCGAGCGGCTTGAGGGCGTCGTGCGGCTTTGGGTCTCCGATACCGGGCGCGGCATTCCTTACGAGGAACAGGTGCGGGCCTTCGAAAGCTTCGAGGGATCGGATCGGCGCGGCGCAGGCCTCGGGCTGGCGCTGGTGCGAAGCTTCGTGCAGCTCCACGGCGGTTGGGTGGCGATGAGCTCGGAGCCTGGCCGGGGCACCACGGTGACATGCCATCTTCCTGTGGCGCCGCCCTTGCCGCTGGCGGCTGAATGAGCCACCGTCGCGCCCGGTGAGGCGAGGGCTTTTGCGCTCCGCCGGTACCGGCGGAGCGCGCATGATGGACGGAAACTGGGAATTCTATCCGGTCGCAGTCGAAGGCCAGCCAGCCTCCATCTTTCTCGACTTGGCGTTGGCTGCGGACGCACCGCTCGCTGGGTTTCCGACCGTGGCGTTTCTGCGCCTCCATCTGCGGTCGCCGCGGCCAGACGGGCTGGCCGGGCAAGAGGAATTCGCCGATCTCACAGCGCTGGAGGACGCCCTCATCCCGCGCATCATCGGGGAAGGACAGGCGATTTTCGCCGGGCGCTCGACAGGCCGCGGGATGCGCGACTTCTTCTTCTATGTCCATGATCCTGACCGTTTTGAACGCGAAGCGATCAGCGCGCTCGTGCCGTTTGAAACCTATCGGTTCGAACTCGGCTCTCGAGAGGATCCGCAATGGAGCGTCTATTTCGACTTTCTGTTTCCCACCCCGCTCGACATGCAGCGCATCCTCAATAGGCAATTGACCGATCAGCTGAGGGAGAATGGCGATGACCTCCTCAAAGCCAGGCCGATCGATCATTCGGCGGTATTTTCTGAGGCGGGCCAGGCCGCGGCCTTTGTCGCCTGGGCGGAAGAGAATCGTTTCGCCATCGCGCAGAACGGCGAAGAACCGGACGCGCAAGATCGGCGGATCGTGGTCATCATGCGGGAGGACAAGCCTGTCGACATCGACAGTGTGGCGCTTCTGGTGTTTGAAAGGGCCACAGGAATTGGGGGCGTTTATGACGGCTGGGGCTGTCAAGTCACAGAATAGGCTCGACCTGCCCCTTAAGCCCCAGGCCGCCTGGCGGGATTGAGAACCAGTCGACCCTCAAGCGCTGGTGCGCAGGCTTCTGGTCAGCGCCCTGCCGGGTTGCGCCCAGGAACCGCCATCAATGTCTCGGTTGGACCTGTCGCGGGGCCGTCGGAGTCCACAAGGTCAGCGAGAAATGGGCCTTCATAGGCAACGCCCACAACCTGACCAAGCTGATGGCGAAGGTATAACGACCAATGTCCGCCTTCCAAAGCGACCCGCCCCGCCAATAGACACCTTCTTCGCGCCTGCACCGGTCGATCTTGTCCATCCCGCCATGCTTGACCTGCCGGCGGGGAATGTCTGCGCCTATCCGGTTGCGACGACGGTCGCTTAGTATTACTACGTCATAAATTAGCAGTGGAGTCTCTTCGTCCGTACACTGCGCAACACGGACATCTATCCAGTGA
>JAGWZH010000214.1 GCA_018971945.1 Alphaproteobacteria bacterium | reverse complement strand
GGCGTGTGGACGATCGGCTATGGGTTCACGCGAGGAGTGACCCAAGGCCAGACGATGACAATCGCGGAAGCAGACGCGCGGCTTGCCGAAGAGTTGGAAAGTTACGCGGAAATCCTCCGCCGCCAGATCCCCGACGTTCCGCTCACGCAAGGTCAGTTCGACGCGCTGGTTTCGTATGTCTACAATCTTGGGCGATTGCTTGAGACGCTCCTCGCCAAGCTCAAAGCACGCGATTACGCGGGCGCTCTGCTTGAGTTCCCCAGAGCCTGCCGGGCAGGGGGAAAGCCCCTTCGCGGCCTTTACCGCCGCCGCCTGGCTGAGGCGTGCATATGGTCCGGCCTGCCGTGGGAGAGCGCATGCAGCGTTAATTTGATCAAGCTCAAGGCCGACGATCGGGGAAATATCGACTGGTCCGAGACGACAACGCTTGAGGCCACGCTAGAGCGTGCGCGCCTGGATGCCGCCGCGCCGAAATTTGAAATGCCATGGCCGATCAAGTGGCCCGAAACGATCGTGATTGAGCCCGCGCCCCTGCCGGTCCCTGAGCCTGAAGAGATCCCCGCTCCGGTTCCCGAGCCTGTTACAGAGACACCGATCATTGTTGAGGAGCCCCCTCCCATGCCTCCGCCGCCCCCCGCGCCTCCCGAGCCCTCGCCCGTGATCCCGCCTTACACGCCCCCGGCTCCTCCTCCGCCGCCGCCCCCTCCGCCCCCGCCGGTGATTCCGCCTGAGAAGCGCCAGCGTGAGGCGGTGTCTATGGCGTCATCCGGCCCGGATGCAGACTGGTCCGGCGCGAAGGCCATGATCCTAAGCCGCCGCTTCTGGGGCCTTTGGCTTATCATCTTCGGGCGCCTCTGGATCACATGGACCGGATCGACGACGCTTCTCACCGCCGCTTCTGATCCGATTGTCGCGGAGTTGCTGGCCGGGTTTATCGTCATGTGCCTGGGCGAGGCCCTGCAAAAGTGGGGAAGCGTTAAGGCGACGAGGCCGCTTAAATGAGTATCTGGCCCCGCCTTGTGGACTTTGCGCGCAAGATCCCCGACTGGCTTATCTTCGTGGCCCTCGGGGTTCTCGCTGGGAAATGGTATGTGGAGCGCGAGAAATCCCGCGTCCGTGCTGAGGAAAAGGCCAAGGCGGAGACCCGCGAGGCGCAAGCCACGGTGCGAACTTACGCCGCGTTGAGAGATGTGGAGACGAAAGCTCATGATGACGCTGATCAAGCTATTACCAATCGCAACAATGCTCCTCGGGTGTCTGATGCTGCCGGCGTGCAGCCAGACGTTGCGGCCCGGATCTTCCACGACTGACGGGCCTACATTGATCCGTGAGGCGGATCTTGTGCCTCGTGACGAGGCTTGCCGGGCGCTGCAACCGGCGACAATATCGCGCGAGAGTAGCGCTGAGCTGATTAACTACGTGGTCGCGGCTGATGCCGCCTGGATGACTTTCTGCAAGGGAAAATGATATGACCTTCTTTGGCGTCGACCTTCTGACCTACCTCGCCTCGATCGTGACCGTTCTATTCTTTGCAGGCCCGACGAAGTGGGCTCTGTCGAAGGTATGGACCGCGATCAAAGGGTTCTTCGGTGCCAAGAATTAAATTCAAGCGTTGGCGCATGCCGTGGATTGACCCACGGCTTGTCTCGGCCTTCTGGATGCTGGTCTATCTGATCAGCGTCCTCGGCCTGTTGTATGTGTTTTATCCCCGAGCGCCGGCGGGCGTATAGCGTCCTCATATTCCAGCCGCGCCTTGCGCCATGCGGCCCGCGATTGGCTGGTGGTGTCGGCGCAAAAGCGGCGCCAGAGATTTAACTCCTGCATCCTCAGCCGCTCGATCTCCTCCTCGGTCATCCCGGCCTTCTTTCTTTCTTCGTCCGCCAAGCCCTGTCACTAATATCAATGATCCCGTCCGTGCGTTCCTGATACTCCCCGCACCAATGATGCGGCGCAACATGCGGAAAAACAGCAAGGGTCGCGGTATAGTGCGGGGGGTAACGGTGGCACGTCCCGGCCTTGTGGAAGATGCAGGACGGACAAACCTTCATATCACCCCCGCTCCAAAACCAGCCCGATGATGTGGACATA
>JAGWZH010000089.1 GCA_018971945.1 Alphaproteobacteria bacterium | reverse complement strand
TTGCGCCAGGGTGGACTTGCCCACTTGGCGCGGCCCAAGGAGCCCGACTGCCGGGAACTCGGCGAGGCGTCGGAGGACTAGAGGCGAAAGTCGGCGCGGAATCATCCTTGCAATTGTGGACTAACGGTCCGAGATTGCAAGGATGCTATTGGGTGAAGTCAGCGCCCAATTCGGCCTGGCGGCAGCCATCCTAGAACGCCAAGACACTTCGAGTCGCAAACAGGACTCGAACTCCGCCCGAACGAGGACTCGAACTTCTGAGCATGGGCTTGACCGGGTCGCGGTACTAAGTTCAGTGCCACGGTCCAGTACTAAACCGACCGTTCGGGCGGAAAAAAGGCCTTATAATTCAACAGTCCAGGCCGTGGATAACCCAAATCCTCTCCTGGGCGCCATTTGTTCTTTTTCGCCACTTTAGCGGAATGCCGCGGAATTCCCCGGAAGCATCTGATATACAACGATTTTTCGGAAAGAACGCGGCGAAAAATCTCGGAAGCGCCAGGCATCGGGTTGACAGTACAAATTTTTGAAAATCTGTCTTGATCCTGTCCAGGCGCGGCGGGCGATACCGCCAAAAGCGCCTCAGGATACTGCCGTGATGCTCACAGATTACATCGTCGAACACGCCAAGCCCGGCCAAGACCCCAGACGTCGCTGAGGTCGATATCGCGGCAAGCTTTGAGGCGCGTGTCAGCGTCGGAGAGGTCGCAGACGCCGGAGCCTTTGCGATCCTGCTTGGCGACCTTGTTCGCGCGCTTGGCGATGGTCTTAGTGGGGCCGATGCCGACGCAGGTCGGGATCTTGGCGATGCGCCGGACGTTGTCGCGGATGGCGGCGGCGCGGGCTTCGCGGTCGGTGGTCAGGCCGGCGAAATCCAGGAACATCTCGTCGATGGAGTAAGTAAAGACGCGCGGCACGTTCTCGACCAGCACGTCGTACATGCGTCGGACCATATCGCCATAAAGCGCGCAGTTTTATGACATCCAGATCATTGGTTTCGGTTGCGGACGCTTGCTCGCCAGGCGCCAGGGCTCCCCCATCTTGAGGCCGAGATCCTTTGCTGCGTGGGTGCCGGCAATCGCGCACCCATCATTGTTCGACAGCACGGCAATGGGTTTGCCGCGCAGCGTTGGGTCGAAGGCCCGCTCGCAGGAGCAATAGAAGCTGTTGCCGTCGATGAGTGCGACCATCCCATACCCGCGTGCGCACGAGCCCTTCGACGATCGCCCAGACTTCCACGTCGTCTGCGATCGTCACGAGGGCGCCGGAGCTCGGCGCCAGAACCCATCGGTCTTCTCGGCGGGTGAGAGTGGCGAGGATCACCTCGCCACCGACCATCGCCACGCAGACCTTGCCGGCCTTGGGTTCAGCCGCCGCATCAGCGACGAGGAAATCGCCGTCCTGGATGCCGCGGGCGGCGAGGACATGGCCTTTGACGCGCGCCGGATAACGGCCAGAGCGGCGCAGATCGAGAATGGCGGCCAGATCCAGCACGCCCTCAATGTAGTCCTGTCCCCGGCGACTGAAAGCCGGTTGTCTCATGGCCCTGATACGCGCCCTTGCGCTCCCCTTAGGCTAGAACAAATAGCGAATAACGGAGAGGACGGGAAGTCATTTTGCGGAATTGCGATATTACGCATGCGGAAATACCAGAAAATAGGGAATTAAGCGCATTAAGATGTAGTGGCGCGCTGTGATACATTGAACTGTCTGAAATTCGCAGAAACGAGGAATAAGTGGCGCGAGAGACTACCAACGCTGAAGTCATGATCCCCGCGAGCCGTCGCCGGCTGGCGCAGGTCGTGCGCACCGCGGGAGACGTCATCTCGGTCGATGCGACGATGCGCGCCTTAAAGATGGATCGCACCGCCGCCGCGAAATCCCTTGCGCGCTGGACAGAGCAGGGATGGCTCCGGCGCGTCGGGCGTGGACGCTACGTGCCGGCCGGCCTCGACACCCTTGAGGACCCATTGGTTCTCACCGATCCTTGGGTACTCGTGCCCGCGCTGTTTGATCCTGCTTTCATCAGCGGCCGTACCGCCGCGCAGCACTGGGACCTCACCGAGCAGCTCTTCAACGACGTGGTTGTCATGACGACGCGTCCCGTTCGCGACAGGGCGCAGCGCCGACACGGCACGCTATTCAGTCTCAAGCACATTTCCGAAGGGAAGATGTTCGGAACGACCCCGCTCTGGCGCGGGCATAGCCGGATTGCCATCGCCGACGTGCACCGGACCCTGATCGACATGCTCGACGATCCAGAGCTGGGTGGCGGCATTCAACACGTAGCGGACTGTTTTGCGAACTACCTCAAGCGCGCGGACCGTGATGACGCGCGGCTCATCGACTACGCCACTCGTCTCGACAACGGCGCCGTGTTCAAACGGCTTGGCTTCCTTGCTGAACGCGAACCAAGGGGATCGGCTTTGATTGCGCCGTGCTTGGAGCGCCTGACGAAAGGAAACGCCAAGCTGGACCCGGATGCTCCGTCGCCGCGTCTCGTCACCCGCTGGCGACTTTGGGTGCCGACTGCCTGGGTAGGGAAGCGCAGCCATGATTGAGAAACGTGAAATCCTACAGATGGCGCAGCGCATGTCGTTGCAGCCAAATGTGGTTGAGAAGGACGACGTGCTCGGGTGGATGCTCGCCGGAATCTACGCGCACGATGACCTTAAAGACAGCTGGATCTTCAAGGGCGGGACGTGTTTGAAGAAGTGCTTCTTCGAAACCTACCGTGTTTCCGAAGACCTCGACTTCACCATCACGGATGCCAGCCACCTTAATGAAAACTTTCTCAAACGTGTGTTCGGTGAGATCGGACAATGGGTCTACGAGCGCACCGGCATCGAACTCCCCGCCGATAAGCAGGATTTTGACATCTATCCCAATCCGCGCGGATCAATGCAATGCGAGGGGAAAATCACCTACCGCGGCCCGGTATCTCCGAACAGCGGCGGGTTGCCGCGCATCAGGCTTGATCTTCTTGCCGACGAGAGGCTCGTGCTGGCGCCGGTGCGGGCTGCGGTCTTCCATCCGTATTCCGATGAACCTGAAGAGGGCCTCTTTGCCAACTGCTAAGCCTACGAAGAGGTGTTCGCGGAAAAGACACGGGCGCTGGCCGAACGGACGCGTCCACGCGACCTCTATGACGTCATCAACCTGTTCCGAAACGAAGACGCGCGCCCGGCGCCCGCCGTCATGCTCGATGTTCTGCGCCAGAAGTGTGAGCACAAGGGAATAGCGATTCCGACGCTCACCGCACTGGAGCCGCACCGCGAGACGCTCTCCGGATCGTGGGACAGCATGTTGCGTCATTAATTGCCGTCGCTCCCGGACCTCGATGCCTTCTGGGCAGCTCTCCCCGAGTTCTTTGCATGGCTCGCAGGTGGCCAGGCACCGATCGTGCCTGCCGCCTATCGCGGCGGCAGCGGCGAGCGCATCATCCGCGATCGTGTGCTGAGCTTGCCGGTCTCCACAGAGCGGCAGTCCTACATTGACGTCATCCGGTTCGCCGCCGCGAACCGGCTCCTCGTCGATATCCGGTATCGCGACGCGGAGGGAAATCGCTCGACCCGAACCGTTGAGCCTTACTCGCTGGCTGAGACCGCAGCGGGCGACATCCAGCTTCATACGCATGACCGAACGCGCAATGCGCACAGAAGTCTTCGTATCGACCGCATCGAAGGCGCTACGGTGACGAACCAGTCCTTTGTGCCGCGCTATGCGATTGAGCTGTCACCGCAGGGACCGGTTCGTGTCACGCCAACCCCTTGACCGCGGCGCCCAGCCGAACCAATCATCGCCCAGCCAAAAGGCTGCTCATATTGGCCGAAGTCCAAACCGGAATTGGCGGCCGAAGTGATCGGAATGCGCAAGGAGAGGAGAGAACGCTCGGCTCAATTCTTCGCCCGGTCCACAAGCTTGTTCTTGGCGATCCAGGGCATCATGGCCCGCAGCGTGGCGCCGACCTCTTCAATCTGGTGCGCGGCGGCGCGGCGACGGGTGGCTTTGAACGAGGGCTGGCCGGCTTGGCACTCAAGCATCCAATCCCGCGCGAAGCGCCCCGACTGGATATCCTCCAGAACGCGCTTCATCTCGGCCTTGGTTTCGGCGGTCACGATCCGCGGACCCGTGACATATTCGCCATATTCGGCCGTGTTGGAGATGGAGTAATTCATCGTGGCGATACCGCCTTCATAGATCAGGTCGACGATGAGCTTCACCTCGTGGAGACATTCGAAATAGGCCATTTCTGGCGCATAGCCCGCCTCCACCAGCGTCTCAAAACCCGCCCTGATGAGCTCCACAAGGCCGCCGCAAAGCACGGCTTGTTCGCCGAACAGATCGGTTTCGCATTCTTCCCGGAAATTGGTCTCGATGACCCCTGACCGGCCGCCGCCGATGGCCGAGGCGTAGGCGAGGCAGAGTTCCATCGCCTTCCCCGAGGGGTTTTGATGGATCGCCACGAGGCAAGGCACGCCGCCGCCTTTCAGATATTCGCCCCGCACGGTGTGGCCGGGGCCCTTGGGCGCGACCATGCCCACATCCACGTCCCCCGGAGGCTCGATCAGCTTGAAATGAACATTGAACCCGTGGCCGAACAGTAGGGTTTTTCCGGCCGTCATGGCGGGGGCGATCTCGTTTTTATAGATCGCAGCCTGGCTTTCGTCTGGAGCCAGAACCATCACCACATCGGCTGCCGCCGCAGCGTCCTTGACGCTCATCACGGTCAGGTTTTCGCTCTTGGCCTTGGCGGCGCTCGCCGAGCCTTCGCGCAGAGCGACGATGATTTTTTTGACCCCGGAATCCCTCAGATTCAGCGCATGGGCGTGGCCTTGGCTGCCATAGCCGACAATCGCGACCGTTTGCTTCTTGATGAGGGCGAGGTCGGCGTCGCTGTCGTAATAAACGCGCATGGATTTGTCCTTTTTTACGGTTTCGCCCGCAAGCCGCGCACAAACAATGACGAAGCGGAGGCTTTGGAGCGAATAAATTGCGCGGCGTCAACCGAGCGCGGATCAATCCGGCGGGTTGGCTGCGCGCTCCTGCAGACCCGGGCTCGGCTCGGGCGGGCCGTCGGTCCGGATATCGACCACCCACTTCCAGACGCCGTCGAGGTCTCGCTGCCAGATGGCGACGTACCAGGATGTCAGGCGTTCGCCGTCGGCGGAGGCGAAAAGCGCCTCCCCCCAGGTCCACCCCATGTCGCCGCGGGCGGACACCCGTGCGAAGCGGGGCTCCCAGAGAAGCCGCGCGCCCGGCGGCCAGCCGCTGAAGCGACGATCGATGCCGGCCGGTCCTTCAGAGGGCTCCTGGCCAGGAGTGAAGCTGAGGGCGTCGTCTCTGGCGAAAGCCTGAAAGGCGGCCTGGACGCCGTCTTCGTCAGCAGCGGCGGCGAACGCGCGGTCTTGGGCCATCAGTTCGGCAATCGCGGAGGCGTTGAGCGCGCCCTCGTCCTGGCTGCCCGCCAAGTCCGACAGCCGCCGCGCCAGCACGCTCACCACATCGTCGGCGAGGCAGGCGCGCACTGCGGTGAACGGCGTCGCCTGGCCTTGGGCGATTTCGACATAGGCGGCTTCCCCGCTGGGGCACGGAGCGTTCTCCTCTTGCGGCGCGCTGAGCCGACCGCCGACGCCGATCGCGGACCGGGCCAACTGGGCCAGTTCCGCCTGATCCGTTTCCCCGACGGCGAGATAGGCTGGCGTGTCAGGGCCCCAGAGCCACCAGCCCTGCCGCGGATGGCCTGTGAACCGCCGCAGGGCGAGATCGGCGGCCTGATCGGTCCGCTCATAGCGGATCACCCGGGCGACGCCTCCGTCGCGGGGCACGAGGGTCACCCTGATGGCCAACGCGGCGTCGAGCCCGACGAGCGAGGCGCGGCCCCCGTTCACGGCGTCAAAATCGGCGGTCAGCAGCTCCCGGGCCCAAGGCGGGATGTTGGCGCTCAGGGTCTGGGCGGGGGCGGCCACAGCAAAGGCCAGGGCGACGCAGGCGAAGATGATCAGGCGCATGGATCGGTTCCCATCATGGTTCAGCTGCTCTCGGGGCCGCGATGGATGGACAAAACGCCAGTGCGGCTGACCTCCACCAGTCCCAAGGGACGCATCAATTCACAGAACGCATCGATCTTTTCTGAGGCGCCCGTGAGTTCGAAGATGAAGCTTTGCAGGGTCGTGTCGATCACCTTCGCCCGAAAAATCTCCGACACCCTTAGCGCCTCGATCCGGTCCTGACCGGTGGAACGCACTTTGATCAGGGCGAGTTCTCTTTGCACGCCGGCGGGATCAAGCGTCACGTCGATCACCCGTCGCACCGAGACGATCCGGTCGAGCTGCGCCTTGATCTGATCCAGGATCACAGGTTGACCTGTGGTGACGATCGTGATGCGCGAGGCGCCGACCGCCTTGTCGGTTTCCGCGACAGTGAGGCTTTCAATATTATAGCCCCGGGCGGAGAAGAGTCCGACGACCCGGGCCAGAACACCGGGCTCATTGTTCACAAGGACCGCGAGGGTGCGGGTTTCGACCGGGTCGTGGGTGCGTTGAGGCATGGGCCGTCCCAAATCTTGACGCCGCTCTCTAGCGGCGGGTGGCGCGGTGTTGGCCGCGGCGTTCGGCGACCCAAGCGGCGTCGCGGCGATGCAGAAGCACGCCAGGATAGCGTGCTTCCAGCCCCTCGCCCAGGGCCGCGGCCATTTCAAAGCTTGGCCCTTCGCCTTCAAAGTCTTGCTGCGAGATTTGCTTCAGAGCCTCCTGCCGCCGTCGGGGATCGATGGCGGCCTGGACTTCTGAGATCATGAGCCGGCGACACTTGACGAGATAGTCCGCCGCCGCCTGATCGGGGCCGATATTGCGCGCCTCGATCCGCTCCGCTTGCAGATGGGCGAAGACCATGGCGTCCAGGATGGGCTGGCGCGCGCCTCGAAAAGCGCCTTCTCTGTCCGCCCCGTCATTCCCTGGGATATTTGGAAAAAACAACCGCCCCCGATCCGCGAGCGAGGACAAGCGTTGGCTCACATCGAAAAGCCGCCGCCGCATCTCTGCTTCATCGAACACAAGGCCCCGGCCTTTGGCCAGCATCGCCCCTTCCGACATCGCGTCGGCGGCCTCGTGCGCCCAGTCAAGAATATCGGCATCCATCTGCGCCTTCAGACTCTCGAACTGCATGGCCGCCTGACGGGCCACGAGCCGGCGATTGACGAGAAACGAGGCGAAGGCCGCCGCCGCCGACAGGACCGCAAGCCAAGTCTCAAAGCTCAGAGCGCGGGCGAAGGCCCAGACATCAGCAGCAGTCATGGCTCCGGGATCCCCTTTCCCAATGCTTGGCCCCCTCCAGAGCGCCTCTTAGCCGCGCAAAGCCGCGTTTGAAAGCGTGCGAGCGCTTTTGCCCCCGAACCGCTTTGCCGCTAGCATGGTCGGCGATGGGTGAGGACGTCAGACCACGGATTGCAGTCGTCGGGACCGGCATGGGCGCGGTGATGTTGCTGAGCGCCCTCGCCGAGGCGGGCGGCCCGCCTCAGGAATTATGGCTCCTGGACAAGGCGCCTCTCTCAAGCGAGGCCTACGCCGCCGCCGCCCCAGAGCACATCCTGAACACCCGCGCCCGGGCCATGGGTTTGACCGCCGCGACCCTAGACGGCTTCGCCCGCTTCGCCGCAAGTCAATTGGGGGGGGCCGAGACCGAGACGGCCTCCGCTTTCCTTCCCCGACGCCTTTACGCCCGTTTTCTGAGCGAGGGCCTTGAACGCGCGCTGTCAGCGCTGAAGGCGCAAGGATGGGCGGTGCGGCGGCGGCGCGAAGAGGCTCTTGGCGCGCGTCGAGAAGCCGGCGTTTGGACCATCGACACCGATCGCGGCCGGTTGAGAGCGGACAGGCTCGTCCTTGCGATCGGGCCGCATCGCTTTGATCGGTTTCCCTTCGCGGTCTCCCCTTGGGCCCTGAGCGGGGCTGCAGCCAAGGCTTCTCGGATTCTGATCATCGGCGCAGGCCTCACCGCTGCGGACGCCGCCGTCCGCTTGGTCGCCCTTGGCCATCAAGGCGCTTTGATCCTGGCGAGCCCTGGGCCAGGCCTGCCGCTTGCGCAATCGCATGAACCCCAGCCGCCCGCATTGATTGCGCCGCCCCAACCGACGCAGAGTCCTTCAGCCTTGCTCGGCGGGGTCCGGCGCTCTCTCGCGGCGGCGGCGGCGGCGGGAGCGGACTGGCGCGCGGGCATGGACGCGTTGCGTGCCCAGACGCCGTCCCTTTGGGCCGCCCTGCCCGCCGCGGCGCGCCGACGGCTTCTGCAATCGAACCGGCTCCTTGCCTGGAGCAGGCATCGCCATCGATTGCCGCCGCAAACGGCGGAGACCCTCGCCGCGCTGCAGGCGGCGGGCCGGCTTTCGTTTCTTCGCGACCGTGTGACGGCGACCATTGAAGGAGGCGTGGTGTTCGCCGGGGCTGGGCCCGCGATATTTGACCTCGTCGTGGACGCCCGCGGGTTCGATATCAGCTTTGCGCGCAATGCGCTTGTGAAGCGTCTGATCGCGACCGGCGCTGCAAGAGCTTGTCCCACAGGCTTTGGCCTGGCCCCGGACGCCCGCCTGCAAGTGGGCGAAGACGTCTACGCGATGGGCGCGATTTTGTCAGGCGCGCTTCTGGAGACGACGGCCGCCCCTGAGATCAGGGACCAAGCAGGCCGCATCGCCGTCTGTCTGATCCAAGACGCGTTCACACGAGCATCTTGCCTTCCTCGTCGATAGCGCCGCGGGTTTCTTCGTCGCCCAAGATCATTTCGTTATGGGCTTTTCCCGAAGGGATCATGGGGAAGCAGTTTTCGGTTTTCGCGACCCGGCAATCGAAGATCACGGGACGATCAACAGCGATCATCTCCTTGATGGCGTCGTCGAGATCAGCGGGCTTGTCCGCCCTGAGGCCGACAGCCCCGTAGGCTTCGGCCAGTTTCACGAAATCAGGCAGCGCCTCGGAATAGGAGTGGCTGTAGCGCTCGCCATGCAAGAGTTGCTGCCATTGGCGCACCATGCCCATCCATTCATTATTGAGGATGAAAACCTTCACCGGCAGGCGGTATTGCACAGCGGTGGAGATCTCCTGCATCATCATCTGGATTGAGGCTTCCCCGGCGATGTCGATGACCAGGGCGTCGGGGAACGCGGCCTGCACGCCGACCGCAGCCGGCAAGCCGTAGCCCATCGTGCCAAGGCCGCCAGAGGTCATCCAGCGGTTCGGCTTGTCAAAGCCGAAGAACTGCGCCGCCCACATTTGGTGCTGGCCGACCTCTGTCGTGATGTAGGGGTCTTTGTCTTTGGTCAGGGCGAAGAGGCGTTCGACGGCGTACTGAGGCTTGATGACGGTGTCGCTCGGTCGATAGGCGAAGCTGCGCTTGGCGCGCCAGGCGTCGATCTGGTCCCACCAGGGTTTCAAGGCCGGTTTCGGCTTCCGCGCGCGCCACGCGTTCAGAAGCGCCTCAAGAGCGAGCCCAGCGTCCGCGACCACGCCGACATCGACAAGGACGTTCTTGTTGAGAGAACTCGGATCGACATCGATGTGGATTTTTTTCGATCCTGGGCTGAACCCGTCAAGACGGCCTGTCACCCGATCGTCGAACCGAGCCCCGACGCAGATCATCACGTCGCAATCGTGCATCGCGTGATTGGCTTCCCAGCTGCCGTGCATGCCGAGCATCCCGAGCCATTGCGGGTCGGATGCGGGAAAAGCGCCAAGGCCCATCAAGGTCGATGTGATCGGGAAACCTGTTTCGCGGACCAGAGCGCGCAGGGTTTGGCAGGCTTCGGGCCCCGCATTGACGACCCCGCCGCCCGTGTAGAAGACCGGCCGCTGCGCCCGCGCCATGAGCGTTGCAGCTTCAGCGATTTTGGCGGGATCAGGGGAGCCGGCGGGATGGTAGGTCTTTGGCCTGAGGCCTTTGGGTCCGACATAGGCGGCTTTCGCAAACTGCACGTCTTTCGGGATATCGACCAACACCGGACCGGGCCGACCCGAGCGCGCGACATAAAACGCCTCATGGATCACCCGCGCGAGATCCTCGACGTTCTTCACAAGCCAGTTATGCTTGGTGGCCGACCGGGTGATCCCCACGGTGTCGGCTTCTTGAAAGGCGTCCGAGCCGATCAGATGGGTGGGCACCTGGCCTGAAATCACCACGATCGGGACAGAGTCCATCAAGGCGTCGACGAGGGGAGTGACGATATTGGTGGCGCCGGGACCGCTTGTGACAAGCGCCACGCCCACCTTGCCGGTGGCCCTGGCGTAGCCTTCCGCCATGTGCCCCGCTCCCTGCTCGTGCCGCACCAGCACATGTTGGATGGCCGGCTCGGCGAAGAGCGCGTCGTAGATCGGCAGCACAGCCCCGCCGGGATAACCGAAAATATGCTGAACGCCCTGATCTTTCAGGGCCTGCACGACGATCTCGGCCCCGCTCAACGTGGAGGCGAGGATGGGAGAGCCGACGACGTCCATGGCGAGGTCCTTTGAAGGGGCGGAGAAGCTGGAAAAAGGGATGAAAGAAGACAGGGCGTGGAAAAGGGGCTCAAGCGGTCCCTGCGTGAGCGCCGCGCACCGGGCCAGGGAGGGCTAGCCAAAGCCTTGGCGCTAAGGGCGGGCGTCGATCCGGGGCGCTGGGAGGGTGGCGAGGCTCATGCAAATCCGTCAAGAAGAGCGCACAAACGAAATAAATTACCTCTCAAAGCCAGTCAAGGAGCCCATGAGCGCATTATTGCTCCCATAAATGAGCGATCGCCGCTCGTTTTCGCCCTTCAAGATCGACGTCCGCAACCCGCGCGAACCCTGACGCTTGATGCGCGATCCAAGTCAATTGCCGCTTGGCGTAGCGGCGTGTGTCTCTGACGCTCAACGCGGTCGCCTCTGTGAGGCTGATAAGGCCTTGCAGATGCGCCATGAGCCAAGGCGCTCCATGCGCTTTCATGGCCGGCAGGGTTGGATCGAGCCCACGGCCCGCGAGGTCGGCGACCTCCTTGAGGGCCCCTTCCCGCAGCATGGCCGCAAACCGGGCGGCGATCCTGTCATAAAGCGCGGGGCGGTCCGGCGTCAGCGCGACGCCCGCCCATTCGGCGTTTCCAAGCAGAGGCGGAGCCGCGGCCTCTTGCCGCCAGGCCCTGATCGAGCGTCCGGTGGCTTGGATCACCGCGAGCGCCCGCACGATCCGCGCCCCGTCCCGCGGCTCAAGTTCGGAAGCGGTTGCAGGATCGATCGCGGCGAGGCGGGCGTGGAGCGTTTCGGGTCCCTCGGCCGCGAGCGAGGATCTGAGCGCCTCGGTCATGGCCGTGGGTGGGCTGGGAATGGCGGCGAGGCCCTCGGTCAAGGCCTTGAAATAGAGCCCGGTCCCGCCGACGATGAGTGGGGTTCGTCCACGGCCGCGGATCGCGTCGATGAGCGGCCCCGCCGCCCGCAGCCAGGCCCCTACTGAAAATCGCACCGCAGCGTCCGCCACGCCGAACAGATGGTGCGGACAGAGCGCCTCCTCCTCAAGCCTCGGCCGCGCCGTCAAAACGCGCAAGTCCCGGTATATCTGCATGGAATCGGCGTTGATAATCTCGCCGTCGAGCCGCTCGGCGAGGCTCAAGGCCAGAGCGGTCTTGCCGCTTGCGGTCGGGCCGAGGATAAGCAGAGCGCGGGACATGGGCCCGGATCACCACAGAAAGCCTCCTCTTTGCAACACGCTTTGGTTTTTTGCGCGCCCGACAAGCGGTCTTACCATAAAGCGATGATGGGCTTCGGCGCGATCATGGCCGCGGCGGGAGCGCAAGCGCCGCGGGTCTTGAGTCCATGGGAGGCGGCGGAGTGGACGCTGTCGGCGGCTTTGGACGAAGCAAGCCTTGAGCTGGTGGCGGCGGTTGCGGAGGACGCCGGGGTGGATGCCGCGCACTTGCCTGGGCCAGGCCGTCGCAAAAGCCTGCTGATTGCAGACATGGACTCAACAATCATCGGCTGCGAATGCCTGGATGAGTTGGCGGACTATGCGGGCAAGAAGGCGGAAATCAGCGCCATTACCGAGCGCGCGATGCGCGGAGAGCTAGACTTTGAAAAGGCTCTGACCGCCCGCGTCGCGATGCTCAAAGGCTTGAGCGCGGAGGCCTTGAGCGCCTGTTTTGCGGAACGGGTTCATCTTAATAAAGGCGCACAGACCCTGGTGGCGACCATGCGCGCGCACGGCGCCCGGGCGGTGCTGGTCTCTGGCGGTTTCACCTATTTCACCGCCCGGGTCGCAGCCCTTGCCGGTTTCGACGCCCATCGGGCCAATATGCTTTTGATCGAGAGCGGCGCGCTTGTGGGCGAGGTCGCCCAGCCGATCCTTGGCCGCGAGGCGAAACTCTTCGCCCTTCAGCAAGAGGCCGATGATCTGGGGATTGGACTTGATCAGGCGCTCGCCTTGGGCGACGGCGCGAACGACCTTGCGATGATCCAGGCGGCGGGCCTGGGGGTCGCCTATCGCGCCAAGCCTATTGTCGCCGCCCGCGCGCACGCTCGGATCGATCACACAAGCCTTGAGACCTTGTTGTTTTATCAAGGCTTCGCCCGAACCGATTTCGCCGCTGCTCTTTAGGCCTCAGTCGGGGCGCAAAGCCCGCACTGTGATGTCGCCGCCGCGATTGATGCGGACGATGACAGGGCGGTCCGCTCCCTCCGCCCTTTGCCCGATCGCGCGGGCCACGTCCATGCTGTCGATGGTCTCAAAGCCCATCTCCATGATCACGTCGCCGACCTGGATCTTCCCGGCCGCGTCTGCGCTCGGATCGACAGCGACAACCACCACGCCCTGGACCGCCTCGGAGAGGCCGTACTCGAGACGCAAGGCGCTGTCGAGTTCGCTGAGACTCATGCCCAGCACGCGGGCACGGGCCAATGGCGCCGAAGCCCGGTTGGGGGCTTCCCCTGACATCGCAAGCTCCTCCTCGAGCCGTCCGATCTCCACAGCAACCGCCTGTGGTCGACCATTACGCACCAGCTCGAGGCTGACGCTGCGGCCGATTTGAGCCTCTGCGATCATGCGGCTGAGCGCGCGCGTATCCGTCACCGGTCGACCGTCAAAGCGCAGAACGATGTCGCCGGGCCGCAAACCGGCTTGCGCCGCGGGCCCTCCGGGTCGGACGCGCCTGATGACCGCCCCTTGCGGCGCAGACAGGCCTACGGAGCGCGCAACATCGTG
>JAGWZH010000088.1 GCA_018971945.1 Alphaproteobacteria bacterium | reverse complement strand
TTGAAACGCCAGCTTTCGTTGCCTGTCTCGACGATGTCGCAGTGATGGGTAATCCGATCGAGCAGCGCGGTAGTCATCTTGGGGTCGCCGAAAACGGTCGGCCACTCGCCAAAGGCAAGGTTGGTGGTTACGATCACCGACGTGCGTTCGAAGAGCTTGCTGACGAGGTGAAACAGCAACTGTCCGCCCGATCGAGCAAAGGGCAGATAGCCCAGTTCATCCAGGACGATGAGGTCGAGGCGCGCCAGCTGTACGGCCAGGACGCCCGTCTTACCCCTCCGGCTTTCCTCCTCAAGACGGTTCACCAGGTCGACCGTGTTGACGTACCGGCCGCGGGCGCCGGCCCGCACCACGCTGGCCCTTGATGGCTATGGCGAGATCGCTTTTTCCGGTTCCGGTGTTGCCGAACGCGTTGATGTTTTCCCGTGCGACGATGAATTCGAGTGCGCCAGCGCCAGCACCACCGGCTTATTGAGTGCGGGCAGCGCCGCCAAATCGATGGTGTCGAGCGATTTGACGGCGGGAAATGTCGCCGCCCGGATGCGCCGTTCCACAATCCGGCGCGCGCGGTCGATCAATTCAAGCGCCGCCCGGCGCAACAGATAGCGTGGATGGTCGAGCCCTTCTTTGGCGGCTCCCCTTGCGAGCTTGTCAAATTCGCGCTGAAAAGTCGGCAGCTTCAGCTTTCGCAAATGATGGGCCAGCAGCAC
This sequence comes from Alphaproteobacteria bacterium, assembly GCA_018971945.1. Taxonomy (GTDB): domain Bacteria; phylum Pseudomonadota; class Alphaproteobacteria; order Caulobacterales; family Aquidulcibacteraceae; genus REEB509. The sequence goes on along the minus strand of JAGWZH010000088.1, from coordinate 12,475 downwards.
TTGCGGCGTGTCGGTAGCGGCGGGCCTCATCATGCGGCGCTCCGATTGATCAGCGCCATGTAATCGGCGGCCTTAGTGGGGCGCACATTGGCTGTAGGGCGGCATGCCAGTGAAGGCCTAATGCGACGCCCAGATTGACGAGGTGTCGGCCCATTTTAGGGTCTCCTGCTGGCTCCAGAGTTTGGGGCGGAGGTGAGAGTGACCCGACTGGATCGGGAGGCCCATATGACGATCAAATCGTTAACCGAGCGCGGCGTTTGCGAGTCCAAAGTCGCGCGTTTGCTCGGCGTCACAGAGCGCGCTGTCCCGCCCGCGCGGGCGGGGATGGTCCGCTTTGGGCCATCGCGCGCGATCGGGCCGAAGACGGCGATCAGGAATCGGGGTTGGTCTGGGAGGCTGAAAGAAAGGGGAGATCGGTAAGATGGCTTTGACGCTTTATGGGATCAAGTCGTGCGACACGATGAAGAAAGCCCGCGCCTGGCTCGATGGGCATGGCGTAGCTTACGGCTTCCACGACTACAAATCGCGCGGCGTGGAAGAATCCTCGCTCAGGCGCTGGTGTGCGCTTTTGGGGTGGGATGCGGTGCTCAATAAGGCCGGGACCACGTTCCGTGGCCTTCCCGAGGCCGACAAGCAGGGACTGAGCGAAGCCAAGGCGGTGGCCCTCATGCTGAAAGCGCCTTCCATGATCAAACGTCCCATTTTGGAAGGCGACGGCCTTTTGCTCGCCGGCTTTACGAGCGACTCCTATGCAGCCGCCTTGCGCAAGGGAGGCTGAATAAGGGGGGCATGAAAAACCTGCCGGCGGCCATGCATCCGAATGAAGCGGTTCTGTCATCCTCATGACGAAGGGGCGCGCTGTTGGGGCGCTAAGGCGATGGAGATTAAATGATGCTCTCTGAGATTTTGATTCCGCTGGCGTTCTTCGCGTTCTTGGGCTCGGTCGTCATCATCCCGATCTATTTGGCCCATAAAGGCAGGATCGCGCGTATGGACCTGATGCGCCAGGCATTGGACAAAGGTCAGACGCTCGATCCCAAACTGCTCGAGCAGCTTTATGAGACTGAGCGGGCAAAGCCTCGCCAAGACCAACCGCGCAGGACCTTGGGCTCTGGGGTGGTCTTGACCTTCCTCGCCCTTGGCCTTGCCGCGGCGGGCTGGATGATGGACGGCTTCAGTCCCGACAATGGCATGATCGTCGCTGCAGTGATCGTGGGATGTTTGGGCCTCGCCTTCATTGTCCTTGCGATCGTGGACTACGCGGCGAAGAAAGAGGAGCGGAGGCTGGACCAGGCCTGATCGCATCGGACCCCTATCATACGGAGCCGAGCGCTGATGGCAGGTGCGACCCTGAACTGGGCGAACGCCAGCGAGGCGACCCTGATCGTGGCGGTCAAAGCCAGGGATCAGGGGGCCTTCGCCGAGCTGGTGAAGCGCCGCCAGGCTTGGACGCGAGGCTTGTTGCGACGGCTTTGCGCTGGCGACCATGCCGAGGCCGACGACTTGGCGCAGGAGGCTTTTATGCGCGCTTGGGACCGCATGGCTGATCTAAACACCCCCGCCGCCTTTCCCGGCTGGTTCCGCAGGATCGCGGTGACCTCCTTTCTGATGAGCCGCCGCCGGACGAAGGCCGGTTATGACAATCTCGACGACGCGACGGCGCTGGCGAGCGAGGACAGCCTGCCCGATGCCCAGGCTGGGGCTAGAATAGATCTGGAGAAAGCCCTGGCCTGCCTGTCGGACGCGGAGCGGTTATGCGTCACCCTCAACCATGGCGAAGGCATGAGCCACGGCGAGATCGCTGAAGCCACAGGTATGCCTCTTGGGACCGTGAAGTCGCATGTGTTAAGAGCGACGACAAGGTTACGAGGTCTGTTGAACCCGGAGCGAGAGCCATGACGGACATGTCGGACTTTGACACGGACCTGAAGCGGGCGTTCGCCTTGGCGGATGAGCCGCCTGAAGACGGCTTCGCCACGGCGTTGGCCGCCCGCGTCGCCGCCTCTGAAGGCCGCCGCCGTATGGGCCGCGGGGCTCAGGGTTTGTTGATGGCCTGCGCGTTTGGAGCCGGGGCGTTCGGGATATGGCAGGCTCTTCAGGCTGTCGGGCCGGGATTGATGGCGGCAGCGGGGCCGGATTTGGCGATGCTGGTCACTGCCCAGGCGCCGATCATCTCTGCAGGGATGCCGGTTCTGCTCGTCTTGGGCGCGGTGGCAGGCGCAAGCGTGACTTGGTTGCGGCGGCCGGCGGATTAGTCCGGCAAACCGGACAGACGTGAGCGCGCCCCTTGGCGACGCCGCTGGGGCAGGTTAAGCCCCTGGTCATGTCGAAACACGCCCAGGTCCAGCGCGTCACCGCCCCAATGATCGCCGCCCGCAAAGGAAGCGAGCCGGTGGTGTGTTTGACGGCCTACACCGCGCCGATGGCGATGCTGCTTGACCCGCATTGCGATCTTCTTTTGGTCGGCGACAGCGTTGGGATGGTTGTGCACGGCCTCCCCAACACGGTGGGCGTGACCTTGGAGATGATGATCCTTCATGGTCAGGCGGTTATGCGGGGCGCATCTCGCGCGATGGTCGTGGTGGACATGCCCTTCGGTTCTTACGAAGCGGGTCCCGAGACGGCCTACGCCAATGCGGCGCGTATCATGAAAGAGACAGGCTGTGCGGCCGTGAAGGTCGAAAGCGGCCCTGAAGTGGCGAGAACGGTGGACTATCTCGTCCGCCGCGGCATCCCCGTGATGGGTCATGTCGGTTTGCGGCCTCAGGCCGTCAATGTGGATGGCGCTTTCAAAGCGAAGGGCCGCAACGACGCTGAATGGGGCCGCGTGTTGGCTGAAGCCAAGGCCGCCGATGACGCCGGCGCTTTTGCGATTGTGGTGGAGGGCGTGGCCGAAGACCTTGCCGGAGAAATCACCGCCCTTGTCAAAGCGCCCACGATCGGCATCGGCGCGTCGGCGTCTTGCGACGGGCAAATCTTGGTGACGGACGACATGTTGGGCCTATTCGATTGGACGCCCAAATTTGTCCGTCGCTATGCTGACTTGAAGGCGGTCGTGTCAGGCGCTGCGGAAGCCTACGCCAAAGACGTCAGAGCCCGCCTTTTTCCTGCCGCAGCCGAAACCTACGCGCTGAGAAGAAACGCGCACCGCCAACAGCGCGGACGCGTTGAAGGGAGCGGCGAGCAAGGCTAGCGTGCGCGCCTTCGTCGCGGTGCGGGGGATTCGGGCCGATAGCGCGTCCAACCCCTTCTCGGCCAAGACGCAGGCCGCGCCGCATGCGAAGCCAAATGCAAGGGGACCGGGTCAGTGACCGACGTCTTTGAAGAAGTTGAAGACCAGATAAGGCAAGACCGCTACCTCGCGTTCTTCAAGAAATGGGGTGTTTGGCTCGCCGTGGGCTTTGGGCTCATTTTGGCCGGGATCGCTGCTGGACTGGCCTGGCGGCACTATGTCGAGCAAAATCGCCGAGAGAACAGCGAGGCCTTCGCCGCCGTGATTACGCAGCTGCAAGAAGGTCGCTTGGACGCGGCCAAAGCCGCTCTTGAAGGCTTCGCGGGCCGCGACGAAGGCGTTTACCGCGCTTTCTCACTGATGGCCGAGGCCGCCATCTTGGTGGAGGAAGGGGATCTGGCTGGGGCGACTGAGAAGTTTGACGCTGCTGCGGAGGCCTCACGCAATCCCATTGTCCGCGACAGCGCGCGCCTGCGCGCAGCCTATCTTGCCGCCGACACTCAGGATTTCACGGCCCTGGAGACGCGGCTTGCGCCGCTTCTCGAGGAGGGGACGGCTGGCGAGATCCGCGCTGCCGCCCGCGAGCTTTTGGCGATCGAAGCCTGGGAGGCGGGTCAAACCGACCGTGCGCGCGACCTCTTCGACCAGCTATCTCTTGATGTGAATACCCCTGACGGCATCCGCCAGCGCGCCGAGGCCATCGCTCCAGCGGTCTTAGGTCCGGCCGCCGCGTCGTCCCAAGGCGCCATCGCCCCAGCAGACCCCGCCCCGCCGACCGCCTCCCCAGAGGCCTCCGCCACTGAACAAGGAGCTCCGCAATGACCCGGCTGTCAGGCTTGACCGTTCTCGCGGCGGCGGCCGCCTTGTCCGCCTGCTCCACAGTGCAAAGCGTGGGCGACGCCGTGTGGCCTTTTGACGGGGATGCGCCCCAGGCGACCGCACCTGAGGACGGCCGCGTCTCCATTCTCGCCTTCGAACAGGCTTTAGCGCCCGACCCCGCTCTGTCGGGACGGATTATCGCCCCGCCCGCGGCCATGCCGTTCCCGAATTGGGCGCAGCCCGGGGGCAATGCGACCAACACGCCCGGCCATGTCTTGGTGGAAGGCGGCTTCGACATCGTCTTCCGGGCGTCTTTGGGGCAGGGTTCGTCTCGGGACGAGAAATTGGCTGCGCCGCCGATCGTCATGAACGGGGTTTTGTATTTCCTGGACGCCAGCCATTCGCTTGGGGCGTTTGACGCTGACACTGGCGAGAGGCTTTGGACACGGCGTTTGCGTCCGGAGGGCGGGCCGGATCGTCGCGCGCTCGGCGGCGGCCTGGCGGCCGACGGCGGAGCGGTCTACGCCGTGACCGGCTTCGGCGACGCCATCGCCTTTGACGCCAGCGGCGCCGCGCTCTGGCGCACGCGAGCCGACGCGCCCTTCCACGCAGCTCCCACGGTCGCCGGAGGCCGCCTCTACGCCGTCACGAACGACAGCGAGCTCGTCGCGCTTGACGCCGCCACCGGCGCGATCCTTTGGACCCATCAAGCCATCGCTGAACCAGCGCGGATCCTGGCCGCCTCGAGCCCCGCGGTCGACGGGGAAACGATTGTCGCTCCCTTCGCCTCAGGCGAGTTGGTGGCGCTGCTCACCGCCAATGGGCGCAGATTGTGGGTGGATGCGCTCTCGCGGGCGGGTCGCCTGACATCGCTTTCAGCGATCAACGACATTGCAGGCCGTCCCGCCATCGACGGCGGCGCCCTCTTCGCCGCCAGTCATTCCGGTGTGATCGCCGCCATCGACATGCGTTCGGGTCAGCGCTTGTGGGCCCGCAGTTTTGCGTCCACCCAGACCCCTTGGGTGGCGGGTCAGCAGGTCTATGCGGTGACAGTGGACGGCGAGCTGGCGTGTCTCGATCGATCCACTGGAAACGCCTACTGGGTCACGCAGCTGCGGCGCTTCGAGAACGAGGAGGACAGGGAGGACCGCATCGCCTGGACCGGACCGATCCTGGCTGGCGGCCATTTGGTGCTCGCCTCCTCCCTGGGCGAGGTGATCGCGGTGAACCCTGAAACGGGGGTGATCGAGGCCTCGCAGAACGTAGGCGGCCCAGTCTTTATCCCGCCGATCGCCGCGCAGGGTACGATTTATGTGGTCACCGACGAGGCGCGCTTGATTGCGTTGCGCTGACGCCCGGCGCGACGGGCTGGAAAGCAAGGAGTGGATCGATGCGACGGCTGAAGCTCGCGATCGTCGGGCGGCCGAACGTCGGGAAGTCGACGCTTTTCAACAGGCTGGCAGGGAAAAAACTCGCCATTGTCGATGACCAACCCGGGGTGACCCGGGACCGGCGGGAGGCGCATGGCCGTCTGGGCGATCTTGATTTGGAACTGATCGATACGGCGGGTTTTGAGGACCTGACTGACGAGAGCCTCGAGGCCCGCATGCGGGCGCAAACCGAGGCGGCCGTCGCCGAGGCCGACATCATCCTGTTTCTGATTGACGCCAGGGTCGGCGTGACGCCGATGGACGAGCGCTTTGCGAGCCTGCTGCGCCGGGCGGACAAGCCGGTGGTGCTCGGAGCGAACAAGGCTGAGGGGAAGGCAGGCCAAGAAGGGGTGCTTGAGGCCTATGGCCTTGGCCTTGGCGAGCCTCTCGGTCTCTCGGGCGAGCATGGAGAGGGAATGGGCGATCTTTATGCGGCGATCTTGGCTGCAGCGCCGGACCTGACCGCGCCCCAGTCTGGGGAGGAGGTCGGCGTCGATCGCCCTATCCATCTTGCGATCATCGGCCGGCCCAACGCCGGCAAGTCCACCCTGGTCAACGCGCTCTTGGGTGAAGACCGCATGTTGACCGGGCCAGAGGCCGGCATCACCCGTGACGCCATCAGCGTCGACTGGAGCTATGAGGGCCGCGCCTTTCGGCTCATCGACACCGCAGGCATGCGCAAAAAGGCCAGGGTCCAGGAGCGGCTTGAAGTTATGAGCGTGGCGGACACGATCCGCGCCATCCGCTTTGCGGATGTTTGCGTGGTGGTCATGGACCAGGCGGAGGCCTTTGAGAAACAAGATCTCGCCATCGCTGACCTTGTGATCCGCGAAGGCCGGGCGATTGTGTTTGCTCTGACGAAATGGGACCAGGTGCAAGACCCGAGCGCCCACATGGTCGAAATGCGGGCGCGTCTTGAGGAGAGCCTGCCTCAGGCGAAGGGCGCCGCACTGGTGAAGCTGTCCGCGATCGCCGGGCGGGGGCTTGACGCCTTGATGGGAGCGGTGCTCACCGCCTACGAAGACTGGAACGCGCGGGTCAAGACCGGCGATCTCAATAAATGGCTGCATTACATGCTTGAGCGGCACCCGCCGCCCGCTGTGAAGGGTCGTCGGATCAAGCCCCGCTATATCACCCAGATCAAAGCCCGCCCGCCAACCTTTGTGTTGATGTGTTCTCGCGCGTCGGAGCTGCCCGAAAGCTACAAGCGCTATCTTGTCAACGGCATCCGTCAGGCCTTCAACCTGCCCGCGGCGCCCATCCGCCTGATCGTGCGCCAGAACAAGAACCCCTTCGACGCAAAAGAGTGATCAAGGCCGCGTGATCCTGGAGGACTGGCCCTATGGGCGTTTTGAGCTTGCGGAGACCGCGCCAATTCAGGGGAAATCGGGTGTCCGCCTGACAAACAGCCAAGCGCGAGGAGGGGGCTGGAGGGGGGACTGGGTCTGGGGTGGCGCTGATCGCCAAGTCAGCGGGACCCCTGGTGCGCGCTGGGGGGGTGGGCCCAGTCGACGCTCAGATCGCCAGCGTCGACCCGGACGGGGCCGACCACAGAAGCTCCCAAAGGGCGTTTGCCAGCCACAGGCTTTCTTCGCCGCCATGCCTTGAAGAGCGCCGCGGTCGCCCGGAGGGGCGCTGAGAGCGGCGATTCAGGCTTGTTGTGAGGCGGGAGCGCCAAAAAAGAGGACGACAGGGCGCCAATCGCGGCGTCTCAGCGCTTGGGTGGGATCGTCATCCGCCCAAAGGCCCATGGGCGGATCTTTATCGACCATAACGCCCAGCGCATGCTTGCGTCCCCCCTGGTCAAATCGTGGTGGCCCCACCGTCGATAACGAAGGTTTGCCCGGTGGTGAAAGCGCCAGCGGCCGAGGCGAGAAAGACCGCCGCGCCGGCAATCTCGTCAGGCAGCCCGATCCTCTTCAGGCACGATTGAGCGGTGGCCCGTTTCAAGATCGCTGGATCGTCCCACAGCGCGCGGGCGAAATCGGTTTTCACCAGCCCGGGGGCGATGGTGTTGACGCGCACATTATCTGGACCGAACTCGAGAGCCAGGTTCCGGGCGAGCTGCATATCGGCTGCCTTGGAGATATTATAAACCCCGATGACATCCGATCCCCGCAGGCCGCCGATCGAAGAAATGATGATCACCGCGCCATCTTGACGGGCCCGCATCTCGGGCGCGACGAGGCTGATGAGCCAATGATTGGAAATGATGTTGTTTTGGAGGATTTTGGCGAACTGCTCGTCAGAGATGCCGCTCATGGGTCCGAAATAGGGGTTCGAGGCTGCGTTGCAGACGCAGATATGGATAGGGCCGAAAGCGGCGTGTGTTTCCTCCACCAAGCGTTCCAGATCGCTTTTCACGCCGATATTGGCGGCGACCGCGATGGCTGCGGCGCGACCAAGATCAGCGTTGATTTCTTCCGCCGCCGCCTCACAAGCGTCCAGCTTGCGCGAGGAGATGACGACATTGGCGCCGTGCTCAGCCAAACGATGGGCGATGGCTTTGCCGATGCCTTTGGACGAGCCGGTGATGACAGCGGTTTTCCCAGAGAGGTCAAAAAGCGCCGATAGGCGGGCCATTCCTTGATCCCTTAATCGCGATGCGGTGGTTTCTGCCGACCATAGTGGCGTTCCGGCATGGGCGTCCATTCAGAAAGCGCGCGGGTTCTGCGCGGTTTCGCCGCAAAGACGATCAACAAAGATCGCGCATGGCGTAGCGAGCAAACACCCCCGCCTGGGCTAACGCGACCGCGACGGCCTCTGGCGTGAAGCCAGCCCGCAGCGTCTCTGTGGTCACCCCGCCGCCAATATAGAGCGCGTCGAGCCCTTCCCGGTTCGCGCCCGCCAGATCGGTCGCCGGACCGTCGCCGACCGCGAGAATGCGTTGTTTCGGCAGGTCCGCCCCGGCGATTCGGGCCAATTCTTGATAGGCCAGGGCATAGACGGGCGGATGCGGTTTGCCAGCCATCACCACCCGACCGCCGATGGCCTCGTAGTCTCGCGCCAAGGCGCCGGCGCACCATACGAGTCGTTGGCCCACGCGGACGATGATGTCAGGATTGGCGCAGTAAAGATCGAGGTTCCGCGCCCGCGCCGCCGCCAGAAGCGGGGCGTAAGTTTCAGGCGTTTCCCGGTCAGGATCGCGAAGACCAGCCACCGCAAGAAAGGCCGCCTCCGCCAGGGGCGCTTCTTCAAGCCCAAGCCCCTCCCACAAAGGATCATCATAGCCTGGGGCGCCGATGGCGAAGACGGGGCCTGGCGCGCGCGCGGCGATCGCTGTGCGAATGGCGTCTCCGCTGGTGACGATGGCGTCGTAGGCGTCCCGTGGGCAGCCGCGTGCGTCGAGTTGGGCGTAGATGCTCGATGCAGGCTTTGGGACATTGGAGACCAGCACCACGGACTTTCCCATCCGCCGGAAATGGGCCAGGGCCGCCGCCGCATTCCGATGGACCCGACCGCCGTCATGGATCACGCCCCAGATATCGCACAGGACCGCGTCGTAGTGGTCCTGAAGGGCGGCCAACGCATCGATCACGAGGGGGACGGTCATCGTCGCTGGGAGTGCCGCTCAGCGCGGGCCGGGTCAAGCCTTCAGGCGTTCGGGCAGGAGCGTCCGGACTGCCGCCGCCAGGGCGGACAGCGGATCCTCCCCGTTCAGGACGAGCTGCGCCAGCTCTTTTTGGGGCTCTACGTGCAGCTTGTGCATGGGCGTGACCCGCTCCCGAAACTGCGCCTCCACGAAAGCCTGTGTGCGCTGTCGCTCCGAGACGTCGCGGGCAATGCGTCGCGCCAGGCGAACAGGTTCTGCGGTGTCGACGAAAACCGCCGCGTCGACTTGGCTGGCGAGGGAGGCGGAGGTCAAAAGATGCAGTCCCTCAAGGACGATCACGGGAGCCAACGGAACGCAGACGGTCTCCGGTCGACGGCGGTGGGTGGCGAAGTCATAAACCGGCCGCTCAAAGGGCAGCCCGCTGCGCGCCATGGCCAAATGCGCCGCCAGCAGGGCCTGCTCCTTGGCGGCGGGCTCATCGAAATTAAAGGCGCCAGGGTCGAAATTTTGGACACGGCTCGAGCAGCGATAATAGTCATCTTCCCGGACCAACGCGGCGCGCTCAGGCGGCAGGCTTGAGACAACCGCGCTCGCCAGCGCGGACTTGCCGCTGGCGGAGCCGCCGACAATGGCCAGGACGAAAAGAGCGGTCATGATCAAGCCTAGTCTATCGCCATAGGCTGGCGCCGCCTGCAGCCTGTCAAAACGACTAACCCCGCGCCGCGCGATCGCTGAGGAAGCCTGGCGGCGGCGCGGTCTCAGCCATGAGATTATCGCGGATCGGTCGGGGCCCGCCAAAGAGGTGGCCTTGCGCCAGACCGATATCAAGATCGAGCAGTTCTCTGACCACAGCTTCCGATTCAACCCGTTCGGCGATGATCTCTACAGCGAAGCGGAGGCACACCGAAGCCACGTCGGCGGCCTCGATTTCCCGCGTGATCGAGGATTTCGGGCGCAGGCCTTGATGCATGAGCTGATCGATCAGGAGTTGTCCTGGGGCTTTCAGATAGCGGACGCCCGACCGCTCGAGATCGGCGAGGTCCACCGCGTCCAATCGTGTCACCTTATCCATAGAGAAGCGGAACCCGAGATCCGCCAGCCGCGCCATCGCCCGGGCTTCCACGCTCGTCCGCGCGATGAAAGCCTCCTGGGGGATCTCAAAGATCAGGCTGCCGGCGAGGTCGACATGGTCGCGCATGAAGGAGAAGAACGGCGGGAAGAATAGATCGTCAGCGAGGCCCTTGGGCGAGATGTTGCAAAAAATGCCGATGCGTTTGTTCTTTTCCGAGACCTTCCGCACGATTTGCACGCAACGGAACATCAAGCTGTTGTCGATGAAGCTCATGAGCCCGGCGGTTTCTGCAGCGGGAATGAATTCCGTGGGCAGGATCAGCCGACCATTTTCGTCCCGCAGTCGGGTAAACCCTTCATAATAAGTTGTTTTTCGCTGCGGCAGGGTAACGATGGGTTGGAGATGAAGGTCCACCCGGTTTTCCGCCAAAGCCTCTCGCACAGCGTCGATCGGTCCCCGTGACAGCGCCTTCGGAGGCGGCGACGGCGCGGCGAGCCTGCGGACCTCCTCAATTTTGGCGTCCATTGCGTCTGCCAGCTTCTCCGCGATTTGCTCCACGAGCCGTGCTTCGCCATGCCGCGGCAGGCTTTCCGCCTGCTTGTGGGCGATGTCTCCGACGATGCGGTCCAACGCATCGAGCCGGGCGCTGACGGCGTCGAGATCGCCCGACAATTCCCTGTGGCCTGCGCGCAATTGCGCTGTGTCGGCGGCTGCCCGCTTCTCCGCCGTTTTAGCAGCGCTGGCGGTGTGGGCGGCGGCGAAAGCAGCGTGGGTGACGCTCAAAGCACAGAACAGGGACATCCCGCCGAGAAAAGCCTCCGCCGCCGACGCGCCCCCGACGCTAGACAGGCTCACCCCGACGAACGAGGCCAGGGCCGCGTAACCGGCATACAGCAGAACGTGGGTGATCAGCGGCAAGGCCTGCGACTTTCGCGAATCTGTCGGACGCAGCATGGCACAGCAAACGTCGTTGCGAAGACCTTAACGACGCTGTCTGGCGAACCCTGCAAGCCGAGTGTCGAGGCCGGCTTGCACCATAGGCCAGTCATTCCGCGTGACTGAAAACCAAGCTGTGTCACGCCAGGTCCCATCAGGGCGTCGCATATGGCGCCGGAAAACGCCCTCGAACTGGGCGCCCATTTTTTGGATGGCGGCCATCGAGCGGGTGTTGCGGGCGTCGGTTTTCAGGGCGACCCGTTCCGCTCCGCAGGCGAAGGCGTGGCCCAGCATGAGGCGTTTGGCGGCTGGGTTTGTTGAGCCCCCTTGCGCCTCCGGCGCATACCAGGTGCCCCCGATCTCGACCCCTGCATGATCGGGCTGCAGGGCGAGATAGCAAGTCTGCCCGACCACGTGGCCTTGCTCATCGTGGACCACGTGCGCGATCCAACGTCCAGCCTGCTGCTCGGTGAGGAGCCATTGGGCTTCCTCGGCGTACCCTGCTGTGAGGTCCCGCGGCCAATGCGTAAAAAGGCTGGGATGGCTGTCGGCGAGGGCGGCCAGGGGTGGAACCAAGCTCGACGATAAAGGCGCGAGCCTGACAAAAGCGTCGCCACGATCGACATGGGTCAGTTTCATGACGGACGGCTCGGCTACTCAGGGGACGAAGGCCTCCCCATTTTTCGCCCATGATCGGCTTTGTGCAAGCCAGGAAGAGCCTTTGTCAAAGAGGCGCAGGCTGGCGTGCGCAGCGCGCTGCGCTCTTCGGGCGGCCAAGGCCTGAAGCGCCTGGCTCGACCCAACGGGGCGAAAGACGCTTCCGATCATGCGCCCGCCGCTCCTCAAAGCGCCTTCTTTTTTGGGGAGGACCCTTCTGTGGACCGCAGCCTGGGCCGCGCCTTTGGCGTGAGGGTGAGCGGCAAGGCCGGCGCCCGAACGGTCTAACAGCCCGAGCCAGCCCCAGGGGTCAGGAGGAGGTCAAAGGCAAGCGCGGCTTAACGCGTCAGACAAAGACTGCCTCGCGTGCGCCTGTCATCCGGCGGATGGCGCGTCACACCCGAGCTTGCCGAGAGAGAACAAAGAGAGCTTCCCCAGGCGACACAAGCCCGCTGCGCCCTGAGGCCCCAACCCTTTGACGGGCGAGCCGATCACATCTGGCGGAGACCATGACGCCGAAACAAGATAGGCGGCGCGCCCTCCGCACGACGACCGGCGTCCCGTTCAAAGTCCCGATCGTCGGCCGCCAGGGGCCAGGCAGTGGTCGCCAGGGCGCGGAGAAGGCGCCGCTTTGGGGTTCAGAGGCCGCACACTGAGATCTGAATTTTGGGGGCGTTTGGCGTCGGTGGAACGACGATGGTCGGAGCAGAGTGATTCGAACACTCGACCCCCACGTCCCGAACGTGGTGCTCTACCAGGCTGAGCTATGCTCCGAA
>JAGWZH010000213.1 GCA_018971945.1 Alphaproteobacteria bacterium | reverse complement strand
GCCACCGAGAAGCCAATGGGGCGGCCATCCTTGCCCGTCTGCGTGAGCCGGAAGCCGGCGTCTGCCAGCCAGATGGCCGCGGCGCTCTCGAGCATGTGTCCGCGCTGGAAAATGCGCATTGTCCGCGCCGAATGCCGCCAGCCGGGATCGTATTCCGCGCCTATGAAATCGTACTGGACGCGCCGCTCGCATGGGCCCCCAATGGACGAAGCGCCGACATATTCGCGGCGCTTCTCCTCTGATCTTGGTATGTTCTCGAGTGCCGCGTGCAGCATGTCGATCGCCGCCGAGCGCTGCATGTGTGAGGGATTAAAATCAATCATCGTCTTATGACCTCCTTGCGGGCGCGTCGCTCCTCGCGTTTCGGGTTTTCAATTACCGGCAGGACGCCAGTCACAGAAAACGCCTCGCAGCGTTCGTGATAACTTTCCCGCGCTGTCCGGTAGTGCGGGCTGGCCTCGCCACGACACATCGGGCGCGGATGGCGGGAAAGCCAGTAACAACCCTCACACGTTACCTTGCGCGTCGCCAGTTCAGCAGCCGCGCGCAGATTGTTCTCGTCGATCCTCTTTAATCTCAGGCTCACGACGGCACCTCGTCCGGGTTGTCGCTATCCTCAAGCGTATGCACGCGCCGCGCCTCAATGGCTTCGTATGCAATCGCAAACAACCGCGCCGCTTCTTCAGCCTGCCAGTCTCCCAGCGGCTTGCCCCACGGCAGATCCTCGTCGCGAGACGCCACCATCTTCAGCGCCGCCAGGGCGAACCCTTCTATCATCGCGTCCGGCGAGCCGAACGGCGGCGTCCCGCGCCTCACGGCCCAGTGGTGCGTGCGGTGCTTCACCCATTCACATATGACGCTGGACGCCAGAACTTCGGCATCGTGGGCGGTTACGTGATGTCCGCGCTCAATAAGTTTCGTCTTCAGCAGGGCGGCGGCCTGAACCGCGGCCCTGTTGTCAGGGTCGTTTCGTGACATGTGATTATCCATGTTGGGGCCAGCCGAAGCTGGCCCCGTTAAGATCAGCCCCAGGCGGGCCGCGATGACGGTTTAGCGGCGGCAGGTTTAGCCGCAACAGCCTTGACCTTCGCCGGCTTAAAGCCGGCATAGTCCGGGTCATCAGCGCCAACAGTCGTCACAGTGTTCTTGGTCTTGCCCGTGACTTTCTCGCCAGTCCTGGCGTCCACGTATTCGGAACCCTCTTCAACCCCGAACCGCGCAACGAAGGCCAGCCCGTCAAGATCGTCCCAGTCATTGATCTTGCGCGCCGCCATCGCCTCCGGGCTGTCATCGGTTGAGCGCACCCCGTAGGCGCTTTCAAGGATGCCACGGATCAGCGACCGCGTAATTGAGACCATCTTGTTATGGCCGTCCGATCCGGTGCCGGAAATCCCGGCCCACTTCCACGCCTTGCGGCCCTTAAACGGCCCATCGATAACCGTGTATTCAAGATCAAGACCCTGAATGCGCGTGTCCTTGGCGCTCGTCTTGATGCCGCGGACATTGAGGATGACCGGCGCGATCGTGCCGTCGGGAATGACGGACGAAGATCCGCCGGTTGCTGCTTCTGCCGTGTTGAAATCGAATGCTGACATGTGAGTGTTCCTTACTTCAAGAGCTTGGCGAACAGGTCGCCGAGATGCGGTTTTTCCATGGGGTTCAGACGGCCAGAGCGATCCTTTGCCGGATAGCCCCATTCGTTTTCCGGCGCGGTAACGAACGCCCTGTAGGGCTCGCCATCGTCGGGACGGATGATAGCAAACGTGATCACCTCATCGACGATGCCCGGCATTTCGCGGCCCGTCTTCGCCCCGTCGATCTGAATCGACCAGGTCTTGCGGCCAAAGTCGTCCTCGTCCTCGTTCAGCAGGCAGACGAAGACCACGTTGCGCGTGCGCGCCTGCTGCAGACGCTTGATCCACGCCACCATCTGCCGGCCAAGCAGGCCGTACATGCCGCGTGTATCCTTATCGCCCTTGGCCGTCATCGCCTCGGGCTGGGTCTCGCACCACGCCATGCACAGACGCGCGGCTTCGGTGATCGAGTCGATAAACACGGTCTGGTATTTATCCAGCGCCGCGGCATCGCCGAACTTCTCGCAGACAGCATCGTAATGCTGCTGGCCGTAAAGATCATTCGGCCGCACGT
>JAGWZH010000087.1 GCA_018971945.1 Alphaproteobacteria bacterium | reverse complement strand
CGTCCGCCTATTTGATGCTTGTGCTGACGATCGCCAGCATGAATTCCTACATCGACCGGATCATTCTCAGCCTGATGATCGCCCCGATTAAGCAGAGCTTCCAGATCGACGATTGGCAGGTCGGTTTGCTGCAGGGCGTCGCTTTTGGCCTCTTCTACACCCTTGCCGCCCTGCCCCTCGGCCGGCTGGTCGATTATGCTGACCGCCGGGCGATCATCGCGCTTGGCACGACGTTTTTTTCCTTTTGCACCGTCGCGTGCGGCCTCGCTCAAAACTATTGGCAATTATTTCTGGCGCGGGTCGGCGTAGGCGCGGGGGAGGCCAGCCTCAATCCGGCGGCCTATTCCATGCTCGCCGACGCCTATCCCAAAGACAAGCTCTCCGGCGCGCTCGGCGTCTTCACCATGGGCGCCTTTGTGGGCATCGGGGCCGCCTTCATGTTGGGCGGCGCCATCGTGCAATGGGCGCTTACCACCGGACCGATCGAAGTCCCGATGCTCGGAACCGTGCTGCCCTGGCAGGCGGCGTTCTTCATTGTCGGACTGCCGGGGTTTCTGATCGCGGTCTGGGTGGGAACGCTGAAAGAGCCGCTCCGCCGGGGCGTCGCCGCGGATGCGGAAGGGCGTTTGTCCCCGCCGGCTTTGAGCCTTGTGTCGGCAAGGCTATGGCGCGAGCGCGCGCTGTATCTGCCGATGTTCGCCGGTTTTTGCATGATCACCCTTAACGGCTATGCCGGGACCAGTTGGACGCCCGAATTCTTCAAGCGCACCTTCGATTGGAGCGCAGGCCAGGTCGGCTTTTGGTACGGGCTGATCGGGGTCATGCTTGCAAGCGTGGCGGGAGCCTTCGCAGGAGGGAAAGCGTCGGACTTTGTCGGACGTCGCCATGCCGATGCGCCCCTGCGCGTCGCGGCCCTGGCGATGCTCGCCTCCTGGATACCCTCTTCTGTCGCAACCCTTATGGATGACCCGTGGACGGCTCTTGGCGTTCTGGCGGTGGCGCAGTTTTTCACCACGTTCACCTTTCCGCTCGCCGC
The DNA here is from genome assembly GCA_018971945.1 of Alphaproteobacteria bacterium. Classification (GTDB taxonomy): domain Bacteria; phylum Pseudomonadota; class Alphaproteobacteria; order Caulobacterales; family Aquidulcibacteraceae; genus REEB509. The sequence goes on along the minus strand of JAGWZH010000087.1, from coordinate 12,501 downwards.
AGCGGCCATCCAATTGTCCACGCCGAACCAGTTTCGCGGTCAAACTTCAGCGCTTTATCTGTTCACGATCAATCTCTGCGGCCTCGGCCTCGGCCCGGTCGTGGTAGGCTTGATGAACGATGCTATTTTCCCCGGGGGCGACGGCGTACGCTACTCACTCGCCTGGGTTAATGCGGTGACTGCGCCGCTTGCGGCGCTGTTCTTGTGGATGGCGCTCAAACCTTATTGCGCGGCGCGCGCCCGCTACGAGGCGGGCGACTGAAGCGCGCGCACCCCAACCTTGTAGATCACAGCGTCCTCGGTGACCCGGGCCTGGCAGGCGAGGCGCGCTGGTCCTAGGGCGGCAAGCGTTGGAGCGACGAGCGCAAGAGCGTCTTTTTCGCGCCGCGCCATAGGGGAGAACGCCGCGGGTTCGCTCCGCACAGTGAAAAAACAGGTGCGGCACTCCGCGTGTCCGCCACAGAGGCTACGCCACAACAGCCCAGCGCGTGTGGCCGCATCGAGCACGGTCTCCCCGTCCTCGACCTGTAATGCGACGCCGGCCGGTTCTATGTAAAGACGCGCCATCAACGTCCAGAATGGAGATAAGAGCGCAAAGTCTCATGGAAATGCCGCAGGCGGTTTTCCTGATAGCGCGCCAAAGTGGTTTCTCCCGACCGCAGCGAACGCAAACCCTTTTGCACCGCCCACAGATTGGCCGCATCCTGGTCAAACACGGCCCCAAGCCCGCCGAGTTCTTTCGCATCGGTCCAAGATTGGTCAGCGCGGAGCAAGTTGAGCGGAGCAGCCTTGGGCCTCGGCCTGCCATGCGGAACTGGAACGAGGAGATAAACCTCTTGCAGGCACCAGTCCGGATCAGCGCCAAGCGGCCGGAACCGATAGGTGATCGGCGCCCCATGGCCCCACCAGCAGACGAGGTTGGGAAAGATCCAATATTGAATGGTGTCGATCGCCTCGCTGTCGGTGACGCTCTCCACGGCCGGACCTAAGACTGGGGCCAACTGGGCGCGCTTTCGGTCAGCCATCACCCGCCGGGGCGTTTGCCCATCGGGCACGGTGATGGGTCCAGCGTCCGGCTCGGAGGACTGCAGCACTTCGTCAGGCGTCAGCGCGCCCCCGAGAGAAGGCGAGGCAAGACCTCGCGGCGAGATCATCCGGCTATAGTGGCGCTTGCCTTCCCAAACGTCGTATTGGGTATGGAAGTCGCCAATATAGGAGGCGGCCTGCGGGTGCGTATCAGTGACGTGAAAGCTCTCCACGAACGCCTCGAGGGCTATTTTCCAGTTACAATGAAGAGGCTTCGCGACATGCGCCGCGATGAAGCGGTGCTCCATGGGCCAGCGCTCATAGATCGCGGGAATATCCTCCAAAAACATCTCAAGCGGGGGCGCCTCGGGATCGAGGCACACAAACACGAACCCGCCCCAGCGTCCGACGCGGGCCTCCGGCAGCCGGAAGCGCTCCTCGCTGAGATGCGGAAAATCCCAAGGCGCAGGGACATGTTTCAGCGTTCCGTCGAGATTCCAGGTGAACCCATGGAACGGACAGCGAAAGGCCTTCACCGAGCCGCCGCAATCGCGCAATTGTCTCCCGCGATGCAGACAAGCGTTGAAATGCGCGCGGATCTCATCGGCGGCGCTGCGCACGATGATCAAGGACCAAGGCCCGACCTCGTACAGCAAATGATCGCCGATCTCAGGGATTTCCTCTTCCCGGCAAGCCATTTGCCAAACCCGACCCCAAAGGCCGCGCATTTCCTGTTCGGCGAAATCCTTCGACAGATATTCCTGCGTTTGAACCCCGCCGAGGCCAAGCGCTTCGTAAGGGGCGTCCTTAAGCTGCCATGGAACGCCGCGCGGGTCGTCCGCCAGCATGTCCTGGACTGTCGGCCGCGGGCGGCCCAGGGGATCGGAACGGTGATCATCAGCGGCCATGGCCGTCCTCTTTCTGCTTAGGGGCGATCAATGACAGGCCTGCGGTCGTGGCGCCAAGAGGCGGCGCTTCGGCTGCCCAGGCGATCCCACGGCGCAGGATCTCTCGGAACGCAGGCGTCTCCCAAGAGCAGCGCTCCACATGAGGGAAATAAGGCGTCCGATGCGGCGCGTCGTAATGACCGCGGCAGTGGCCGAGGGTACAATAAAGGACGGCGCCGGCCCCGCGCGGGCGCAGATACAGCACCGGGCGCAGCGCATCGTCGGTCCAGTCGCTGTCGATGAAACCGGGCGCCTCTCCTGAGAAGCGCGTCGCCAGCAGCAGCTCGAGATCGCCTGAAAGCCTTGAAAGATAAAGCTCGTCTACTGTGTCAAACGCGTCCACGCCAGCCGTCAGAGGGTGATGCGGGGCGACGTTTTCCACGCGAAAAGAGCCGATCGGGGGATGGGCCGCGAACTGCGAGCCGAGCACCTCCATGAATAACGGGGCTTCCGCCCGAGCGGCCACGCCCTGCTCTGTCCAGGCGAGCAGCGAGTTTGTGGCGTGCAACGCGAACCAGCGGCCGCCGCCTTCGACAAAATCCGCGAGCGCGCGCTCAGCCGCCGTCGACGGCTGCAGATTGCAGGTATAGGTGATCAGGAACCGGCCGCGCGACAGCGCGTCAAGATCTTCAAAACTGTCCGAGACGCTCACGCGCACATGCTCATGGGCGGCCAGGGCGGTCAGGAGCTCAAGTCTGGCGTAGTCAAAATCATGGGCCATGCCGCCGACAATGAGCCGGCCGTCGACCCTCAGCTTGGGTGAAGCGGGAGCAGCGCTCATGCCGTCAAACCTCCATCCACGCTCCAGAGGGCGCCTGTCACGAAGCAGGCCTCCTCGCTGGCGAGGAACGCCACGGCGCCGGCGATATCTTCCGGCGCGCCGACATGACCGATCGGGTGCAAGCTCGCCGTGCGTGCGCGGGCGGCGTCCGGATCCCCGGTGGCCGCGCGCAGACGCTCCACAAGGGGGGTTTCCACCGATCCCGGCAGGACAGCGTTGCAGCGCACGCCAAGTCCGCGTCGGCCGCAATTGATCGCAACCGTTCGTGTCAGCATGTGCAAAGCCGCTTTGCTGACGCAATAGGGAGCCATCTCGCCAACCGCGCGCTCCCCGGCCGCCGACCCAATATTAATGATCGTCCCGCCGCGTCCCATCATTGCGTTGACCGCAAACCGGCACCCCAAGAACGCGCCGTCGAGATTGACCCCAAGCACGGAGCGCCAGGTCTCAAGGCTCAGATGCTCGAAGGGTTCCGGTCCAGGATTCGTCCCGGCGTTGTTGACGAGAATATCAAGCGGCTCTCTGCGGGCGGTCATGTCTGCGCCGAGCGCAGCCCAAGACGGCTCTTGGGCGACGTCGAGCAAAGCGAACCGCCCCCCGATCCGCGCCGCGGTCGCCTCTCCCAGCCTGGCGTCAAGATCAGCAACGATCACCGCTGCCCCTTCTGCAGCGAAACGCTCAGCGATCGCCGCTCCAATCCCTGAGGCGGCGCCCGTGACGACGGCGGTCTTGCCTGCAAAACGCATCGGCGACGTCCTAATATTGCACGCGCTTGGTGAAACCGCCGTCGATCACGAGATTGGCGCCGGTGAGGTAGCCAACGACCGGGCTCGCCAGAAAAGCGATCGCGGCCGCCACTTCCTCCGGCTCGCCCATGCGTCCTGCAGGAATGCTAGCGATGGTGCGCTCGTAGAATTCGGGCATATGGGCCTTCAGATAGGCCCAACCGCCGACCTCGGCCCAGATGGGTCCAGGGGAAACGGCGTTCACGCGGATGCCTTTGGGCGCCAGAGCCTGGGAGAGATTCTTGGCGTAGTTGATGAGGCCGGCTTTCATCACATTATAGGGCTGAGGCACGCTGAAGGTTTCAAGGGCCGCAGTCGACGAGATCATCACGATCGCGCCGCCGCCGGCAGCCTCCAGATGCGGCGTCGCGGCCTCGACAAGATGATAGACTGCCATGAGGTCGATCTGGAAATTGGCCTGCCATTGTTCAGGTCCGGTGCGGCCGCCGCCGCCAGCGCTGACATTGGAGACGATCACGTCAAGTCCGCCAAGGACCCGCGCCGCCTCGTCCACAAAAGCGCGCACGGCTGCGCCATCCGCGACATCCACGCTTGCGGCGAAGACAGTGCGGCCAGTGCGCGCCCGGATCGCTTCGGCCGCCTCGTTGAGGGGCCCCGGCGTGCGGGCGCAAAGCGCGAGCTCACAGCCTTCGTCGGCCAGGCGCTCTGCTGTCGCGCGGCCTATGCCGCGGCTGGCGCCGGTGACCAGGGCACGCTTGCCGGCAAGCTTCAGGTCCATACCGCTTTCTCCTTTAACGGCCTTGGGTGAAAAGGATCGGCAGGCCGACGAGCCCCCGGTGTTGGGCGCTTGGCACGCGTTTCAGCGCCTCAAGCGGGCATGCCAAGCGGATATCGGAGAGGCTGTCCAAGAGCCGGCGGAACGCGATCATGAGCTCTTTCCGGGCCAGCATTGCGCCGACGCAAAAATGGATCCCGCCGCCAAAAGAGAGATGTTGGGGCGCGTTCATGCGGGTGAGATCGATCGCGCCGGCGTTGGGAAACACCGCTTCGTCGCGGTTTCCTGCGCCATAGCGGAGATGGACGACCGCACCGGCGGGAATAGTCGCCTCCCCGATCGCCACATCCTCCCGAGCCTTCCGGTAGTGTCCCTGCACCGGCGCCTCCGCGCGCAGGATCTCCTCCACGAAAATGCGCATGTCTTTGGCGTCGCCGCCCCGCACGCGCTCCTGCAAGGCTGGATCTTGCGCGAGCGCAAGAATGCCCGCCGAAAGCGTGTTGGTCGTGGTCTCGTTGCCAGCCACCATGAGTTGCATCAGAATCGAAACAATCTCGGGGTCGGACAAATACTCTCCAGTCTCGTCTTTTGTATTGGCGAGATCGCTGAGGATGGACGGCGTTGGATCGTTCCGCCGCAGGCGCGCTTGGTCGAGCAAAAAGTCGATGGCCTCCTTCTGAAGCCGCGCGCAGGCGATGAGCCGCGCGTCATCGCCCATGAGCCCAAGGATCTCGATGATCGCATCCGACCAGGACTTGACCCGCCCGATCTCGCTGCGCGCGAGGCCCAGCTGATCAGCGATGACCGTCAGCGGCAGCGGCGCTGAGAAACGCTTCACGAAATCGCAGGCGCCGGCGGAGGCGAACCCATCGATGAGGCCATCGACGATTTCTGTGATGGACGGCGCAAGCCGCTCCACTCGGTCGGCGCTGAAGACCAGATTGACGAGCGGCCGCAGCCGGGTGTGGATGGGTGGGTCAGCGCCGACAAGGGTCGGCATGATCTGAACGGTGGATTGAAGGATCGCTGCGGCTTCGGCGGGCATGCCGCCTGGCCGCAGCGAGGGGCGATCGACGACGGCCGAGAAACGCTCATTATCCCGAAGAATCTCTTGGATCTGACGATAGCCGGCCACGATCCAGACCCCAGTCTCCGCATCGCGCCACACCCCGCCGTGAGCGTGGAGGGCCCGGTAAAAGTCCCACGGAGCTTCGATCACGCTGGGGTCGCGCAGGCTGAAAGCGGCTGGGGAGGGCGAACCCGGGCCGGCGTGCAGCGGGCATCCCGATGAAGGAGCGGGAACGCTTGTGGTCATCAGCTTTGCTCCTCAGGGCCGCGAGCCAAGGCACTTTTTTCATACGTGTATAAAAGTGTTCACTCCGACGCAACTCCAACCTTCGCCTTCAGAGCGGCTTGGCTTGACCATCGCGTCGGTTTCGCCGAACGCTTATCTGACGCACAAGGCAGCGATCGCAGGAGGGGGTGTGCCTAGGAGCCCGGCCAAGTCGGACCAGCGCAAGCAGCGCTCAACCCGCGCCGAGCGGCTTCCAGACCCCACAAAGCTCGCCGAGGGTGAGCTGCGCAAAAGCGGCGAGACCCGGCGGCGCATCATGGAGGCGGCGGTTGGGTGCCTTGCCGATTATGGCTATGCCGGCACCAACGCGGTGACTGTGGCGAGCCGCGCAGGCCTCACCCGTCCTGCCATGCTCTATCATTTCCCGACTCGTCTCGCGCTTATCGAGGCGACCATTCATTATGTAGTGCGCCAACGGATTGAGAGTTTCGAGGCCGCCGTCGCCGCCAATCCGCCCAGGGGCGGCAACATCGCCCGCGCCATTGAAATGGCCTGGGCGCAAAACCAGACGCCGCTTTACAGAGCCTATTGCGAGCTCTCGAGCGCAGCGCGCACCGATTTAGATCTCGCAGCCATCTTCGCCCCTGCGATGGCTGAATATGATCGCGCGCGGCGCGCCTCGGCCCTCAAGCTTTTTACGCCCGAACAACAGGAGATGGAGGGCTTCCATCTGCGCCGGGACATCACCCGCTTTCTGCTCGACGGCCTCGCCGAGCATGGCTGGACCGCTGAAGACGCAGAGCGGCGCACAACAGAGATACTGGCTTTTCTTGAGGCTTTGACGATCGCGCCGGAGGCGACCCCCCTGATTGAGAAAGCCCAAGCGCTGGCTAAAAACGCCCGCCGCGGCCGAACGCGACGCGAGAATTGACCCAAGCCAAGAGGCCGTCGGCCCATCGCAGGATCGAGAAGCGAGGCCTCACGGGTCACGGCTCCTTGAGATCAGTACCACCGTCGCCTCATCCATGCAGGACGGATGCGGCCTCGTCCAATTTATTGAGACGGAACTTCTCGCCTGAAAAAGATCGACCGCGTTGATTTGCAGAGACAGATAAACATATCATGCCTATTGGTTAATCATGAAAAGGCACAAATATTATTTTGGTTCGGTCATGTATAACGGAGTTAATTTATTTACACGGACAGTGCACAAAACCGTAAATCTCCTCCAGCTATCCTTCTGCGCGAAAGCTATCATTTCGATGGAAAGATCAAGACGCGGACCTTGCAAAACCTCACGCGCTGGCCGGAGACTAAGGATACAGGCTTTGGAGGGGGTGCTGCGCGACAGACCTCTGCTGGCGCGCCTGGCGAAGTGACGCTCGAGCGGCCCTTACGACACGGCGACGTGACTGCGATCTTCCATGCGATCCGTTCGATCAGGCTCTATAAACGCCTGCCCAAAGCCCCCCCCCAAGGCCGCAAAACTCATGCTGGACATTGGTGGCGGGCCGCGCCGTGGCGACGCAACCGAAACGCGCACGGGCGACGGGCCTTGAGCGCGACAACGGCAGCCAATTCCCTCCGCGCGGTCTTGGGACCGGGCGAGGTCGACGAGGATGAACTTTACGACGACATGGATAGGCGCGACGCCGCGCAGGAGGCGCTTGTCCAGCACCAAGCACACGCCGCACGAACCGCTGCGGGAACCCTTGCGCCCCCAGACACGCGGGCAGCTTGCCCGCCCTTGGCCCGACTATGATAGCCAGCAGACGTTGTTGTGACTGTGGTCAGGCTGTCGCGATCAAATGCCTCATCATGTCGGTCAGTGGGAGAGCCTGGACGCCGCCCGCCCCTGGCCAGGCCGTATCGCCCCCATGGACGACAAAGGCCGCTTTGGGTCTGAGGGCCTGACAGGCGAGGTGAAAGCCCTTCGACACGCGGGGCGCGCTCGAGAGCTTGATCTCCACCGCCAGCTCGACCTGACCACCGCGCTCAAAGATCAGATCTATCTCCGCGCCGTCCGCGGTCCGATAAAAGAAGGGTCGCCGGCTATCGCCCGCCGCCGCGATCAGGTTCTCGATCACGAAGCCCTCCCAGCTGGCCCCCGCGATCGGATGGCCGACAACGTCATCCCAACTCGACAGATCGAGCAAGGCGTGCGCGATACCGCTGTCCCGCAGATAAAGCTTTGGCGATTTGACGAGGCGCTTGCCCACATTCCCGGCCCAAGGCGCCAACCGGCGGACCAAAAGCAGATCGACGAGAAGGTCGATATAGCGACCGACCGCCGGCGCCGAGACGGCAAGGCTTGCCGCCAATCCCGCATTGTTCAGCGGTGTGCCTTGCGCGTGCGCCAACATGGTCCAAAGCCTGCCGATCGTCGCGGCGGGAAGGCGCGGCGCGAAGATTAGGACATCCCGCTCGAGGTAGGATCGAATGAAGTCCTTTCGCCACCGGAAGCTCGCGCGGTCGTTTGGCGCCAGGAGAGACCCAGGAAACCGGCCCCGGGACCACTGCGCCGCCTGCAGCGCTGCGCCCTGCGCTTCCAGAACATCAAGACCGCCGAGCTCCAAATAGCTGACCCGGCCAGCCAGGGATTCCGACGCTTGCCGCATCAGGTCCAAGGCAGCGGACCCAAGCAACAGAAAATGTCCCGCCTTGCGCCCCTGCCGGCGGAAGCGATCGATAAAGCCGCGCAGCTGCGGAAAGAGCCCAGGCGCGCGGTGGATCTCGTCGATGACGATCAGTTGGTCCGCATGGGCGTTGACGAAGGCTTCGGCGTCATCGAGACGGCGAAGGTCCACTTCACTTTCAAGGTCGAGATAGACCGCTCTCGGCCCGCGCGCCGCTGCTGTGGCGCGGGCAAGCGTTGTTTTGCCGACCTGGCGCGACCCAAGCAGCACGACGGCGGGCTGATGGGAAAGCCGATCTTCGAGGTCGGCTTGGAGACGTCGTTCGAGAATCATGACCGCAAAACTAACATGACGCGTTCGATTTGCGGGGATTAAATCTGACCGATTGGCGGATCTGGCCCGGATCAGCCCCTCAAAGGCACTAAGCCGCTCGGCCTTTCTGGCCAGACAGGAACCGATGGGAGCCCACCGACACAGATGCTGAACCGGGGCACTGGCGGGGCAAGATTTTTTGGGGTTCCTGCGCTTCGCTGAAGTCCTTGTCCTGTAGGGTCGGAGCGGAGAGATTCGAACTCTCGACCCCCAGCCCCCGCACGAGGCCCCTGCGCTGCTCGGCTTGCAGGCCTGCACCCTGGCCGCCTGGCGCGAGGATGGCTCCCAGCCCGGCCTTGTGTTCTTCAAGCTCGGCAAGGCAGTGCGCTACCGATACCGCGACCTCATCGCCTTCTTGGAGACACGGCGCGCGTCAAGCACGCTTGTGGCCAGGCAGCTTGTTCCGTCAACACCGCCACCACCTCGCCGGGAGGCCCATGCGGCCCCAACGCGACGCAAGGCCGGAAAATCCTCAACTGGCTCTAAAGGCCAACACTCATTGTTCTAATCACGTGCGGGCTCGCGGCCGCCGCGGGTCAGAATTCGTTGAGCCGCTCGCGCAGCCAAGACGCAAAGCTGGGACATCCCGCCGGCTCGAAACCATCCGCATATTTTGATGGTCTGAGCGGCGGGTTCACGAGGCGACGACGAATGTCGCGAACTGATTGGAGAACGAGATCAGGTTCTTCGTTGGCAAGCCTCTTCAAGGCTTCGTCGGGGGAGATCGACGTCAGTCGATGCACATCAAGCGCTGCCGAAGGAAAGTGCGCGAGATTGAGGGTGATGATTGCAGCGCCCGCGGCCAGCGCCGCTTGTGCAACGTGCTCGTCCGCCGGGTCGGGCAAGCCAAAAGCGACGGGATCGACGAGCTCTTCAGGGATGTAGGCGGAAGCAAAAGCCGCGTGGATGGCTGTCACGGTTCGCTCGATCGTGTCACGCAGTTCGGGCCGATTGGCGGCCAGCGCGGCGGTCCATTCGTTCTCGATCCGTTGGGTCCAAAAGACGGACGCGGCGCCGTTACGGTGCAGCTGGAGGAAAAGATCGCGAAGCCGCGCTGAATAGAGGACGTTGGCGTCCAGGATGAAGCGTTCAGGCATGCCTCAGTCGTAGAAACCGGCGGCCTGGTTGATCGCAACCAACGCATCCAATGCCGTGTCCTGGCGTTTCCGCGCCTCCGCCAGATAAGCAAACACGTCTGCAGCCATAATCCGGCGGTGTACCCCGATGGTGCGAAAGGGCATCGTGCCGTCTTCGAGGAACTTCACGAGCGTTGGACGCGACACGCCGAGAATGTCGGCGGCTTGTTGGGTTGTGAGTTCAGCGTCCATCGGCACAACGGCCGCGCCGCCGCCGGCCGCGAGGGTTTCGAGCATGTGCTCCATGGCAGCTGCCGCCGCGGGCGGCAGGGCGTCGTCCCCGACCATGGGCTTGCCTTCACGAAGGGCTATTAGGGCCCGGCGGGCCTGGGTGGCCTGCGGCTCGGCGCCGGGCGGAATGAGGGTAGCGGTCTTGCTCATGGCCGCACCGTAGCACTAATCGAAAAAATCGAAAGCTGCTGCATCGTGTGCCGCCTCACCGACCACGCCGGACAAACGCGGACCAAAGCCGTCGCTAACCTGGGGCACTGGCGGGGCACGGTAGATTTTCGCGGTTTTGGTGCTTCGCTCAAGTCCTTGTCCCGAATGGTCGGAGCGGAGAGATTCGAACTCTCGACCCCCAGTCCCCCAGACTGGTGCGCTAACCTGGCTGCGCCACGCTCCGACCGAAGACGCAATCCCATCCCACTAGCGAGGACAGGCGCGCCCGAACACACCCCAAAGGAGGCGCCCTGGACCCGCTCATCATGGCCCGAGCATCCGCCCTGAGAGCCTAGATGAGAGCCCAGGACACAAGTCCTCCAAAGCCCGTTGCGCGATGATCTAACCCCTTATGCAGAACCGTTCAATCGCCAAAGGCGAAGAAATGCTCCCCTTGTCCCGGAGAGCCGCAGGCCGGCAAGAAACAACGGCAAGGGGCGAGCACGGAGAGGCTCGCCACAATGGCTGGGCAGCTGGCCACCGCCCAAGGGCGATGCAATCAAAGGGCCGGGCGGACTCAAACAGCGCCCGTCCCCCTCTAGTCGCGCCTCTCGCGTCGCGGCGTCCCCGATGGCGGCGACTCCACCCTCTGACGCAGCAATTGCGACGGTCGGAAAGTCACCACCCGCCGCGGCGTGATGGGCGCTTCCTGCCCGGTCTTCGGGTTGCGACCGACGCGTTCGCGCTTGGAACGCGCCTGAAAATTGCCGAACCGCGCAAGCTTGACCGTCTCTCCAGCCGCCAAAGCGTCGCTGATCCGCTGCAAAAGAGCATCCGTGAACCGCGTCGCGTCCGCCCTAGGAACGCCGGTCTGGGCCACGATCGCTTCCGCCAAGTCCATACGGGTCACAGCCCCCGCCTTTTTCTCACCTTCCCTCGCCATGTTCCCACCCTTGACAAAGAAAAGGACGAGATAGGGCCTGCAAAGGAAAGGGTCAATAAAAGTCGCGTCGGGCGGACCGTTGAGGCCAGTTTGGGTCCTGTCGCCGCCCGGCGCCGTCTCGCATGAAAACTCAGACGCGGAAGAGCGCCGCGCCCCAGGTCAACCCGCCGCCAAGGGCCTCCGCCAGGACGAGATCGCCCGTCTTGATCCGGCCGTCAGAACGGGCGGTCGCCAACGCCAGCGGCACCGAGGCTGCCGAGGTGTTCCCATGCCACGCGACGGTGGAGACGACCTTCTCAGAGGGGATGCTGAGCCGCCGGGCCACGCCGTCCAAAATACGCTGATTGGCCTGATGCGGCACGAACCAGTCCACCGCGCTCAAAGCCACGCCCGCCCGCGCGCAAGCCTCCACCATTGCGCCCGAGATATGCTCCACAGCCATCCGGAACACCGCGTTCCCGACCATGCGCAAATGGCCCACCGACTGCGTCTGGGAAGGCCCCCCGTCGACATAGAGAAGATCATGGTGCCGACCGTCGGTACGGATGAATGTGGACATGATCCCGCGTCCCTCGGCCTCCTCCTCCTCCCGCGCCTCCAGCACCACCGCGCCAGCGCCGTCGCCGAACAACACGCATGTGCCGCGGTCGGTCCAATCGACAATCCGCGAAAAAGTCTCTGCGCCAACGACCAAGGCCCGCTTGGCCTGGCCGCGGGCAAGCGCATTGTCGGCGGCGGCGAGCGCGAAGATGAAGCCCGAACACACCGCGTGAATGTCGAAGGCTGCCCCTTGCGTGACGCCAAGCCCGGCCTGAACCCGGGCGGCGGTTGCAGGAAAAGTGAGATCAGGGGTCGCTGTGGCGAGAATGATGAGGTCGATCTCATCGGGCCCTCGCCCTGCGTCGCTCAAGGCGACCCGGCAAGCCTCAAGGGCGAGGTCGGAGGTCTTTTGATCAGGCCCCGCGATGTGGCGCTCCCGGATCCCTGTGCGTTCCACGATCCAATCATCGGTCGTGTCGACGAGGGCGGCGAGGTCTGCGTTCGTCATCACCCTGGGGGGCAGATAGCCGCCAAAACCCGCGACGACGGAGCGAAGCGCGCCCATCAGCCGGCGTCCGGGGCGGAGGCGACAGCGGCGGCCGGAGCCGCCGAAAGCCGCGCGAGCTTAGCCTCGATCTCGTCACGATAGGGACTACGGCCCATCGACATCGCAACCCTTATGGCCGAGGCGAAGCTCGGCCCATCGGCCCCCCCATGGCTTTTGACGACAAGCCCGTTGACGCCCAAAAACACCCCGCCATTGACCCTCCCAGGATCCATTTTCGCTTTGAGCCCTTTCAGCGCGGGATAGGCGATCAGCGCCCCAAGCTTGCCCAAGAGACTGCCCGACAGCGCCTCTCTCAGATATGCGCCCACCTGCCGGGCTGTGCCTTCAGCTGTCTTCAACGCGATATTGCCGGCAAA
>JAGWZH010000086.1 GCA_018971945.1 Alphaproteobacteria bacterium | reverse complement strand
CGCCGACGATCGCGCCAGCGACCGCATTCTTCCGACGCAAACCAGAATTGCTTTGAATTTTAAGGAGATAGACAGATGGGTAGTATGAAGCGCCCTCGTCCGAGCCAGCAAACAAAGCGTTCTTCGCGGTGAGCTTGATCGGCCGCATCGCGCGCTCCACGGCAGTGGTGTCCATCTCAAGGCGCCCGTCTTCAATAAAGCGCGTCAGCCTGAGCTGGTCCCAGAAAACTGGACAGTGGGCTAAGGTGTATCCCGACCGAAGAAGGGATATCGAGCATGGGACGAAAGCGGCGGAACTTTACCGACAGCTTCAAGGCATAGGTGGCGCTGGAAGCGCTGCGCGGTGATAGGACGATCCAGGAGATTGCGGCGAAGCACAATTTGCTTCCGACTCAGGTGAGCGCCTGGAAGAAGCAGGCCGTCGAGGGAATGGCCGATGTTTTTGCGAAGGGCGGCTCGTCCGACGAGCGCGAAACAGAGATCAAGGAGTTGCACGCCAAGATCGGGAGGCTTGCGGTAGAGAATGATTTTTTAGCCAAAGGGCTCAAGCCATGAGCCCCGGCGAACGGCGTGAAATGATCCAGCCGGGTCACCCGAAGCTGAGCCTGAGCGCACAATGCCGGGTTCTGAACATCTCCCGGTCAACGCTCTACTACCGGCCGCTGCAGGCGAGCGCAGAAGAACTGGCCCTGATGAAGGCGATCGACAAGCTGTTCACAAAGTATCCGTTCTTCGGCAGCCGCCAGATCACGTCCTGGCTGGCGCGGGACGGGATCAAGGTGGGACGCCACCGGGTGCGCCGCCTGATGCGCCAGATGGGCCTTCAGGCCGTCTATCGCAGGCCAAAGACCAGCCAGCCCCACCCGGCCCATCCGGTCTTCCCTTACCTCTTGAAGGGCCTGGAGATCACGCGGCCCAACCAGGTCTGGTGCGCCGACATCACCTTCATACCCGTCAGCCGAGGCTACCTCTATCTGGTGGCGATCATGGACTGGGCCACCAGAAAGGTGCTGAGCTGGCGTTTGTCGAACACCATGCATGCGGACTTTTGTGTGGAGGCGTTGAACGAGGCCATCGGCAAGTACGGCCCGCCGGAGATCATGAATACGGATCAGGGAAGCCAGTTCACAGGATCGGACTGGATCACCACGCTCACCGAGGCGGGTGTCCGGGTCAGCATGGACGGGCGGGGCCGCTGCATGGACAATATCTTCATCGAGCGTCTTTGGCGCTCGCTCAAATACGAGGCCGTCTACCTGCAGGACATACCCGACGGCTTCGCCGCCCAGCGCATCATCGACGAGTGGATGGACTTCTACAATCGAGAGCGGCCACACTCGGCCCTTGGCAAGGCTACGCCCGACAAGGCATACGGAGAAGAAACCGAACTTAAAAAAGCGGCCTGATCAACAACCCGGATATACCTTAGCAAGGCCGGGAAACTGTACAGGAAACCAGGACCAGCTCACGAGCGCGGCCTCTGCGAAACTGACGCCATGCTTGCGGACTTTTTCCGCCGCTTTGGAGTCGTCCCATACAAAATCGGGCCCCACTTCTGTTTACCCGTAGTGCGAGCTTCGGTCAAGCTGCGGGCTTGCGAAAGCGCAGACTTCCTTTCGGAACCATTCTGGCTCATTCCTCCGCTCCGGCAGCAGCCTTGTCGATCATCCCCCCAACCCGCTCGACCATTGAGCGTACCGGATCGTCTCGCAGATGTGCGTAACGCTCAGTCGTTGAGGCCTTGCTATGGCCAAGAGCGCGCTGCACGACATAAAGGCTTTCGCCGGCACCGACCGCGAGCGATGCGAACGAGTGGCGGAGATCGTGCAAACGGAACTCACCCAACCCGGCGCGCTGGCGAACCTTGTTCCATGACTTGGGCAGGCCAATTGTATGCAAGCTCGCGCCGTCGCGCAGTGCTGGAAAAACGTGGTCAGACACCTGCGGTTGCGCCTGGATGATGGCGAGCGCGCGCGACGAAATCGGGATGCGCTTGGCACCGGTCTTGGAACGAACGCTGGGAAGATTGATCGCGCCGCGGTCGGCATCAACCTCGCTCCATCGCAACCCAAGAATCTCCGACTTCCGGCATCCGGTGTAGGCTAACAATCGAATGATCGCTGCATGGCTCGCGTGAATAGAAGACTCTTGCTCACAAGCCTCGATCGCGGAGAATAACACTTCGAACTCGGCTGAAGACAGAAAGCGCTCCTGCCGGTCGAGTTTGAGCCGGGTAACGTTGCGCGCCGGATTTTCGGCCAGAAAGCCGCGTTTCACCGCCCAATTGAACATCGCAGCCAGCGTGATCATCGTTCGCACCGCTGTACCCTTGCCGCCGGTTACAATAGCGCGACCGCGTGACCTGGTTTTCACGTCCGCGCGGGTTCGCCCCATCGCAATCGCACGCTGCAGATCGGCGCAGTCTTTTGCGGTGATCGCGTCTGCGCGCTTCTGGCCGAGTAAAGGCCGTACATGGCGGTCCAGATTGGAGCGGTCGATCACCCAAGTCGACCCGCGCTTGTTTGGTTTATCGATCGGCCCTTCGCTCAGATAGGCGTCGATTAATGTGCCAACCATCATGGCACCGCGCTCGGCGGCGCGACGCTCTTGTGGGTCATGGCCCTTGGTCAATTCGACCAAAACATCCAGCGCCTCTTTGCGGGCCAACTCGATGGTCCAAGGCGAACCGACAGGTCCAATTGTGTGAAGCCGTTGGCGCCCCTGTGGCGTCCGGTACTTGATCGCGAAGCTTTTGCGGCCAGTGGCATAGACCCTCAAAAACAGGCCTTTTACTTCGGCATCCCAGATCCATAGCTCGCCGCCATCAGCGGGAACGGCCGCATCGATCATCCGTTTACTGAGGCGAACAACCCGCTCCAAGATACCACTCCGACGCAAAAGGAAGGTCCAGATCTCTGATTGTAAGGGTCTTTCAAGATACCAGGAAGATACCAAATGAGCAGAAATCGACGCCAATTTGTGCCTATACGATACAAAACAGACTTCGACGAAATTTCATAAAAACAATATGTTACAAGCTATTCTTATCTCATGTACATAGCGAAACTGTTTTTGACATCGTAGGGGTCACAGGTTCAATCCCTGTCGCGCCCACCATTGTTTTCAGGGACTTAGGCGAGTTGGCGGGGCTCAGAAAAGGCCTCTGGTCATCTCGGGCCAGCAAGGGGCCAGCAAATTCGCCCTGCTTTTGTCGGCCATGATCGGCTTTGGTCGATGTATGCCGCGCAGCAGCAATTAGGGTTGTCGCGCCGTCCGACTGGGTTGGTTTCGAGGCGTCGCGGTGGGCGAAACCTCGCTCGTCGCAACAGGGGAATCGCATTTGGAAAAATGAAGTGGCGCTTGGCGGCGAATGGGATTCTTTAGCTCGACGGCTCTTGTTTGGAGGCGTTGACGGCTTGGATGGCGGCGTGTTTTGCGGATGTTCCCGATCCGCGCGCCGGCAATGCGAGGCGGCATGATTTTCCTGAGCTGTTGACGATCGCGCTGACGGCGTCGGTCTGCGGCGCCGAAACGTGCGTGGATTTCGCCGACTTCGCGGCCGACAGGGAGGCGCTGTCCCGCTCTTTCCTCATGTTGGACAATGGCTTGCCGAGCCATGACACGTTCTCGCGGCTGTTTCGCCTGCTCGATCCAGCGGCCTTTGCGACGGCGTTCTCGACCCTCCTTGACCGGCTTGGCGAGAAGGGCGAGGGCGTGCTTGCGATTGACGGCAAGACGCTGCGGCGCTCGTTCGACCGCGCCGCCGGCGGATCGCCGCTGCATGTGGTGAGCGCCTTCGCCAGCGAGCGCCGCCTCGTGCTCGGCCAGGCGGCGGTGGGCGAGACGGGCAATGAAATGACAGCGGCCCGCGAGCTTCTGACGCTGCTCGATCTCGATGGCCTTCTCGTCACGGGCGACGCGCTGCATTGCCAGACCGAAACCGCCCAGCTGATCGCCAGCAAAGGCGGCGATTGGCTGTTCGCCCTGAAGGCCAATCGTCCGGCTTTGCATGCTGCGGTTGCAGCGTTTTTCGCTGATCCGACAAGCGATTTCAGCACCGCGCACACGACAACCGACGCCGACCATGGCCGCATCGAAGTGCGCCGCCACCACGTCGCCCACGACATCGACTGGCTGTTTTCAGATCGGCGCTACCAAGATGAGCCGCGCCTGCCGGGGCTGCAAACCATCGCCGTGGTCGAGGCTGAAGTGACCCGCGACGGCGAAACGACAACAAGCCGGCGCTTCTGCGTCTCGTCCGTCCGCCTCACGCCTGAAACATTCGCCAAAGCCGTGCGCGCCCACTGGTCGATCGAAAACAGCCTGCACTGGGTGCTCGACATGGCCTTCGACGAAGACCGCGCCCGCACCCGCAAAGACAACGGCCCCGAAAACCTCGCCATCCTGCGCAAACTCGCCCTCAATGTCCTGCAATCCGCCCGAAAAGAACTGTCAATCCGCCGAAAACGCAAACGCGCCGGCTGGTCCGACGATTTCGCCCGAACCATCCTTGGCCAAATGCGATAGCCGTGGGTCTCAAAGGCTTGTGCCCTTTGGGTTGATGCAACAAAGCCCCGACTGGCCACACCGTCAGTCCATCTGATGTGACAGCGATCGCAGCGAGGTCTTCAGATTTTTATTGAAGCGACGCCGTAGCCCAGAGGATCTGCTCTTGATCCCCAACGAAAGGCCAGTGATGCGTGAGCCACCGCGAGCGCCAACAGTGCGATGGGCGCCAGCGCCACCAACAACGCAAGCCCCCAGCGCGAAGCACGAGAGGGTCTCGCCAACCGCATGCAGATCACGATCAGCTTATTTGCAAGGGTCGCAAGATCGTCGCCACGTTCCTCAATCACGGTGGCGCCCACACAGGCAACCAGCGAAGCCAGCCGATACCGGGTGTAGCGATGGAAATCATGCGGCGCATGATGAACGCGGGCCGAAAATGGAACTGTCGCGACAATCAAGCCGCCTGGTCGCAGTACACGGCGCATCTCGGCGATCAGTTCGCCCGGATTTTCAACATGTTCCAAAACCTCGGTGCAAAGAACATAATCAAAAGTTGCATCTGGAAAGGGAATCACCGCACCGTCGAACGCAACAATATCTGGGATGTCGTGACATTCCGAATTGGCCTGCCGCGGTGATATCTATGCCGACATAAGAACTTTGTCGTGGGAGCATGCCGCGGTAGGGCATTTGCCCGCATCCGACATCAAGAACTCTTCCGGTCATCTGTGCGAGGTATGGCCTCAGGAAGCGCATGCACGTGAGCAGCTGCAAATCCACTGCCATCCGCGCCCCAAACAGGATCCTGACAGGCAAGTTCTCACTGCGGCGGACCGGAATCGGTCTCACGTCTTCAATCGCAAGGTCACTCATGCGGTCGCAGGTCCCCAACAGCCGGTGGGCGAACTAAGCAATCAAGGTGTTAATGGAGTGCTGTCGTTGCGGTCAGTGACGCAAAGCGCCCGCGCCACACGCACGGGTGGGGCCGCCGTCGGATCGCCGCTGCGCCTGCTCAGGGCCGTGCTCAGGCTCTCGCTCAGGCTCTCGCTCAGGCTCTCGCTCAGGCTCTCGCTCAGGGCGCGGCTGGAAGTCTGCACGGCTTGGTGTGAACCTCGCCCTCTCTGCGCCGTCCGACTGAGCCCGATCAATACACAGCCCGCCAGCCCCGGCAGACTTCCCTGTGCCCTGCGACGGTGGGACAATATCCATTTTGCATGTTCTCGCCGCCTGCGAGATCCCCCCGCGCCGCCCTTCTTCCAGCCTGTCACGGCCATCAGGGCTGGGTGTTGTCCCGTGCTGGGCATCCGGTTTGGATCAGTCGTGATGCATATGGCGCGGCCTGCCTCGGTGCGCGCGTCTGGGGAAACTGCATCAACGCCCTGAACCCGTGCCGATCGAAGGTGACAAGAACCGCTGCAACGGCGACGCCAGGAGAGGATGATGAGCGGTCGTGGAGCATCCCTGCAGTCCTGACGGGATGCACCCAGCCACACCGACAAGCGCAAATGTCCGACCGGGTCGTCCAATTGCACAGCATCCGGCACGCTCCCTCAGGCCAGCGCACCCAGGGTCCGCCCAACAGGCGGAGCCGCGCCGTCGGCGCCCGGCTCGCAGGGCCTTGGGCCCAACACGCCCGCCAAACGCTGCGGCAAGCCGATGCACACCGTGTGGAGGCGCGCCGGGAACTGTGCGTCAGGCTGTTTATGGCTTGCAAGGCGACGTGCGGCGACGCAAAGCCTGTCATGACAGGTCAGGTCCGTCGCCTCTGGAGGGTCTATGTTTCGGTTTTTGTTTGTCGCCATGCTGGTCCTGGCGCCGCAGCAGGTGTGGGCCTGGGGCCAGACGGGCCATCGGATCTCCGGCGCCATCGCCGAGCCATTGCTGTCGCGCAATGCGGCCCGGCAGGTCCGCGCCATCCTGGGGAACGAAACCCTGGTGGAAGCGTCAACCTGGCCTGACGAGGAACGGTCCAATCCGGATCCCTTCTGGCAGACAACGGCCTACCCGTGGCACTTCGTCACCGTTCCGGAAGGTCGCGCGTATCCCGACGTCGGCGCGCCGCCCGAAGGCGACTCCGTCTCCGCCCTGCAGCACTTCGCCGTCACGCTCCGCGATCCAAATGCGCCGCTGGAGCAGAAGCAGCTGGCTCTCCGGTTTACCGTTCACATCATCGCCGACCTGCATCAGCCATTGCATGTGGGCAATGGCCTCGACCGTGGCGGCAATGACGTGCGCGTGACGTTTTTCGGCGAGTCAACCAACCTGCACTCGGTTTGGGACTCCGGCCTGATCGACCGGCGCCAGCTGTCCTACACGGAATTCACGGCCCTACTGCAGCGCCGTCTCACTGCGGCGCAGCGTCGCGAATGGTCCAATCCCGACCCGCTCGTGTGGATCGCCGAGAGCGTCGCCCTGCACAAGGACATCTATCCAGAGAGCGACCAGCTCTCATGGGAATACGCCTATCGGCAACGACAGGTGGTCGATACCCGCTTGACCCAGTCCGGTGTGCGCATCGCCGCCTATCTGAATGCTGTGTTCCGGTAACCGCGCTCCGCGTGGGTTCAGTCGCGGGAGCGCGCCACACTGAGGCGGACTGCGCGCCGGTGCGCGCGTGGGGGTCACAGGCGCGAAGGCCCCCGGCTGATGGGCATCGACCCCAGAGGCATCGACCTCAAAGGCATCGACCCCAAAGGCATCGACCCCAAAGGCGCCGGCCCCACGAGGTACCTGCCTCACAAGGCGTCCTCCTCATAGAAATCTGCCCCCACGGGGATCGGCCGAGACCCGGCAGATCAGGATATTCCCGGCAGACGTGATGGCTCGCAAGCCGGTGGAGCCTGTCGCCCGGACGCCAGCGCCTCTGTTTGCGGTGTGATCTGCGCAAATTCCTGCCGACCGCTTGCAGAGGTTGAACGACCGCGCAGTTAGGCTGGCAGGGCCTTTCCGAGAGGGTTTGCCGGACCTTCAAAAACACATGGAGAACCCCGTGCCCCGCTGGCGCCCCAGTCTGGCGCCGGTTTTGGTGGGGTTGGGTCGGCGATCGTCTGTTCACTTGTCGTAAGCGTGCCCTCAAAGTTGGGTGTGCGCGAGGCGCGCGGAGATCGGTCTGCGATGCCAAGTGGTCCTTGGACCGATGCCGAAAATGACCTCACAGCCGCCGCCTGTTTCGTGATGCTGGCGGAAGAGGTCGCGGGCCGCCCTGACAATTCAGCTGCCGATCGGCGGGGGCGCTTGCCACTCCTGCAAGATCGCCCCGAAGGCGCAATCGAGTTCAAGCTTCAGAACATCAGCGCGGTTCTCAAATGCCTCGGTGAAGTCTGGATCATCGGATACAAACCCGCCTTCAACTTCCAGATGAGCCTGGTCGATGCGGTTGCGCGTTGGCTCGCGGGCAATGCGAAGTGGACTGCAAGGGAACCCGCATGGAAGCAGCGTTCTGGGGTTCAGGAGCGGACCGCGCTTTGGATCGGCCCTCCGCCCACACTTGCCAATCAACCGCCGCCAGACGAACTGGAGCGGATGCTGGGGATCGCGCGCAAGGTTGATGTCGCTGGCAGGGACGAACGCAATCGCGCGTTGGGGCGTGCCGGCCAAGAGCTTGCGCTTGACCACGTGCGCTTCACGCTGCGCCAAAATGGCCGTGATGATTTGGCCGGCAAGGTCCGTTGGCTGTCAGAAGAAGATGGCGACGGCGCAGGCTCCGATATTGCCAGCTTCGATCCCGACGGACATGATCGGTTCATCGAGGTGAAGACCACGAACGGCTGGGATCGTACGCCTGTCTTCATTACCCGAAACGAACTGGCGGTCGCTGACGAGCGCAGCGCCGAGTGGCGCCTTTTGCGCCTCTGGGACTTTTCGCGCGAACCAAAGGCCTTCGAGCTGCAGATTCCGACGCAAGCCGCCCCCCGATTACGGCGCATGGCTTGCGTTTCCAAGCGCAGGAGACGGCGCGGGATCATCGTGGCGATCTCACCCGCGAGCAGGCCGAAGAGCGCGTGCGCGAAGACATGAGCCAAGACCGCCCCACATCGCGGGATCGGCGCCTGCAGCACGCCCGGGATGATGATGGCTTTATCCACCGCCAGCTCACCGATGATCGCAGCCTTGCAGGCGCAGTGTTGCGCGGACGACTGAAGCATCTGGAAGGCTTGGGGCTTGCCGCGCGCGATGGCGGCGCCTGGCGTGTCGAGGCCGGTTTCATCGCCAAGATCGGTGAGCTCAATCGCGAGCGGGACGTTTTGCGCCAGCCGGCCAGCCTGCTGGGCAGGCGCCCCAAAAAAGGCTGCGGCTTCATTGGACTTGAGGAGGCGGTTCGGGTCTGCCGTCATGGCTGCGCCCCTGGGCTGATCTGGGCCCAGGGTGGCGGGCGCCGCAACGGCGCGCGAAGCAATTCTCATGGCGCGTGTGACGCGGGGGGCGCCGCCCGCGGCAGCCCCCTCGACGGATCGGTTTCAGCGCCAAATTCACCTTTCCGCCCCCTCACACCGCCGCCAACGCCCCCGCAAGAGCCGTCGCCACCGCCGGCTGGCTCTGCTCCACCGCGCCGTCATTCGCCGCCGCCGCGGCGACCTTTCCGCCTTTCGGATCGATCGCGATCTCCGCGTACCACCTGGTGTTGGAGCCATTGCGCCAGAGCTGGCCGCCGTCGCGGACCAAAAGACCGAGCGCGCTATCGCCGCCGAATGGCGGGGTGTGGAGGCGGTCCCAGGTTTCCGCTTTCAAGAAGTCCGTGCGGTCGGCGTGGGCGCGCAGAAAGCGCAGCAGGTCGGCAAGCGGCAGATGCACGCGGCCGGCAGGGCCAAGCACGGCGGGATTGTCACCGGTCCTGTCCGGCTTGATCGGGTTGCGCCCGGGGCCGAGCAGTTTCTTGGTATGGCCCCAGGGCTGATCGCCTTGCGGCGCGCCAAAGCCGGCGCGGGTCATGCCGAGCGGCTCGAACAGATGCGCCGTGATCAGGTCTTCCCAGCCTTGGCCGGTCGCGTGTTCGAGCATAGCGCCGGCGATGACAAAACCGGAATTGGAATAGACGCCCGGCGCGCCCAGGGCCGCCGTTGGTTTTTGCGCGAACGCCTGGCCGGCCCACTTCAAGCGATCGGCGCGCACATCGGCCTTGCTGCCGTAATAGGGCAGGAATTGCAGCATCGGGATATTGGCGGCGAGGCCGGCATGATGGCTCAGCAGATGCAGGAAATTGGCGCTGGCGTACGGCTCGGGCATGGCGGGGAGTTGCGGGCCGAGGCGTTGGGCGACCGTGTCGGTCCACGCCACCGCGCCCTGCTCGACCAGCCGCGCCACAAGCGTTGCGGTCATGGATTTGGTGATCGAGCCGATGTGCCACAGATCGTCCGCCGTCGCCTTGGCCGGCGTGTCGACCCGGCGCACGCCATCGACCCAGGCGCGCGCAGCAGCGCCGCGCGCTTGCGCGATCGCGGCCATCGCCGGCGATCCGGCGGCGGCGTGCAAGGCGGCGAGGCTTTCGGTTGTCAACGCCGGAACCGGTGCGGCTTTGAGGCCCGCTTCGCCGCGCTTCAGGGTTAAAGGCTGCGGCTGGCCTTTGCTCCAGGTCGCGGCGATCTCGTCGCCTTTGAGCTTGCCTTCAAGCTTGCCCTTCACAGCCGGCACGCGAATGCTGATTTCATCGGCGCTCAGCTGGTCCGCCGTCGCCGGGATTGGCCAACCGCCCTGGTCGAGGCTGTAGACCATCACCGCGCCATCGGCGGCGATGGCGAACTTCACGCGCAAGCCGCCCTGTCCGCCGAGAATGCCGCTCCAATCGCCGACCAGCGCGGGATCAACCACGACAGGTCTCGCCCAAGCCGGCGTAGTGAAAGCAGCGTCTAACACTGCGAGCCCGGCTTTCAACAGCGGGCGCTTGGTCACATCGGTCATTTCCATTTGCTCCGGCGGCAATTTCTCCGCCGGCTTATCGGCCGGCTTGGCGCCCGGCAGAAAGCACGAGGCCGATCGCGTCGGCGAACGGTTCGGCGGCCTGACAGGCGTCGCCGGATGAATTCGGGCGCGTCGAGCGTCAGGACGCCATAGCGCGCTTCGCCATCCTTGCGATAATCCTTGACCTTGAAGGTCACGCGCGCGCCGTCGAAAGCGACGAGGTGCGAATTGCCGATGGCGACGCGGTGGGTGTAGCGCGCGAGATAGGCAAGCAGCTGCTGCCGGCCGGCGAAGGGGCGTATGGCATAGACCACCCATTCCGTCTTGGCGCAGGGCTTGAGAAGCGCGTTGAAGGCGCCCGCGTCCGATAGATCGGCATGGTCGCCGAAGACGCGCAGCGCGCCGGCTGGTCCGATGACGTCGCACGCACAATCCTCGGCCAAATGCGATAGCCGTGGCGGAGGAGATCAGATCACTTGCCCTGAGATCGTAATCACCTGAGAATTGACCACTGGCCAGAGCCGATGAGCACGAACGGCGAATTGCTGATCCCGCCCCGGCGCCATGGGAGCTCGGCGAGGAAAGCCGCAACATGACAGCGCCGCAAGCTCTATCGAACCAACACCAGCCCATCGCCAGCAGCCCTGTGGACCTGAAAAACTGATCTTGCGACATCAAGACCAACCATTCTAAATTCGCGGGTGAACGCCCCCTTTATTGCAGTCTGCAACCCGGCATACTTAAACATCCGCTAGAATCGGCTGAATTGAGCGCCGCCCCTTCGCCCGCGCGTCAGCCCGCCACTTGGCAAGCGTCGCCGCGCTGACCCCGTCCTCCTTAGCCAACTGGCTCAATGGCGTGTTGTTCGGCGGCAGCATCTTCGCCAGTACCGCAGCCTTCCGTTCTGGTGCGTAAGCCAATTCGTCTTCCTATTCCGCCCGCCTCAGAATACACTTTCTACCTCACACGAGGCGACAACTTCCCTGACAGGGGGAGGATTGGTGACGCCCAATGACTTTGTGCAAGTGTATTTTGCGGTTGGGGCGCATCAGAGCTTAACAGTCTGCACCCCCAATGTCGCACCCGCCTTCACCATTCTCTCGTCCAAGGTGATAAGCGGAAGGCCGGACCGCTGCGCGATGGCCAGATGTAAAGCGTCTGGCATGCGTAGACCCAGATCAAATTACCGAACAAACACTGCGGCTTGCGCAACGTCCATGTTGAGCATTTCGATCGCTTGTGTATCGCCGGCGCGCCAAGCGTCGAAGTCGGTGAGCCGGTTCTGAGCGACCTGCGCGGTCATTGCGCCTATTCGAACCAAGCGCGCGAGCGCGCTGGCGACTTCACCCGCAGCAAAATCGCTGACGGTGGGCCGCTCGCCCAAACTCTGCATCAAAGCGTCTATCACTGCGCTTTTGGATTCGTGGATTAGCATTGGCAAGAGCGCGCTGGCGTCAAAGTAATCGCTCAACGATCGTCCTCATAAACAGCGTTCAGCAACTCCACCGACGTGAGCCCGACCGGGCCGGCGCGCCTTTCTTTGAGCCTTGCATAGCTCGCCGGGTTGCGCGGCTTTGCGGTCGCCACCGGGCGCAGCTCCGCCACTGGATGACCGTGACGGGTGATGATCACCTGCTCACCAGCTTCGGCCTTGTCGATCAGGGTTGGCAAACGGTTCTTCGCGTCTGCTACGCTGTATTCCGCCACTGAACCACATCTCCAATTACGGCTATCAAAGAGCCATTTCAGGCGAGGCTGTCAATCTTGACGCCGTGAAAGATGTAGGGCGGCATGCCACTGATGGCCTAAGGTGACACCCAGATTTACGAGGTGTCGGCCCGTTGTAGGGTCTCCTGCTGGCTCCATGGATTGGGGCGGAGGCGAGGATGACCCGTCTGGATCTGTACGCGGCCCCACTGGGGCCACGGTCCCTCGGACCATCACGTCCAATCTGCCGTTTGAGGACTGGACCAGCGTCTTCGGCTCCGAGCGTCTGACCGGCGCGCTGCTCGATCGGCTCACCCACCACGTCCACATTCTGGAAATGAACGGCGAAAGCTACCGGCTGAAAACCTCAACCGCCCGAAAACGCCGCCGCGCCGGGGCGCCGGCCGCAACCGCCGAGACCATCGATCCCGACACCGGCGAAATTCTTAACGCCTGACCTCGCCAAAAACCGCCGCCGCGCATGGAAAGGGCCCCGCGGGGCCCTTTCCATGCGCGCACCGTGATGACAGTGGCGTACTTTTCGAGCACCGCTTGGCCCCTTTTTCGAACGCCAGGTGGCCCCATTTTCGGGCGCCATTGACATTGCTGTCGATCGCAAGGTTGAACAGCGCCAGATCACGAACGCGATTGGCGACTTGCAACCGTACACGGATGGCCCAGACCTCACGCGGCTTGAGCGGCGGCTTTTGCCCGGTGACCTTACCCTTGTTCCACGCGACGAATGGCTTGGTAGGCACTTCGCTGGAATGCATTTTCATGATGGTCCTCCTTCTCTGGAGGACTGAAACAGCGGCGCTCAATCGGCGAAAAACTCAACCGGCTTCACCTGGATCGATCTGTCACCGCCCCTGATCGCCGCCGCCAATCTGCTTGACCGGCTGTAATATATAGGTTACAAGTAGTCGGTGCCGCAGGTCATCCGAACCGATACCTTCGACGAATGGCTGAAGGCCTTGCGCGACCTCAAAGGGCGCGCACGTGTCGATATGCGAATTCGTCGCTTGGCCGATGGAAATCCGGGCGACGTTCGGCCTGTTGGCAAAGGCGTGAGCGAACTGCGGATCGACACGGGCCCTGGTTACCGCGTGTACTACGCCAAAAGGGGCGAGGAACTGATCGTGCTGTTGGCGGGTGGCGACAAGTCCACGCAAGCGCGCGACATAGAAGAGGCGCTGGCGCTTTGGGAAGATTGGAAGGCAGAGAACCCATGAGCAACGTCATCACTCGTCCCTACGACAGCGCCGACTATATCGACTCACCTGAAGCCGCCGCAGCTTTCCTCGAAGCCGCGCTCGAAGACGGCGATCCGCACATCATCGCCGCAACACTCGGAGACATCGCGCGCTCCAAGGGTATGGCGATGATCGCGGAGCAAACAGGCTTGGCGCGGGAAGCGCTTTACAAATCCCTGAGCGCAGACGGCAACCC
>JAGWZH010000212.1 GCA_018971945.1 Alphaproteobacteria bacterium | reverse complement strand
CCTGGAAGATCTCCAGAAGCCGCAGCACTTGGATGTATTCGCGCCGGCCCTTGGTCTTCATCCGCGCTTCCATCAAGCGGCGCATGTCAGCAAAGCAGCCAGGTAAATCCCAGCCTTGCAGCGCTTTCGCCTGATCCAGCGCGCCGGGCTTTTGCTCGATCAGCGCGAGATAGTGGAGCGGATCGGCGATGAAATCGCCGCTGTCATAGGAGCGCGGGTGATCAGCGATGATTTCGCCTTCACTGGTGACGACAACGCGATCGACGAAGCCTTTCACCATCACCTCGCGGTACGCAAAGCGCGTCGGCACGGAATAATCATTACTGCGATAGCGCACCAAGGATGTCGAGGAGACGCGGCCCGGCCGCTTCTCGCAGGCCTCGAAGAGGCCGCTGGGCATGGCGCGAAAGGCCGCCTGGTCTGCCATCATCCGGGCGCCGATCGACTCTTTCGCGCCAGCAACTGTATCGGCCTGGCGCTTTAGGCATTGCTCAGCAAGACGCGCGTTGAACTCGTCAAATGATCGCGCCTCCGGGATCGGCGTCATGAAGTTGCGGCGGGCATATTTGACCAGGCCTTCGACTTTTCCCTTGTCGTTTCCCTTTCCCGGGCGGCCAAAGCGCGATTCAAACAGGAAGTGGCTCTTCAGGCCGGTGAAAGCGAGTGTCGGAACGCGCTCGCCGGCGCCAGTGATCCGCGCCACGGCAATTTTGGTGTTGTCGTACAGGATCGAGCGCGGCACGCCGCCGAAGAACGCCAATGCGCTGACATGACCGTCGAGAAACGCTTCGGTCGTCTCCGCTGGCTTCAGCGCGGGCGCGCCACTGGTTCGAGCGCCGCGCTGAAGGCTTTCACGAAGCAGGCGTCCGAATGCGGAAGATCCATGCAGAAGAAATGCGCCTTGCGCCGCACGCCGGCGATGATCGCATGCGCCTCGCCGAAATCGACCTGCGCATGGCCGGGCGGATGCGCCAACGGCACGAATGCTTCCTTCAGGCGCCGGCCGCGCTCGCGCACTACCTCTTTGACCCGATCATAACCGCCCTCATAGCCATGCTCATCGCGCAATCGCTCCCAGATGCGCCTTGACGTGTGGCGCTGCTTGGGCGGCGCGTCTGCATCAGCGCGCAAGATCGCGTCGATGACGCCCAGAAATGGCCCGAGCTTAGGCTTCGCGCGCGGCGTCTCCTGGCGATACCCAGGCGGCGCCGAAAATGCCAAGCACTTGTCGACCGTCTTGCGGTCAATCTCGAATAGCCGCGCCGCGGCTCGCCGGCTGCCGCCCTCGATCATCACGAAACGGCGCACAGATTCGTAAACGTCCATGTCCTTCATCCCGGCGCCGCCTCCCGTGACCGGCAGGACAGCGACCATAGATGTGGCTGGTTTTTGGACCGCCACGCACCGTTAACAAACGGCGCCTCTGTGGCCCATTATTGGGGCGCCGCGTACATCACGCAGATCACGCCATCGGCAGGGCTTGGCCAGATGAAGCGGCCCCGCTCAAGACGCTTGGTGTAGAGCGACGCGCCGAGCGCGTCGTGCCAAAGCACCTTGATCAAATGACCGCGCTTCCCGCGAAAGACGAAGAGGTCCCCCGCGTGTGGGTCGCGCTTGAACTTCTCCTGCACTTCGAGGGTCAGCGAATTGATGCCGCGCCGCATGTCGGTATGGCCGGTCGCAAGCCAGACCCGCACGCCAGACGCGATCGGGATCATGGGCTCACCGCAGCTTCACGAGTACGGCCATGACACGGGCCAAGGCTGCCGCATCCACGTCCTTGCCGACGATTAACCGCGCGCCTCCAGTCACGATCTCCATTGCGCCAGACTCACGATCAGGAGAGGGCGCAAGGCCCGCAGCGCTGCGAGCAGCCGGCTCCATCGGCCCCACCATCAACGCCGCAGCGAACCCATCCATCGCGCCGAGCGCTCCTTCGCGAGCTTGCTTTCGCCAAGCGAACAGCTGCGAGGTCGAAAGGCCATGGCCTCGGGCAACCGCGGACGCGTTGCCGGCCGAGAAGCTCTCCTCAATGATCCGAAGCTTCTCTTCCAGCGTCCACCGCCGCCGCGATCCGTTCTGGACGACCTCAAGCGTAAGCGTCCGGTGACGGCGCGTCAGGCTGCTGCGAGGTTTTGCTGCTGATCGTTTCGCCAGCGCCAGGG
>JAGWZH010000085.1 GCA_018971945.1 Alphaproteobacteria bacterium | reverse complement strand
AGAAATGCTCGATTGGGACGCTCCGACAGGGGGCTATCTGATGCAAGCATGCTTTGCGACAGGTCGGGCGGCGGGGTTGGCGGCGGCCGCCTTCGCCGCAGCAAAGGCCTCAGATGCGTCAACCATAGGGGGCGTCCGACCCAACGCCCAGACGCTGCAAGCCTAGAAAATCCATGGCGGGCAGGCGCGGTGGACGTCTACGCCTCGGCTCTTTGGCCCAAGCCTCGCCGGGGGATGATGCGCTTTTCCATGACGGCCACAAAGCCCTCAGGCTCGATCTTGAAGAGGGGAGCGCAGCCGCCTCGTGTCACGCAGCCCGCCGCGCTCCTTCTCCCCAGCCGCTCACGCACGCGGCGCTCTTTCCAAACTCGCATAGCCGGGTTGTTCAATCCTCACGCGGGCGGCGACGATCGACAGGAGCGCTTCGAGCAGGGCTGGATCGGTCTCGTCGCGCACACCGGCGGTGATCTCTTTGCAAAGGGTCGCCCGAAGAGCCTCTAGACTGGTTTCCGGACTGGCCAGGAGCGATTGCAAGATCGTCGTCTCCGCCGCGGTGGCCGCTGGGCCATCGCGGGCTTCGCGGACGGCGATGTCCACACAATTCGCCGCCACTTTTGCGAGAAAAGCCTCTCTCCCAGTCAGCGCTGGGACGCAAACTTCCCTCAAGAAGGCAGCCACCGCCCCTAACAGCGCAGTGGTTTCAGGTTGGCTGTGCATCAAAGCAGGCCTTTCAACATCAGCAGCACGTCAAGCTCTGTTTCGCTGGCCCTGCGACCAATGGCAGCGCGCTCGACGCTCGGATCGACGCCGCTTTCGAAGAGCTTGGCCATCGTGAGGCACATCACCCCCCATTTGAGCGAGCCGAACAATGTCCAAAAGCGCACACGCTCGGCTGTGACCCTGCGGTCGCCTCCCGCAGCCCAATAGGCCTCAAGCATCGGTCCGACCTCGGCGATCCCTCCGACAGGCTTGTCGATGGCGCCGAAACGCCAAGACGGGGTGCAGATCCAACCCAAATCCTCCGCAGGGTCGCCCCTATGGGCGAGTTCCCAATCGAGCACCGCGGCGAGCCCATGGCGCGCGACCATCAGATTGCCCAACCGGAAATCGCCATGCGCCAGACGCGCCGGGATCGGGGCCGGCACGCGTCTGCGAAGCGCTGCGAAGCCCAACTCGAATGCGGGCCGTCCTGCGCCATAACCCCGATAAGCGGCCTCATAGAGGTCGAGCTGGGCGGCGGCGTCCGCTTCCGGCAGCGTCGGCAGGCAGGCGAGCGGGGTGGCGTGAATAGCGGCGGCGGCGGCCCCGCAGGCTTGAGCGAAACCATCTCGCGCCTCAGCAAAGGCTGCGTCTCGTTGGATGCGGCGGGCGAGCGTCTCCCCCTCGAGCCGGTCCATGATATAGCCGGGCCCGAGCCCGTCTTGCTCGGCCAGAAGCGACGCCACTGCGGGCGCAGGGGCCCCGGCGGCGCCCGCGGCCTCGATCACGGCGGCCTCTGAAACCAGCCCAATTCCCTGGGTGGAGGTCGTTACGGGAACGCCGCGCGGCGCCCGGCGCAGGATCAAGGCGCGCTCCCCCGCGACAAAGGCCCAAGTCTCTTGGCTGGCGCCGCCGGAGAGCCTCTGCAGCGCTCGAGGCTCGGGCCAGCCAAGTCGGCCCGCGAGGCGATGAAGGCCTGCCAAAACATCATCATAGTCTGACGCCATGCGCGCAGCGTGCGCGGCCCAGAGGCGAGCGTCAACCGGCCCTGGCTTCTTGGCTGGCCTCATCGCAGCCGAAGATCGCCATGGCGAGCGCGGCCGCCTGGCCTCGGGGAGACCTCAAGGCAGGATCGCGATCGACCAGAAGGCGCGCCTCCTGGTCGGCTTGGATCAGAAGCTTCGCGTGCACTTCAGGATCGACCATCCGGAACGGCGGCAATCCGCTCTGCCGGACGCCCAAGACATCGCCGGCCCCCCGGAGCGTATAGTCGATCTCTGCGATGACGAAGCCGTCGTCGGAGCGGCGAAGCGCATCGAGCCGGGCTTTCGCCGTCTCGCCAAGGGGCGGCTTCCAGAGGAGCAGGCATGCGCCAGGCTTGTCGCCACGGCCAATCCGGCCGCGCAGTTGGTGCAGCTGAGCGAGGCCGAAGCGCTCGGCGTGCTCGATCACCATAATAGTCGCCTCCGGAACATTGACGCCCACCTCGATCACCGTGGTGGCGACGAGCATCCGCGCCGCTCCGTTCTTAAATCGATCCATTGCGGCTTCCCGCGCGCTGGCGCTCATGCGGCCATGGACCACCTCAACGAGATCGCCGAGACGTTCTCTGAGCGCTTCCGTGCGGTCGGCTACGGCGGCCAGGTCGATCGCTTCGCTCTCTTCGATCAGAGGGCACACCCAGTAGGCGCGCTCGTTCGTGGCGATGGCGCGGTCGATGGCGTCGTAGACTTCCGGCAGTCTGGTCAACGGCAGGGCTACGGTCCGAATTGGCTTTCGACCTGGGGGCTTTTCGTCAAGAATGGAAAGGTCCATGTCGCCATGCACCGCCAGGGCGAGAGTGCGGGGAATAGGCGTCGCGCTCATCACCAGGACATGGGGAAACAGCCCCTTTTCAACCATTCGGGCCCGGTCAGACACGCCAAAGCGATGCTGCTCGTCAATAACGATCAGACCAAGGTCGTTAAAGACCACGTCCGATTGGAAGAGCGCATGGGTGCCGATTGCGACATCGATGGATCCATCCGCCAGACCAGCCATGACTGCTTTGCGTTCCTTGGCCCTGTCGCGACCCGACAGCACCGCCGCTTTGAGACCAGCGGCTTCCAGCAAAGGCTGCAGCGTGGCGCCATGCTGGCGCGCGAGGATGTCGGTCGGCGCCATGAGCGCGCTCTGCACGCCCGCCTCCGCAGCGGCGGTCATCGCGAGGGCGGCCACCAGCGTCTTGCCCGAGCCGACGTCGCCCTGCAAAAGGCGATGCATCGGGCAAGGCTTGGCCATGTCGTCGGCGATCGCGGCCAGCGCGCGAGTCTGCGCCCCAGTCGGCGCATAAGGAAGAGAGGCTAAAAGCGCGCTGGCTCGCTCCCCCGTGCCCACCACCGCACGGCCAGGCATGCCTCGGCGCTTGGCACGGCGCAGGCGGAGAGCCGCCTGGCGCGCGAACAGCTCGTCATAAGCGAGCCGCGTCCGGTAAGGTCCGCTCGGGTCGGTGTCGGCGGGGTCTGCCGGAGCATGCAGCCTGCGAAGCGAGGCTGTGAAGCCGTCCCAGCCATGTCGGGAAGGCGTCCCCGGATCGAGCCATTCCGGCAAGTCCGGGACAAGGGCCGCCGCAGCCCTGACCGCGCGGGCCATGATCCTCGCGGAGAGGCCCGCGGTGAGCGGATAAGTCGGTTCGACCACGGGAAAGGCGTCGGCATAGCTCGGATCCGCCACATGATCAGGATGGGTCATCTGGCGTTCGCCGTTGTAGATCTCGATCTTGCCGCTAAAAAGCCGACGCTGACCCAATGGCCAAAGCCGTTCCAGCATCTCTTTGCGGGGTCGGAAATAGACGACCGACATCAGGCCGCTCTCATCACGCACGCGGATCCTGTAGGGCGATTTTGTCGAGAATGTCGGGAGGTGGGCCTCCACTTCCGCCTCGAGCGTGACGACCTCGCCTTCGGGGGCTTCCGCAATCGTCACCCGCCTGCGCCGGTCCACCGCGCCCGTGGGCGCAAGCAGGGCCAGATCGCGGGCCAGCGGGCCGCCCGCCGCTCTCTCGATCAAAGCTGTCATGTCGCGGCGCACGCCTTTGGGCGCTGGGCTGACGGCCAACAGCTTCGCCAAAGAGTGGGCCGGGGCTGACGACATCACGCTTCCCATCGCTGACAGGCTGATCCGAATGGTTTATAGCCCGGCGCCCCAGTGAAGCGAGGCAGCATGGACGACCGCCGCAAAAAGCTGAAATTCCGCGCCTGGCGGCGGGGTTTTCGGGAGCTTGATCTGATTCTTGGGGCCTTCGCCGACGCTCATCTGAAGGAACTTTCCGAGGAGCGGGTCGACGAATTCGAGGCCTTGATGCTGCACGCCAATGATCAGGACGTCTATGCATGGATCGTCGGCGTCGCCAGGCCTCCCGAGCGATTCGACACAGAATTGCTGCGGCTTGTGCGCTCATTCCGCTATTTCACCCGGCACGCCCTCGGCGGCTCTGCGGACCAATCGGCGAATTGCGAGTGACGATGCACGGTCTTGTTTCAGAAGGCTATCTTGAAGCGATCGCCTCGGCGCCGGGGGTGTTGCATGTGGCCTCCGCCCCCGAGGGGCTTGAGGCGGCGGTGTTTGCGAAGGCCTTGTCCAAGCGCGGCGGTGTTGGGCTGTTCATCGCGCGGGACGAAGGCCGCGCCCAGGCTTTCGAGGCCACTGTCGCGTTTTTTGAGCCGACGCTCGAAACCGTGCGGCTGCCTGCCTGGGATACTTTGCCTTATGACCGCATTTCCCCAACCGCCAGCATCGCCGCAGCGCGTTGCGCCGCGCTGACCCGGCTTTCGAGCGGCCTGGAGTTCGGGGCCCCGGCTTTGCTGGTGATCGCCACCGCCTCTGGCGTGGCCCAGCGTGCTCCTCCCGCCGCACGGCTCGCCGCGGCGGCCTTCACAGCGCGTGCGGGGTCGGTCGTGGCGTTGGAAAGGCTCACCTCCTATCTAGAGACCAACGGCTATAATCGCGCCTCGACGGTCCGCGCGCCCGGGGATTTCGCCGTCCGGGGCGGGGTGACGGATGTCTTCAGCCCAGGCGCTGCAGAGCCCGTACGCTTTGACTTTTTCGGAGATCAACTCGAAAGCGTACGCGCTTTTGATCCCGACACCCAGCGGACCACCAAACAACTTAAAGCGGCCCATCTCGGTCCGGTTTCTGAAGTTTTGATGGACGCCGACGCTGTCTCCACCTTCCGTCGGGCGTTCGTGGCCGCTTTCGGCGCCGGGGCGGATCCGATGTATGAGGCGGTGTCCGCACGCATCCGCCGGCACGGAGTGGAAGCGCTGCTGCCGCTTTTCTATGACCGGCTGGAGACCGTGTTCGATTATGCCGGCGAACGCCTCATGGTCGGCCTCGATGCGCTGGCCGAAAGCGCGATCGCTGAGCGCTACGCGATGGCGGTGGATCACTACGAGGCCCGCAGGTCCACTCCGATGATGCGGGGCTCGACACCCTTCCGCGGGATCACGCCCGACGCGCTCTATCTTTCTCCCGATGCTTTGAAAGAGGCGCTTAAAGGACGCGCGACGCGCCGCTTCAGCCCCTACGAGCCCGATCCCGGCGCACCCGCCATCAATCTTGGCGGCAGAGTTGGGCGAAGCTTCCTGGAAGATCGCCAGAGGCCAGGCGGCAATGTGTTTGACGCCGCGAAGACGCACATCGAGGCCCTGACCAGGGACAAGAAACGCGTGATCCTCGCTGCGTGGACCGAAGGGTCCGCGGAACGTCTGGCGGGCGTTTTGGCCGACCATGGCGTCGGTGGCCTCGCCAAGGTGGAAAGCTACGCCGCGGCCCTGTCGCGCCCCAAAGACAGGGCCTCGACGGCTGTGATTCCCGTGGAGCGGGGTTTCGAGACCGAAGGCCTCGCGGTGATTTCTGAGCAGGATCTTTTGGGGGATCGGCTCGCCCGTCCCCGCAAGAAGCGCAAAGCCGCGAGCTTGATCGCCGAGGCCGCCGCGTTGTCGCCCGGCGATCTGATTGTCCACCAAGATCACGGCATAGGCCGCTACGAGGGCCTGAAAACCCTTGAGGTCTCAGGCGCCCCGCACGACTGCCTCGATCTGACCTACGCCGGCAATGATAAGCTTTATCTGCCTGTGGAGAATATCGAACTCGTCACACGCTATGGCGCTGAAGACGCCGCCGCGCAGCTCGACAGGCTCGGCGGCGTCGCCTGGCAGTCACGGAAAGCGCGGGCCAAGCAACGTCTGCGCGACATGGCCGAGGAGCTGATCCGCCTCGCCGCGGCCCGCGCCGCCCGGGAGGCCGAAGAGGTGCTCCCGCCTGAAGGCCTCTGGGATGAGTTCTGCGCCCGCTTTCCCTACGAGGAGACAGATGACCAGTTGTCGGCCATCGACGACGTCATCGCCGATCTCGGGTCCGGCCGGCCCATGGACCGGCTCATCTGCGGCGATGTGGGGTTCGGAAAGACCGAAGTGGCGATGCGCGCCGCCTTCCTGATGGCCATGAGCGGCCGGCAGGTTGCGGTTGTGGCGCCCACGACGTTGCTTTGCCGGCAACATTTCCGGACCTTCTCCGAGCGCTTCCACGGTCTGCCGATCCGCGTGGCGCAGTTGTCCCGGATGGTGAACGCGAAAGAGGCGGCCTCCAACCGCCATGGCCTCGCTGAGGGCGTCATCGACATCGTGGTGGGCACCCATGCGCTGCTTTCCAAGCAGGTCAGTTTCAAAGACCTCGGCATGCTGATCATCGACGAGGAGCAGCATTTCGGCGTGAAGCACAAAGAACGCCTGAAAGAGATCCGGGCGGACGTGCATGTGCTGACCCTGTCGGCGACGCCGATCCCCCGGACCCTGCAGCTGTCGCTTGCCGGCATCCGGGATCTTTCCGTCATCGCTACGCCGCCGGTGGACCGGATGGCCGTCCGCACCTATGTGGCGCCCGCCGACCCGGTGGGCCTGCGGGAGGCCATGCTGCGAGAGAAGTATCGTGGCGGGCAGTGCTTCTATGTCGCTCCGCGGATCTCAGATTTGGATGACATCGCGACGTTTCTCCGTCAAAGCGTGCCCGAATGCAGCTTCATGACGGCGCATGGGCAGATGGCCCCGACGCAGCTCGATGAGATCATGACTGCTTTCTATGACGGCCAGTTCGACATTCTGGCGGCCACGTCGATCGTGGAGTCCGGTCTCGACATTCCGCGAGCGAACACCCTGATCATTCATCGGGCCGATCTGTTCGGATTGGCTCAGCTTTATCAGCTCCGAGGCAGGGTCGGACGGTCCAAGGTGCGGGCCTACGCCTATCTGACAACCCCACCCGATCAGCAATTGACCCTCTCTGCAGAAAAGCGTCTGCGGATCTTGGCCTCGCTCGACAGCCTAGGGGCTGGTTTCACCCTCGCAAGTCATGACCTCGACATGCGAGGCGGCGGCAATCTTCTTGGGGAAGAACAGTCCGGCCACATCAAGGAAGTCGGGGTCGAGCTTTACCAGTCGATGCTGGAAGAGGCTGTGAACGCGCTCAAATCCGGCGACGCCGAGACCGCGAGCGAAAGGGAATGGAGCCCCACGATCAATGTCGGGGTCGCCGTTTTGATCCCAGAAGATTATGTGCCGGATTTGACTGTGCGCCTCGCGCTCTATCGCCGTCTCGCCGAATTGAAAGCGCCGGAAGAACGAGAAGCCTTCGCCGCTGAAATGATCGACCGGTTTGGCCCGTTGCCTGCAGAAGCCGATCAGCTGCTCCAAGTGGCTGGCCTCAAGGCCCTTTGTCGACAGGCCAATATCGCCAAGCTCGATTCTGGCCCTAAAGGCGCTGTGTTCACTTTCCGCGATGCGGGCTTCCCCGACCCCACAGCCCTGGTGCGCCATGTCCAAAGCCGGCCCCTGGACTTCAAGCTGCGGCCCGACGGCAAGCTCGTCGCTTCCGGCGAATGGGGCGATCCGGCTCTGCGGCTGAAAGTGTTGAAAGGACTCCTGGAGACGCTTGTGCGGCTCGCCTTGAGACAAGCCGCCTAAGACCGGACAGCGGTCCTGAGAGCCCGCTGATAAGCTTCGGGACTCTCAGCGCCAAACAAGACTGCGGTGCGGTTCACAATCACCACCGGCGCTCCTTGTATGCCACCCCGCGCCGCAGCGGCGTGGACCTGCCGAACCGCGTCCTTGTCAGCCTCGCCTGCGAGGAGATCCGCCACCAGCGCGCCGTCCATGCCGATCGCCTCGGCGACCGCCTGAAGCACTTCGGAGCGGCTGATGTCCAATCCGTTGGTCCAGTAGGCCTCGAACAGAGCGTCTATACAGGGCTCGGCTTTGCCCTGGCCTGCGGCCCAATGGATCAGGCGATGGGCGTCGATGGTCGGGGGCACGCGGTCAGGCGCGTCCAGATCAAGCGCGGCCCCCGCTTCCGCCGCCGCCTCAGCCAAGGCCGCCAGGACCGCAGCACTCCGATGCGGATCGCGGCCGAAACGCTCGGTTAAATAGGCGCGGCGGTCGAACCCCTCTGGCGGCATGTCGGGATGCAACAGGAAGCTCCGCCACGCCACCGAGCAGCGCACTTCGGGGGTCGCCACAGCGGCCCTTTTCAACGCCTCCCAGCCTATATAGCACCATGGGCACGTCAGATCGGCGAAAAACTCAATGAAGGCGCGGGGCCCTTCGAGGCTCATGCCGTCAAAGCCCTCTCGTCAAAGGGCGCCAGAAGCCGTTTCAACAAGGAACTAGCGCTTTCACCCGGTTCCTGCTGCACGACGCTTTGGGCGAAGGAGAGCGGCCCGGCGGAGCCGTCCTCGGCGGCGAACGTGGCGCAATCGGCGACAGCGCTGATCCGCTCTGCGGTCCTCAACGCGCCGCCAATCGCGGTGTTGGGCAGCGCAGCGATGAAGAGGTCGCCGATGAGAGCGGGGGTGTCGGAGGCCCGGAGAAGCCGGCCGGCGAGACCTGCAGCCTCGGCGACCGCGCGGGACAAGGTCTGCGCTTCTGGCCGGCGTGCGCCGAAAGCGGGGCTGATTTTCAAAGCCAGGAGCGACAAAATCCGGGCCCGGCGGATATGCTCCTGCGCCAAGGTCTCAAGATGAGCGTAGAAGGCTTCTGTGCGGAACAGGCCGGTCCTTGGAGCGCTCATCACGTCGCGATAAGCGAGCAGCCCCCGTTCGATGGCCGTGCGGGCCCGCTCCAGCCGGATCGCCTCAAAGAGCCAGGAAAGCGCTCGGGGGTCCTCCGCCGCAGCCGCCACCGCTGCGCCCTTGTCGAAGGCGGCCTGGCGCGTCGCCTCGTCCTCCGGGGCCGTCAAAAGACAAGTCGGCAGATGAAAAAGGCCAGCGTTGCGTCTGAGGGCCCCGCAGATCGACAACGCTGTCGAGGGGTCAGAAACGGCGTTGACGACCAGAGCGTCAAACGCCTCATCATGGAGATGGTCGAACCCTGAAAAGGATGTGAACGCCGCGCTCAATGCGCCGCCATGGCCGGCGACCCATCGCTCGAGGCTGAGATAGGCGGGGAGCGGCGCACCCACATAAAGCAGCTTCAGTTTTTTGGGCGCCGCGCCGGCAGGGTCCGCGCAGCCGATCCGCCGCGCCGTGGCGCGGCGCATCGCGAGTTCAAACTTGCCCGTCGCCATGCGTTCGGCGCGCTCCAACTGGCGGCCCAAAGCGGCGGGGGCGACATCGGTGGCGAGGGTGGCGTCAAACAAGGCGTCGGTGCGCTCGAACCCCTCCGGCGGGGGGCAATCGGAGCGGGTCGCGGCCAGCACAAGAAGCGGGGTTTCGTCCTGCGCACGCAGCATCTCAGCAATGGCGCGCGCTTCCGTCGCCCTGGCTGGATCGGCTTCGACAATGGCGATGTCTTCCCCCTCCGGCGACAAGCCATAGCCGAACAGGATGGGCGCCTCGCGTCCCGTGGCGGCGACCGCCTCTTTGAGCGCGAAGGCCGGTAGGGCGTCGAAAGAACGGACTGTCAACCTCACGCGTGGGCTCGCTCCTCGACGACGACGCAACGATAGACCCTGGACGAACCCAGAGCCAAGGCTCCAATGATGAGCATAGGATCATTTCCGAATGCCGAACGAGTCGAAAGGTTAAAGCATGAGCGTCGCCGGCGCATCTTCCGATCCCTATGGTCTTTATGGCGTCGGGGTGCTTGTCACTGGCGCTTCAAGTGGGCTCGGAGCACATTTCGCGAAGATCCTGGCCGCGCAGGGCGCCAAGGTCGGCGTGGCGGCGCGTCGCCGCGACCGGCTCGGCCAACTCGTGGACGCCATCAGCGCCGCTGGAGGCCACGCCGCCGCGTTGACGCTCGATGTGCAGGACGAGGGCTCCATCATTGCGGGGTTTGATGCGGCCGAAGCCGCCCTCGGGCCGATCGATGTCGTCGTCAATAACGCCGGGATCAATGCGCGCGGCCTCGCCACAGACATCAGCGCCGCCGACTTCGATCAGGTCATGGCGGTGAATGTCCGCGGGGTCTTTCTCTGCGCGCGGGAGGGTGCGCGCCGCATGATCGCCAGGGGATCGCGCCGCTCCGAAAGAGGGCGGGTGATCAATATCGCCTCGATCGGGGCACATACGGTGCTTCCCGGCCTTACAGCCTATTGCGCCTCCAAGGCGGCCGTCGCGATGATGACCAGAAGCCTCGCAAGGGAATGGGCCCGTCAAGGGATCAGCGTCAATGCGCTGTGCCCCGGCTATGTGGAGACCGAAATCAACGCCTCCTGGCTCCAGGAAGAAGGCGGCCAACGCATGGTGCAGGGCTTCCCCAGGCGGCGTCTGATGCGGGCGGACGCGATCGACAACAGCCTACTGTTCCTGGCCGGAGCGCATTCCACAGCCACGACGGGCGCCATCATCACCATCGACGACGGACAATCGCTCTGACACAAAGACCGCCGTCCACCAAGAAACTAAGGAGGGGAACAGCCATGGGCCAAGGGCCGCTCAAAGGGGTGCGGGTTGTGGAGTTTGCAGGCATCGGACCAGGACCGTTTTGCGCCATGCTCCTCTCAGACATGGGGGCGGACGTGGTTCGCATCGACCGCAAAGGGGCGACCGAGGGCGGCGCCTGGCAAGTGGTCAATCGCGGTCGCCGGTCGGTAGGGCTTGATCTGAAGCTTGAGCAAGACCGTGGAACGGCGTTGGCTTTGATCGCCAAGGCGGACGCCCTAATCGAAGGCTTCCGGCCAGGTGTCATGGAACGCTTGGGTCTGGGACCGGATCCATGCCTGGCGCGTAATCCGCGCCTCGTCTATGGGCGGATGACAGGGTGGGGTCAGAGCGGGCCCCTGGCTCATGCAGCCGGCCACGACCTCAATTACATCGCGCTGACCGGGGCGCTTCACGCCATGGGCCGAAAAGGCGAGGCGCCCGCGCCCCCCCTCAATCTGGTCGGCGATTACGGCGGCGGCGCTCTCTATCTTGCGCTCGGCGTTTGCGCGGCGCTGCTGGAAGCGCAGCGCTCAGGCCAGGGCCAGGTGGTGGACGCCGCCATGACCGACGGGGCGGCGAGCCTAGCAGCCATGTTCTGGGGAATGCGCGCCATCGGAGTATGGAGCGATGAACGGGACGCCAATCTGCTCGATGGAGGGGCGCATTTCTACGACACCTACGAAACCAAAGACGGACGATTTGTGTCGATCGGCGCGATCGAGCCGCAGTTCTACGCCCTGTTGCTCGACAAGGCGGGGCTATCCGATGACCAGGCCTTCCACGCGCAAATGGACCGCAGCCAATGGCCTGCCTTGTCAGAGCGCCTTGCGGCTGTGATCAAGACAAAGACCCGCGAGGAATGGTGCGCCCTGATGGAAGGCACCGATGTCTGTTTCGCGCCGGTCTTGTCCTGGGACGAAGCGCCTCATCACCCCCATAATGTCGCCCGGGAGACCTTTGTTGAGGTGGCGGGCGTGACCCAACCCAATGTCGCTCCGCGCTTTTCCCGGACCCCGAGCGCGATCCAAAGCCCCCCTCCGAAAACAGGCGCGGACACTGAGGCGGTTTTGGCGGACTGGGGGATCGTGCGGTGACCGCCCCGGCCCTCCGGTTCGCGCGGCGCAGGCTCTATCTGATGCGCCACGGCCGGGTGGATTATTTCTCAGATCAGGTTTTGGCTGCGAAGGATCACCGGATCGCCACGCTGACCCCGGAGGGCCGGCGTCAGGCTCTGGCCGCCGGCGACGCTCTGGCTGGGATCGTGTTTGATGTGGCGCTCAGTTCGGGTCTGCCCCGGACCCAGGAGACCGCCGAGCTTGTCCTGTCTCGGATCCCCAACCCGCCAGACTTGCAGCAGGATCCCGCCTTTGAGGAGCTCCGGGGAGGGACATTGCGCTTTCCCAGCCGCGAGGTCGCCGCCCAGGCCATGCATGCGCAGTTCCTGAAAGCCAATCTTCCTGGCGCCCGGATGTTCGGGGGCGAGGCTTTTTACGAGGCGCAGGCAAGGGCTGTCGCTGCGCTGCACGCATTATGCACTGGCCCGGTCTGGCGCAATGCGCTTGTGGTGGCGCATGAGGGCATTAATCGTCTGATCTTGTCCTGGGCCTGCGGGGCAGGGCTCGCTGCCGCCCCCGCATTTGAGCAAGATACCGCTTGCGTCAATGTCTTGGATTTCGATATCGAACCGGATGACGACGGACGCCCGCGGGTCGATCGCGTAATCGTGAAGATTGTCAATGTCACTCCCTATAATTGGCTGAAACAGGGCATGAGCCGCACCAGCCTTGAGGCAATCTTCGCTGATGATTGAGAAAGGTCTCGGCATGGCCGATCCCGTTTTAAAAGCTCCCCATCACATCGCCTATCGTTGCCGCGACGCGGAGGAGACCCGCGCGTTTTATCAGGACATTCTGGGACTGCCCTTGAAAGCGGCGCTGGTGTTTGAGGAAGAGCCAGGCACCGGTCGGAAGCTGCCTTATATGCACCTATTCTTCGCCTTCGGCGGTGGGTCTTATATCGCTTTTTTCGACGTGCCCGATGGGGCTACGCCGGACCAATTCAGCCCCGTCTGGGGTATGGAGCGCCATATTGCGCTGGAAGTCGCGACGATGGAGGAGCTCAAGGCGTTCAAAACGCGTTTAAGAGAGGCTGGCGTGGGCTGCTTCGGTCCCATCGACCACCATTTCGTTCAGTCGATCTATTTTTATGATCCCAACGGATTGAATCTTGAGATCACCGTCCGAGCCGAAACCCATGACCAGATTATGGAGAAGGAAGCTGCTCAGGCGGGCGCCATGATCAGGGAGTGGAGCGCGCGCACCCGGCCAGCGAAAGAGAAAGCGGGGATCTTGCCTCCCCGTCCAATCTGAACAAGGCGTTCATGCGCGGTTCAAGCGCGGCATGTTTTTCTTGCATCCACGGACGGCGGCGCGCCCAATCGTCCCTCGCAAGCGCCTCTTTCCTAACCCCCAGCGGGCCCGGGTTTTCAAAGCCCGGGCCCGTTTTTCGCCCGGGGTGGCGCCATCGCGCCGGCGATTGATGTCGGGCGAGCGCCAGATCGGCGTGGGACTTTTCGGCGAATGACGGTTTGGCGCATGACGTCTTCCCCCGGTCTCGCCGCCAGAAGCCGTCGCTGGACGCGCCTGGGGCGCAGAGAAAGCGCCTGCGCGCGGCCGCCGCCGCCGATCCGCATGCCACGTGATGAAGGCAGGGGAGCACTCCCTGCGGACCGGCCTTTCCTTTAAGGCTTCCGCCTTGAGCGCAATCGCGGAGTGCGCGCCATTGCGCCAGAGGCTTGGCCTGGCCGCCTCACCTCGCTTGCCACCGCCCTGCGGGCCGCAGTAATCAAGGGCATGGCTCATAAGATTTTCCTCTCCGCGGAATCTGCGTTGGAAGGCCTTACCTTCGACAGCATGACAGTGATGTCCGGCGGGTTCGGTCTATGTGGCATTCCTGAAAACTTGATCTTGGCCCTGCGAGACACAGGCGTGAAGGGGATCACGGCAATCTCCAACAATGCCGGGGTCGAT
>JAGWZH010000211.1 GCA_018971945.1 Alphaproteobacteria bacterium | reverse complement strand
GCATGCGCAGCGACCATTGCTGGTCCCAGGGACGCGGCAGGCCAAGGGCTTCGTTCCAAGCGGGCAGCTGTACGGCACGCGCCCTGGCGCCTTTCGACAAAGTGACCGCCAACATTTCCAGCAGGATGCGGTAAACATTGTTCTCGGCCTGCGGCTCGGTGAGGCCGAGGCTGTTGACCTGCACCCCGTAACGAAAACGGCGCGCGGTCTCATCGGTCACGCCATAGCGACCGAGCCCGGTTTCGTCCCAAAGCGCTGC
Organism: Alphaproteobacteria bacterium; assembly: GCA_018971945.1. GTDB lineage: Bacteria > Pseudomonadota > Alphaproteobacteria > Caulobacterales > Aquidulcibacteraceae > REEB509. The sequence goes on along the minus strand of JAGWZH010000211.1, from coordinate 1,930 downwards.
GAACGCCCTCATCTTGCAGAGCTCGGTCACAAATCTGATGCCGGCGTTGACGAAAAAACTCATGCGGCCGAAGACGAGGGCAAAGTCCTCGGGCTTGACCTCTCCGATGCGCTTGACCTCGTCCAGGACGGCGATGGCGGTGGCGAGAGCGAAGGCCAGTTCCTGCTCCGGCGTCGCCCCGGCCTCCTGCAGGTGATAACTGCAGACATTCATCGTGTTGAATTTCGGCGTCTCTGAGAGCCCCCAGGCGATGGTGTCCGCGGTCAGCTTCAAACTGGGCTTGGGCGGGAAGATATAAGTGCCCCGCGAGAGATATTCTTTGATGATGTCGTTCTGGGTTGTGCCTTGAAGTTTGCGCCGGTCAGCACCCTGCTCGTCCCCGAGCGCCACATACAACGCCAGGAGCCACGCGGCCGGCGCGTTGATCGTCATGGAGGTGTTCATCTGCTCTAAAGGGATGTGGTCGAACAGGGCGCGCATGTCGCCCAGATGGCCGATGGGCACGCCCACTTTGCCGACCTCCCCCCGCGCCAAGACATGATCGGCGTCATAGCCCGTTTGGGTCGGCAGATCGAAAGCGATCGATAACCCGGTTTGGCCCTTGGCGAGGTTCGAGCGGTAAAGACGGTTGCTCGCCTCGGGGGTCGAATGGCCGGCATAGGTCCGAAATATCCAAGGTTTATCAGGAGCGTGCTGAAACCCTTTTGGGGAAAAAGCATCGTCAGCCATGGCGCGGCCTCACCAAAATCATGAAGCGGCAACCCTGACCCATGCCTTGCTGCGCTGCAAGGGATTGGTCTTGCGCATGCGTTGATCGCGGTTGGGGGCGCTGAGCGGTTGGGGGCGGGGCGGCTAACGCTGGGGATAGATGGCGCGCATGGCCGCCCGGCCAAGATAGAGCCCGCCCGCAGCCAGAGCGAGGAACAGGCCCAGGGCGAAGGGCGCCATCGGATGGTCGTCTTTCGCGAACGCCAAAGAGACAAGCCCCGAGGGAACAAGCCCGGTCAGCCAAATCAACGCGAAGCGGATCAGGAACGCCCGGGGAGAAAGAGCCTTGTCCATCGCAACACCAATCAAGACGGCCTTCATGAAGGCTACGTAAGAAAGGTTTCCAAAGTTTCAAAAAAACCGCTGTGACCACGGTCACCCGCGGCGCGCGCGTCACACTAAGCCGCGTTATGAAGCGACCTCGCCGGCTGCGGCGATTTGGGTGTTGCCGGCGCCGTTTCGGCTCCTCATCCTCGCCGGCGCAAAAGGGGCCGTCGCAGGCAAGGAGGACGCATGTCCGGAAAAGCGGATGCCAAGGGGCCGAAGGGCGAAGCCTATCGCGATCTTTATGATGTCGGCCAAATCCCGCCGGCGTTTCATGTGCCGGAGAAAATGTGGGCCTGGACGATCCGAAAAGACCGTCACGGCCGTCCCTCGCAAGCCATGCAGCTGGAAGTGACCCCAACCCACACCATCGGCGAGGACGAGGTGCTGATCCTCGTGATGGCCGGCGGGGTCAATTATAATGGCGTATGGGCCGCCTTGGGCGAACCCGTCAGCACTCTGGACTTTCACAAACAGCCCTTCCACATCGCTGGGTCCGACGCCGCAGGCGTGGTCTGGGCCGTCGGCTCCAAAGTGAAGCGGTGGAAACCTGGCGACGAGGTGGTGGTCCACTGCAACCAAGACGACGGCGACGACGAGGAGTGCAATGGCGGGGACCCCATGCTCTCCCCTAGCCAGCGCATCTGGGGTTACGAGACGCCCGACGGCGCGTTTGCTCAATTCGCCCGCGTTCAGGCGCGCCAGCTGATGGCGCGGCCGAAGCATCTGACATGGGAAGAAAGCGCCTGCTACACCCTGACCCTGGCGACAGCCTACCGCATGCTCTTTGGCTTTCGTCCTAATATCTTAAAGCCAGGACAAAATGTGCTGGTGTGGG
>JAGWZH010000210.1 GCA_018971945.1 Alphaproteobacteria bacterium | reverse complement strand
TTCCCTCCGTGGCTTGGGCCGAAGGCGGAGGGCGGCCGGCGGAGGCGGGGCTCACAGGCGCGCATTGAAAAGGCAGCCATCGCCGGGAGGCCGTCCGAAGGCGCGCCTTCCAGGGCCAGCCGCATTCGGACGGAAAACCGGCGGCCACTTTTCCTGAATGCGGCGGATAAGCCCCCGCCGACGGCGGTCGTCCGGAGCCGGAGTAAAGCCGCGCTCACAGCTCCAGCCCCAGACCATGATCGAGGCCATGATCCAAGGCCTTGATCAGCCCTTTGGACGGGTTCATTTCGATGGCCTGGCCTATGGCGATCTGCGGGACCTTGCTCACCTCGCCATAGACAAGCCCTGCCCCGCGCTCAGCGACCGCGAACAGACCGGATTGGGTGCGCACCGTTCCGAGATAGCGGCCCTCCCGCGCAAACAGCGCCTCGGTCTGATAAGCGTCGTCCCGGCCCAGCTGCCCTTTGATCGAGAGCCGGATGTCGGCCTCGCGCAGCTTCCCCCAGCCGTCATCGGTGAACTCGATCCCGTGCTCGGTCTCGACAGCCAAGCCCGCCTCACGGAGGAACGCCGCGCGGCTACCGATAAAGCCCTCGGTTTCGGCGTCAAAAAGGGGCGGGCTCAGGCCCTCAGCCCGGTCTTTGGCGCGCCACGTCAGCAGCCCATCGGTCGGGGTCAGGCGCTCGGCGTCAAGGTTGCGAGAGGGATCGCCCAAAGGATAGACCCCTACGCCCCGCTCTCCCGCTTCAGCGATGACGAGGGACCCTTTCGCAACGCCACGCGCGCCGCCGAGCAACAACCGCTCTACCCCATCGCCATCCTCAACCACCAAGCCCTCCCGACCGGCCTCGACCACGCGCCCCGCCACCAGACCTTCTCGGACGAGCTCGACGGGTACGCGGGTCTTGGCCATCCGGGCATGCAAGGTCCGCAACACGTCCTGCTCGCGCGACAGGCTTTCAAGGCTCTGGGTGAAGCCCTCCGCCAACCACCAGTCTCGGCCCTCCTTGGCCGCAAGGCCTAATCCCTCCAGATGCTGCAGCCGCCCCCGCAACAGAGCGCCAGTGGTGTGGCGGTCATCGATGAAGTCGGTGGGCACGCGGCCCTCGACGAGGCTTTTCTCCAGATGCCGATCAAGGCCCGTGACGCGGTCGGCCGTCACCTCTTTCCGCAGGCGCTCCTCGGCCTGGTCGCGGGACACCTCGCCCAGTTCCTGGGTGGCCCGGTCTTCGGCGCGCGCGCGAAAGCCTCGGGCCATATAGTCCTTCGGGATCATCAGGGCGCGACCGTCTTCGCGGGCGCCCCGCACCAGGACATGGGCGTGGGGTTGATCGGTGTCGAAGTGGTTGACGGCGATCCAATCAAGCCCGGGCTCGCGCAAGTCCGTCGCGACCTCATCCATCAGGCTGCGGACAAAGCCCCTGAGGTCTTCCAGCTTGTCCCCGTGCTCGGGGCTGATGATGAACCGGAAATGATGCCGGTCCTCGGCCCAGTCCCGGACATGGGCCTTGGCGTCGAGGCCTTCGCCGTCGCGGTCGTAGAACTCACCCCGCTCCGGCCCATCGCGTCCCTCGCGACCGAGATAGACGACATGGGCGCGAAGCGCGCCGCCGCCGCCGCCGCCGCCAAAACCCCGCGCGCCATGCTTGGCGACATGGGCTTTCACAATCACCCGTTGGCGGGTGTTGAGGCGAAGCCCCGGCTCGGGGCCGTTTCTAGACCCTAAGCCAAAGCTCGCCTGCCGGGCGAACCCGCCGGACCGGGCCAGACCCTGCAACAGTCGGCTGCGGACCGAGCCTCCAGGCGAAGCGCCGCTGCGACCGGCAAGGCGCCCCCAGGCGCCATCCTCGTCGCGATCGGTCGCGCGTTTCGCCTCCGCCAAGATGCGTCCGAAAAACCCGTCCCTCACCGTCACGATCAGCCCTTTTGTTGAAACATGTGTGATCGACAGCAATGATGCAGAGTGATGCAAAGCATTTCAACGCAGGTCTCTTAAAAGGCGTGTGGAATAAGCGTTTTAGAGGGGGTCGGGACGCCTCTTTATCTTGCCCTCACTCACGCCTTTTGAAATACGATCATCTCATCTTCCGATTTACTGAAATAACGATCGCCGATACTGAATTATATACATATCTAGACTGATCGGCACAGAGCAAGGCCGATCAACCCCGATTAAGACTGGCCTTAGGGGTATGGACCGTCCGAC
>JAGWZH010000209.1 GCA_018971945.1 Alphaproteobacteria bacterium | reverse complement strand
CCGAACTTAAAAAAGCGGCCTGATCAACAACCCGGATATACCTTAGCAAGGCCGGGAAACTGTACAGGAAACCAGGACCAGCTCATCCATCGCACGCGACGATGCCATGTTTCGCAGCCTTTGAGGCGCCCCAATCGTGATCGGCGCGGCCACAGCGCCATCACGAACGAGTCATCCCGCTGCCTCCGGACGCCAAGTGCGCTGCGGCATCCGCCAGTCGATCCCTTCAAGCAAGTACCCGAGCTGCGCTGGCGACAAATGGATGGCGCCATCGGCCGGTGACGGCCAAATGAACCGCCCCTTCTCCAAGCGTTTCGAGAACAGGCACATGCCCTGACCGTCATGCCAAAGCACCTTGATCAGGTCGCCGCGACGCCCACGAAACACAAAGATCTGGCCAGCATGCGCGTCCATCTTCAGATGCTCCTGCACGGCCAGCGCCAAGCCATCAAAGCCCTTGCGCATATCGGTATCGCCCGTGGCGAGAAACACCCGCACGCCCGCGGGAACCGGGATCATCGCTTGGCCACCGCGCGCGCCAAAGCCGCTGCGATCGCCGCGGCCAAAGCGTCAGGCGCTGCGGCGGGCACGTGCATGCGGATCGCGGGGCCAAACTCTACACAGATCGCGTCATGGCTGGCGGACGGCGTCAAGCGCGGCGGCTCTTGGCTTGGCCCTTCTGGGATCACCGTAACCGGCGCGAACGTTGTTGCTGGAAGCCCGGCGGGCTCGATGGCGCCGCGCAGCGCTTTGCGCCAGGCCCACACCATGCTCGGATTGGCGCCGATGGCGCGGGCCACATCCGTCAACCGGACGCCCGGCTGCAACGTCGCCGCCACCGCCGCCAGCTTTTCTTCGCGCGACCAACGCCGCCGCGGCTCACCCTTGATGATCTGCACGCCGCCTCCCGACAGCGACTGGTCTAAGACTGCCTCGCTAAACTAGTCGCCCGCCCAGGAGCCCTACGCGCCAGCAAAGGGGAAGGCGGGACTGGCCGGACGCGTACGCCGAAAAGCACGGAGCCTGTCCGACTCGCGAGGGGGTCAAAATTGAAAGCCGATCACCCCTCAGAAGGGGTCAAAATTGCATGCCGATTCACACTCCGGCCCGCGCGCCCTCGCACCGCATCTCGTCAGATAGCCAACGGCCCCCGGCGTCGAGGCAATCATCGACGACCAAGAAATCGAAGACGAAGTAGCCGCTAATGATCAACAACACCGCCGCTCCCACGAGCAGCATCCACTTCGGTGCCTTTAGCTTCATGCCTCTTCTCTCTAGTGATAGCGCCCACCCGGCCTGGTCCGTTGATCATCCGGAGGGGGCGGTGGCGGCGGATGCCCATACTCTCGGGAGAGCGCGGGCGGCCGAAGGCTTGAGCAAGCCGCTTCGCAACCCTGGAAGCCTGGCTGCGTCGGGGCGCTCCGACCCTGTTCGTTGGCCCGCTGATCGGCTGCACTCGCGGACGCCGGATCGCCGGTCGCCTGATCGACCATTTCGCGGGTGTCGGAGATAACGCCTGCTACCGCCTCGCCGGCCGGACCACGCGCGGATGCCTCGCAGTTGGCGCGGCAATGGAAGTAAGCGTCCGCACCAATCGTATTGGCTTCGCGCATGTCATTGTAGTTCTGCACGAAGTCCCCGACAGCCCCCACAGCGTCTTGGGGTTGGATGCTTTCGTCGCGTCCGGTTTCCGTACCTGACGGCAAGCCATTGGCGTTCACACCGTCGTTCAATGTCCGCTGGTCTCGCTGCCGGTCATAGACGTCACGGACCAATTGACGACCCGTCGGGTCCGAATTGTTCAACGGATCGTTCCCGACGTAGGCGTAGAGGTTCATCTGGTCGGCGTACAGGACCGGGTCAGTTTGCAGGAACCGCCCCAGGATCGGGTCATAGACCCGCGCCTTGTAGTGATAGAGCCGCACTTCGGGCAGGGCAATCTGGCCAGTGTAGCGGAAGCGCGAGCCGGTCCAATTGTCGTTCGCGGGCTCGCCGTAAGGACCATAAGCGTAGGTCCCCGTCTGCTGCCCCAACGACCCCGAAGTCGCAATGACCGAGCCTTGCCGATCGACAGAGAGCCAGCGCCGCTCGCCCCCGGTTGAGCCGTCATACCACACCAGCGGCTCGTCGACGCCGGCCCCATGGGCATAGCGCCGCAGCAGATTGCCGGCGTTGTCGTATTCGAGAAGCAGGCGATCACCGTCGTAAAC
>JAGWZH010000208.1 GCA_018971945.1 Alphaproteobacteria bacterium | reverse complement strand
GCGCTGTCGCCAGACACCGCGCGCCTCATGGTCTTCAAGCTCGTGCGAGAGGCAGAGAAAAACTGGCTGCGCCTGCGGGGACAAAACCTCTTGCCCAAAGTCATCGACCGCGTCACCTTCAAAGACGGCGTTGAGGCCATCAAAGACGCCACGAACGCGGCTTGATCGAACACCGCGTCACCCAAAATCAGGCATAGCTCCCATCTAGGGGCATGGGGGCGAAGCCCCCATTCGGCATGGCCCGGCGCTGGAGGCGCTGCACGTGTTCATCGTGTGGGCAGCGCCCGTGGTGGAGGGGTTTCCGCGGGGCACAAGTTCAACCATGCCGAGCACTTGCAGCGGGCGATGCTTAAGGGTCTGCGGGAAGACGTGCGCCAGCGCCCGCGAGGACAGAGGAAGCGACGGCGAAGGGCCGCCAAACGCCGTTAGGGCGGCGTCAGTGCGCGTTGGCGCACCCGACGGGTTTCGATGATCGTTAACCGGGCTCGACCATCGAACCCCGGATCGGCGAGAATGCCCAAGAGCCGCTCGGCCCGCGCTTGCGGATCAAGCTTCGGCAAGAAAAGAATGATCACCCCGCTCGCCGGCAAAAGATCGCGCACCAACAGGTCGCCGAAATCGAAATCCTCCGTGACGACAATCCGGTCTTCAGCGTTGGCAATGGCCAGCAATTGATTGTCAGCGACGCGGTGGTCGGTTTCGGCCGCATAGCGCACATCATGGCCATCCGCCCGCAGGCGATCGACAACCGCCTTAGGGCAGCACTCGTCGGCAAGAAAACGGATCATTCCGCCGCGATGATCGTTTCATGGCTGAGATAGTCCGCGGCGAACGCCAAGGCAGCGAGCACGTCCTCAGGCGTCACCCGCGGATACTGGGCGGCGACCTCAGCGGGGGCCAGCCCTCGCGCGCACTCGCGAACGATCTGCTCCACGGTCACGCGCGTTCCACGAACCACGGGCTTGCCGCGCATAACAGCGGGGTCGATTTCAATTCGATTTTCCATGTCCAATCGGTACCACGCCTGCCGGTTTCTGTCAGCGCCGGCCACCACTTGCTGGCTCCGGCCATCAACCAGCGACGAGAGACAGGAGAAGGATACGCCCGAAAACGGCGCAAAAAAATCGACTCGGCTTTGCCGAGAACAAAAGTACGGCTTCGCCGCCAAAAAAAAACAAAAAGGGGCCGCATTCGCGGCCCGGTAAAGGGGTAAAAGAGCAGCAGGTAGGCTTTAATCCTTGTTAAGGATTAAAGCGCTGCTCCGCTGCGCTCCGCGATCTTTCGGGAAAACAGTCCCCCGGACTGTTTTCTAGCCCTCAAGATCCCTGGCCAAACGGAAACCCCAGTCGCCGTTCCGAATGGAGGGATAGCCCCTGACCCGGATCGCGGAACGGAGACCCTGAGGACTGCCGAGCCAAGAACCGCCGCGGAGAACGCGAGAGGTGCCTTCGGCATCCTGGACCCACTCCCAGACATTGCCGTGAACATCATACAGCCCAAACCCATTGGGCCGGAACGACCCCACTGGCCGGGTGCGATCGTCGGTGCACTCTGAGAAGTTCGCGCCGTTGCGCGCGGTCTGATCGCAGACTGGGGGATCGTCGCCCCAAGAGTACTCAGTCGTGGTCCCCGCCCGCGCCGCAATCTCCCACTCTCGCTCCGTGAGCAACCGATACTGTCGTCCGGTGCGCTGGCTGAGCCACTGCACATAGGCCTGCGCGTCGTTCCAGCTCACATTGATCACTGGCAGGCGGCCGCGGCCCTCATCGTCTGGCCGGTAGCCGTTGCAGCCGCCTGCGGCGACGCAGGCATCCCACTCGGCAAACGTAACTTCGTAGCGGCCTGCTTCGAAGTTGTGGCCTGGGATGCGCACCATATCCGGCAGGGGAACTGAAGGGGCCGCCACAGGCGGCGTCTGTTCCGGTGTTTGAGCGCGCGCAGTTTCTGGCGGCGGGGTTGCGGCGCCCTCAGTGAGGGGCGGCACGGCCTCAGGCCGCGTTTCGACGGGCGCGGTTGAAGTCGCGGCCGGGGGGGCAGGCCCCTCTGCCTCGGGTGCAGACGCCTCCGCCACAATTGACGGCGCTTCCTCAGCTGGGGGATTGGTTCGGTTCCATGGCGACCAGGCCAGAAGCGCCATCAGCGCCAGACCCGCCAAGGCCTGGAGCGGACATGGACGGCCGACCAGAAACCTGAAGCGCGCCCCGGATCACAAG
>JAGWZH010000084.1 GCA_018971945.1 Alphaproteobacteria bacterium | reverse complement strand
CCCAGATCGACGCCCAGATCGACCCCGAGATGCCGACCCAGACGACGGCGCTCCCCGGATCCCAAAACCATCAGCCAAAGCTCCAAGCCCCATGCCGCTGCCGCCGTCCGCCGTGCCACAGGGCCGGATCGCCGGTTCTCGGCGGCCTGTCATGCATGGGTCACGCCGAGCCGAAGCGCCTAACCTCAAATGCGGACCTTGACAGAGGCCCCAAGCTCGACGCGTCCGCGCATTTCCGCTATGACCGCGCCCCGTTTTTGACGAAGGCTGCGACCCTGTGGGCAACGACCTTTTCGACGTGATCGTGATTGGCGGCGGCCATGCCGGCTGCGAAGCCGCCGCCGCCGCCGCGCGTCTCGGCGCCCGCACCCTGCTGCTCACCCATCGCGCCGACACCATCGGCGAGATGAGCTGCAATCCCGCCGTCGGCGGCCTCGGGAAAGGGCATCTGGTCCGAGAGATCGATGCGCTAGACGGCGTCATGGGGCGCGTCGCGGACGCTGCGGGCATCCAGTTCCGCCTGCTCAATCGGTCCAAAGGGCCGGCCGTTCGAGGGCCGCGGGCCCAGTCGGACCGCAAGCTCTACAAGGAGGCGATGCGACGAGCCCTGGCCGCCCAGCCCAATCTCGCCGTCGCCGAAGAGGCGGCGGAGGATCTCTGCGTCGGCGCCGAAGGCGTTGTCCAAGGCGTGCTCTGCGCCTCCGGCCGCATTTTTAGGGCCGGCCGAGTGGTTCTCACCACCGGGACCTTTCTCAGAGGCGTCATTCATATCGGGGCCAAGCGCATCCCCGCGGGCAGGGCGGGCGAGGCCCCATCCGTGGGCCTGTCCGCCCGTCTCGAAAGTCTTGGCTTCCAGATGGGCCGACTAAAGACCGGCACGCCCGCCCGCCTTGATGGACGAACCATCGACTGGACCGGTCTTGACATGCAGCCTGGCGACGACCCGCCCACGCCCTTTTCCTTCCTGACGCAGGCGATCACCAACCCGCAGATCGCTTGCGGGGTGACCTGGACGACCCCAAGAACCCATCAAATTATCGCCGACAATCTGGACAAGTCAGCGGTCTATTCAGGCGCCATCGCCGGCCGCGGCCCCCGCTACTGTCCCTCCATCGAGGACAAGATCGTCCGCTTCGCTGATAAGACGCAGCACCAGATCTTCCTGGAGCCCGAGGGCCTCGACGACGACACGGTCTATCCCAATGGCATCTCCACGAGCCTTCCGGAGGAGGCGCAGGAGGCCTTCATCCGCACCATTCCCGGTCTTGAACACGTGCGCATCCGTCGCCACGCCTACGCCATCGAGTATGATTATATCGACCCCCGCGAATTGACCGCGACGCTTGAGACCAAGCGGCTGCCGGGGCTTTATCTCGCGGGTCAGATCAACGGCACCACCGGCTACGAGGAAGCCGCCGCCCAGGGCCTTGTGGCGGGCCTCAACGCCGCCCTCGGAGCCGCCGGCTCCCACCCCTTCGAGGTCAGCCGCGCCGAGGGCTATCTTGGCGTTCTCGTCGATGACCTGATCACAAGAGGCGTGACAGAGCCCTACCGCATGTTCACCTCCAGGGCCGAGTACCGCCTGACCCTGCGCGCCGACAACGCCGACCAGCGCCTGACCCAGAAGGGCCTTGATCTCGGCTGCGTCGGTTCCGAACGCGCGCGCGTCTTCAAAAACAAAATGGCTGCTATCGCGCAGACGAGGGATCTCGCCAGGTCTCTGACCCTGACCTCAACCGAAGCGGTCGCCGCGGGCCTGAAAGTGAATCAAGACGGCCAGCGTCGCAACGCGACCCAACTCCTTGGCTATCCAACCATCGTCTGGGAGGATCTCGCCGCCATCTGGCCGGCCTTGAAAGAGGCGCCGGCTGAAGCCCGGGAGCAGGTCGAGATCGAAGCGCTTTACGCGGGCTATCTCGACCGTCAAGAGGCCGACATCGTGGCGTTCCGCAAAGACGAGGATCTGCGCCTACCCGCCCATCTCGACTATACCGCCATAGGCGGCCTCTCCGCCGAAATCCGCCAGAAGCTGACCTCGGCCCGTCCCGCCACCTTGGGTCAGGCCGGTCGCATAGAAGGCGTCACTCCCGGCGCTCTGACCGCGCTGCTGGCGCATGTGAAAAAGCGCCTCTAGGCCGCAATCTTGGACGCCCCAGGGCTTTTTTGATCCCAAACCAGCCATCCTGGCTTTGGGTGTCTCGCTTCAATCGCGGGCGCTGTCGCCACCGGCGGGCCAAAGCGGAGGGCAGATCGCGACGGCCCTTGATCCGCGCCGGGTCCCTAAGACGCGCGGGCCCCCTAAAACGCGCGAGCCCCCTAAAACGCGCGAGGCACCTGATCGGAGCCGGGCCCTGGGGCCAAGGCCGCCAAAAGCCTAAGCAACGCCGAACCCGCCATGAACAAAAGGAGCGAGCCGCGTGCGCGTGCGCGGGAGACGGTCTTGGACTCAAGGCTTGAGGGCCGGCGGCGGTTCGGGATCCTTGGTCCGGCTTTTGGGCGCCCGGGGAAGGCGTGCTCATGGGAGGCGGGGGCGTCCCTGATGCCGATCGCTCTTGGCGCCGCGGCCTGAAGCCCTAAAGCTCCCCCATGGCCAAAGACATTCTGTTCATCCTCCCCCCCGCCTTCGAAGACCCTGCGCTGGAGGGTCGGTGGTTTTGTCCGGACGGGGCGTTGGTCTACGGCGCTCTCGCCGCCAATCCCCATTGGGCTGACCAGATCGAGATCCGTTCGATCGCCTTCCCGCGCCCCCGGCCAGAGGTCGCAGCCCTTGTGGGCGAAGAAAACCAGGGCCTGCCTCTACTCCTCTTCGCCGATCCCGCGACCGCTCCCGCCGACGCCAAACGCAGAGACGGCCGCGCCTTCCTCCAGGGCGGCCTGGCCATCTGCGCCGCCCTGGCCGCTCGCTACGGCGGGGCCGGGCCGCACCCTTAAGCACGGCAGCCGCGAAACGCGTTTGGATCTTTCGCGACGCCCTCCGCTCTCGAAGAGGCTGATAGGACCGCCATGAAGGATTCCCGTGAAACCTCGCCTGGCGCAGCGGTTCTGGTTTCTTCCCATCACGAGGCCTTCGTCGCGCTTTTTGGGCCCCAGACGGTTCCGCCTCCAAACCGAAATCGCCTTCGATCGCGCTGCGTCGGCGCGCGGGCGCCGACCCTGGCGGATCGCCGCCCCCCCGGCTAAACCCAAGCGATGGACACCCCCAACGACCCCGCCCCCAACGACCCCGCCCCCAACGACCCCGCCCCTGAAGGCCCCGCCGTGCTGGAGGCGCATTATCCTTTGGCGGAGGCGACCCGTCGTCGTCTGGAAACCCATTTCCGGCTTCTCACAGAGTGGAACGCTAGGATGAATTTGGTCGGCCCGCATGAGCTCGGGCGTTACTGGTCCCGTCATGCCCTCGATTGCGCCCAGCTGGTCGCGCTCGCTCCGGCCCGCGCCGTCCGCTGGCTCGACCTCGGCAGCGGCGCGGGGTTCCCGGGCCTTGTCGTCGCGGCCTACCTCGTCGACCGTCCTGACGCAGCAATACGCCTGGTGGAGAAAAGCCCCAAGAAGGCGGCGTTTCTGAAGGCGGCCGCCGCCTCCATGCAGGTCCCGGTAACGGTCTTCAACGCCAGGGTCGAAGACCTCGTGCCGGAGGCCTATGAGGTCGTCACCGCCCGCGCCTTCGCGCCCTTGCCGCGACTCATCGAGTATGCCAAGCCTGCTCTCGCCAGCGGCGCGATAGGGCTGTTCCCAAAGGGAGCGGACTACCAATCAGAGCTCACCGCCGCAGGCTTCAAGCCCGGTGGTGGGGCCTATGTCCAGGGGGCGATGCGGGCGGAGGCCTTGCCGAGCGTCACCAACCCCGCTGCGCGCGTGCTTCGCCTGACGGCGTCGGCTTGACCCCCGGCGCGAAGCGCTGAATGGGACCAAGAGGGACCTGGCTCCTAGGGAGGAAAGACCCGATGCGCATCCTTGCGATCGCCAACCAGAAGGGCGGGGTCGGTAAGACCACGACAGCCATCAATCTGGGCACGGCCCTCGCCGCCGTCGGCAAGCGGGTATTGATCTTCGACACCGACCCTCAGGGCAATGCGTCGACTGGCGTCAATATCGGCCGGGACCTGAGGGCGGTCTCTTCTTATCACGTGCTGAACGGGGAGGCCTCCCTGACCTTGGCGGTGCAGAGGACGGAGATCCCAAATCTCTTCATCATACCGGGGGAGGCGAACCTCGCAGGCCTCGAGCAGGAGCTGATCGCCCACGTCCGCTCGCAGTTCAAATTGCGCGACGCGATCGCCGCCCACACAGAGATCGGCGGCGTCTTTGACTATATGCTGATTGACTGCCCCCCATCGCTCAACATCCTCACGGTCAACGCCTTGACCGCTGCCGACGCCGTGATTGTTCCCCTGCAATGCGAGTTTTTCGCTCTGGAGGGGATTAATCAACTGCACCAGACGATTGAGGCGGTGCGCGCCAACCTGAATCGGGATCTGACCATCCAGGGTATCGTCCTGACCATGTACGACGCCCGGACCAATCTCTCCGAACAGGTCGCCGCCGATGTCAGGAACTTCTTCGGCGATAAGGTTTATGAAACCATTATCCCGCGAAACGTAACGCTCTCGGAAGCGCCGTCGCACGGGAAGCCGGCCATGATCTATGATCACAGAGCCGCCGGTAGTCTCGCGTACATGGCTCTTGCGAAAGAGTTGATCGAACGCGAGCGGTTGGTGCAGGCCGCATAAAGGGGCGAACGGCATGAGCGAGGTGCGCAAAGGTCTAGGTCGCGGTTTGTCGGCGCTGTTGGGAGAGACCGCGCCGTTTGACGCTCCCCGCTCTTCGGGAGCGTCCTGGGCCGCCGCAACGGCCTCCGCGCCTCCTGCAGTCGGCGCCAATGTGGTCGAATTGACTTTGAGCGCGCCGCCGATCGTGGCCGCGACCGCAAGCGAGGAGGCGGGCCCCCGACTTTTGCCTCTCAAGCAAATCATGGCGAACCCCAACCAGCCCCGCCGCTTCTTTGGCGACGCAGAGCTCGCCGAGCTCGCGTCCTCGATCCGCGCCCGCGGCGTTCTCCAGCCGATCCTGGTGCGCGCGATGGGGGAGGCGCGTTATGAGATCGTCGCAGGCGAACGCCGCTTCCGCGCCGCCCAGGCGGCAGGGCTCGAGGTCATTCCCGCCCTTGTCCGGGCCCTTGGCGACGCCGAAGTCCTGGAAATCGCGATCATTGAAAACGTCCAACGCGTCGATTTAAACCCGATCGAGGAGGCCCTTGGCTTTCAATCCCTCATCGACCGGTTCGGTCGAACCCAGGCCGAGCTCGCCGAGGTCGTGGGCAAGAGCCGTCCCCATATCGCCAACACCCTTCGCCTTCTGTCCCTGCCTGAAGACATCCAGGCTCTCGTTAAGGAAGGCAAGATCACGGCTGGTCATGCCCGCGCGTGTATCGGGGCCCCTGACCCGAGAGGCCTCGCCCGACTTGTCATGGAGCAGGGGCTGACGGTGCGCGAGGTCGAGCGGCTCGCGCAGAAGGCCAAGGACGAGGTGTCGGGGCCCCGCGCTGGCGGATTGTCCAATGCAGCGCCAACAGGCGACGATGACATCGCAGCAATGGAGGCGAGCCTGTCGGCCGCCTTGGGCGTCGCGGTACAAATCCAGCGCAAAGGTGAAGGGGGCGAGATCCGTCTCACCTACAAGACCCTCGCCGAGCTGGACAATCTCTGCCGCAGGCTGACCCTCCCTGCCGCGCCCGCGGCGAGTTTCTGAACGCGGTCGGCGCGAAGGCCTTAATCCAAGGGCTCCTGATCAGGCCGCCGCCAAGCTGGTTTCTTCGGCCGAGGCCTGTCAAACCAGGCAGCGCACCGGCAAGGTGCGCTTTAGCCCATCGCCTCGGCGACTTCGCGATAGCAGTGCGCCACCAAGAGATCTTGGGGAACGCCCGCGCGCTTACAGGCGATTTCGCAGCGCCACACCAGATCGAGCGCTCGGCTTAGGCCTGCGCGCGTCCAGCGCCCCAGCTGTTCGGCCATCACATCCTGGTCCTTCCAAAAGACAGGTGGCTTCAGCGCCTTCACCGCCGCCAACGGCCCCATGCCGCCGTCGGCGAAAGACCGCGCCTCCGCCATGCGCAACAGCCGGCGCTCCAATACCTTGAGCGCCGAGATGGCGCCGATGGTCTCCATAGAGCCGAGCGCCTCCGCCGCGAGCGCTCCCGCCCCATCCATGGCGTGCCGCGCCGCAGCGTCCATCGCCGCGCTGGCGCTGTCTCCAATAAGGGCGTCCACATCGGCGGCGGACAAAGGCCTGCCCAGACCGTGAGCGTAAAGGGCGAGTTTCTCGATCTCTTGCCGCAGCAGCGCCCGGTCCGAGCTCGCGGCGTCACGCAGCGCCCGCAACGCCTCGGGAGAGACTTCGGTCTTCAAGGCTTTGAATTGGTCTGCCGCATAAGCGTCAAGGTCCCCCGCCGCGTCCTCGTAAAAAGCGATGCTCACCGCTCTCGCTGAGCCCTCGAACGCCTTAACCAGCGCCGAACCCGACGCGGTTCCATAGGCCTCGACCAATAGGAAATGCCCTGCCTGGCCGCCCTCCAGCGCCCTCAGCCCCTCCACCACCGAGGCCGAGGCCGCATCCCCGTCGAGGCGCACCCGCACCAATCGCGCATCCCCCAAGAGCGACTGCGCACAGAGCGCGTCCATGAGAGCTGCCCTGTCGGCTTTCAGATCGTCGTCGGTGAGCCGTGTGACCGCAAACGGGTCTTTCTCGCCGCCGGTCGCAGCCCTGATGATCGCAGCGCTCGCCTGGGCGATCAGCCCTCGATTGGGGCCATGCAGCAGGGCCGCGCCGACCGCGAGGTCAGGCTTCTCAGAGAAGCGCCGGGCGCCGGCGCCGGTCAGCTTCAAGGCTGCGCCGCCCTCAAACGGAGGGCGATCTCGGTGCGCAGCTGATGCGCCAACGCCTCGCCCGCCCGGTCCCTGGCGTCGTCTTGGGCAGTAATCTCGCCGAAAGCGGAGTCGGGAATGTCAAAGCCCACCGTCGTCGTCAGCCGACCTGTCATGTCCGGCTGTCCCTGGGTCACGAGGCGATATCTCGCTGTCACGATGAGATCGGCGCGCTGCGCGCTCTCATCGATCCGATAGCCGAGACGGCTCACGGTTTCTGTCAGCGTGACTTCCAAGAGCCGTTGCGGCGCCGATCGATTGGCCTCCGCGGTGAATAGTCTTGACAATTCCTGGGCCAATGCGTGCCCGGTCCTCCCGTCGATTTCCGCGACTTGGACCGGCCCGATCAGCGCCACCTCTGAGGAAGGCCCATACATCGGCCGGAAACCGCACGCCGCCAGCGTCGCAAGGGCCATCGCCATCGCCAAGAACCGCATCATGCTCTCCTTCACCCCGCCACGATATTCACGATCCGATCCGGCACAACGATAACCTTGCGCACTGTCTGCTCCTTGAGCGCGATAACCACCGGTCCGTGCGCCAGCGCCAGCGCCTTCACCTCCTCCTCCGAAAGGCCCTTCGCGACGGTGATTTCCCCCCGTCGTTTGCCGTTCACCTGGATGGGCAGGGTCACGCTGTCCTCCCGCACAAGGTCAGGGTCAGGGGTCGGCCATGGCGTTGTCGCGACGAAACGGTCAAAGCCAAGCTTCTCCCAGCACTCTTCCGCAAGATGCGGCAAAAAGGGTGAGATGATCTGAGTCAAGATCGTCAAGGCCTCTCCGCGAGCCGCGACGATCCCTGGGTCATCGCCTTTGGCTCTTGCGATCGCGTTGACGAGTTCATAAGAGCGCGCCACCGCGCGGTTGAACCGGAAGCCCTCGATATCCTCCGTGACGGCCTTCAAGGCCCGATGCGCCGCCTGCCGCAACGCCAGGGCCTCTCCCTTGTCCGCCCCCGGGGCAGGAGATTGTCCGACCCGACCCGCCGCTGGACCATGCGCCTCCGTCAGCGACCAGACACGCTGCACGAACCGCCACGCGCCCTCCGCTCCCGCAGCGCTCCATTCAACGTCCCGCTCAGGCGGGCTGTCCGACAATACAAACCAGCGCACCACATCCGCGCCGAAATCCTTCACAAAGCGATCCAGATCGACGACGTTCTTCTTGGACTTCGACATTTTTTCGAGGGGGCCGGTCTGGGCAGGGAGGCCTGTTTCAAGTTCGATCGCTTGACCGTCTTTCAGATCGACCTCTTCGGGGGCGAGCCATTTTCCCGCCGCGCTGCGATAGGTCTCATGCACCACCATGCCCTGGGTGAAAAGCGCTGCAAAGGGCTCCCCATCCGCCAGGTCCAAAAGCCCCACATCCCGCATCGCGCGCGTGAAGAACCGCGAATAAAGAAGATGCAGCACGGCGTGCTCCACCCCCCCGACATATTGATCCACCGGCAGCCAGGCGGAGGCGACCGCCTTGTCGAAGGGCGCGTCCTGGTTCTTTGGGTCGGTGAAGCGTGCGAAATACCAGGAGCTGTCCACGAAAGTGTCGAGCGTGTCTGTCTCTCGCACAGCGTCCGCGGCGCACTCCGGGCAAGAGACATGCTTCCAGTGGGGGTGGCGCGCCAGGGGGTTGCCGGGCTTGTCGAAGGCGACGTCCTCAGGCAACCGCACCGGCAGCTGATCCTCCGGTACGCCGACGATCCCGCAGGACGGGCAATGGATCACCGGGATCGGACAGCCCCAATAGCGTTGTCGCGACACGCCCCAATCCCGCAATCGCCATGTTGTCGTCGCCTCGCCTGAGCCGAGCTTTTCGAGCTCTTCGATAGCCCGGGCGATACCGGCCTGGGTGGAAAGCCCATCGAGGAACCGGGAATGATAGAGCGTCCCGTCCTCGGTATAGGCTTCTGTGGTGATGGAATGGCTGGTCGGGTCGGCGCCGGGCGGCAGCACCACCGGGGTGAAAGCCAGCCCATAGGCGTTCGCGAAATCGAGGTCCCGCTGGTCTCCAGCAGGCGACCCGAAAATCGCCCCCGTGCCGTAACTCGACAACACAAAATTCGCAGCCCAGACGGGCAATTCCCACTCGGGATCAAACGGGTGCCTTACCCTTAGCCCCAAATCCACGCCCTTTTTCTCTGCTTTTTCGATGTCGGCCTCGCTGGTTCCGAGCGCGGCGCAAGACGCTGCGAAAGCGGCGACCTCAGGCCGCCGCGCCGCGATCGTCTTGGTGAGGGGATGATCCGCCGCCAAAGCCAGAAACGAGGCGCCGAAAAGCGTGTCGGGCCGGGTGGTGAAGACCTCGATGGATTGCGGCGACCCTTCCGGCGCCTCGCCGACGATCTCCCAACGGATCGTCGCCCCGCGGCTTTTGCCGATCCAGTTCGTCTGCATCAGGCGGACCTTCTCAGGCCACCGGTCCAGGCTCTTGAGCGCCGCGAGCAGGTCTTCAGCATAGGCTGTGACCTTGAACATCCACTGGTCCAGCTCGCGGGTCTCCACGATCGCGCCCGAGCGCCAGCCGCGACCGTCGACGACCTGTTCATTGGCGAGGACCGTGTTGTCCACCGGGTCCCAATTCACCTTCTGCTTTTTGCGGTAGGCGAGGCCAGCCTTCCAGAAGCGCAGGAACATCGCCTGCTGGTGTTTGTAATAGGCCGGGTCGCAGGTTGCGAGCTCGCGGTCCCAATCATAATCGCAGCCCAGCTTCTCGATCTGGGATTTCATCTGCTTGATATTGTCGTAAGTCCACGCGCCCGGATGCACGCCCCGATCGATCGCCGCGTTCTCCGCGGGCAAACCGAAAGCGTCCCAACCCATGGGATGAAGCACATTAAAGCCGCGCGCTCTTTTGAAGCGTGAAACCACATCACCCATAGTGTAATTGCGCGAATGGCCCACATGGATCCGCCCAGAAGGGTAGGGGAACATCTCGAGCACATAGGCTTTTGGGCGCTCAGAGTCCGGCGCTTGCGCCTTGAACGCCCCGCTCTCGCGCCAAGCGCGTTGCCACTTGGGTTCGCTTTCCGCGTGATTATACCGGGACGACATGCAAGCCTTGCCTTGTTGGGGTTCAGGGGCCCGAGGATTGGCTTGATGGTTTACGGCCTAGCCTGGGCGGTGGGAAGCGCCCGCTGGAAAGCAGCGCTCAGTCCTCATCGCGAAGCGTCGAGAGCCGAAGCTCCCGCGCCCGGTTCAGAATGGCGTTCTCGATCTGATACTCGGTGTCAGGGTCGACGACGGCGTCGACCCAGGCGCTGCCGTTCCAGGTTTGCCGGAACAAAGACACATTCAAAGCGTCCGCCCGCAGCCTCGTGTCCAGCACATAGATGGTTGCTTTGAAGCGCTCGTTCGGCAGCGCGGGGTCTGCGTGCCAATCCGTGATGATCACCCCGCCGAAGGGGTCTGTTGAGGCAAGGGGCATGAAGGCGATCGTGTCCAAGGAGGCCTGCCAGAGAAAGCTATTGACCCCAATTTCCCCCCGCACAGGAGCGTTGTCGTCCTCGCCGCCGCCGAACGTGGAGCATGCCCCGAGCGCCCCAGTCATAGCCAGCGCCGTCGCGACGGAAACAAGAATGCGCCCACGCATGGTCATCCGGTCAACTCCAGTCTGCACGCCCGCAGCCTTATCCGACGCAGCTGCTGCTTCGGCTACGCTTCTGCAACGCTTCTCGGCTCGTGTATAGCGACTCAACGCACCCTCACCAATGCGTTAATGGCGGTCGTGGCCGTCGCCGCCGTCAGAGAGCGAAAATGGAGCGACCATGGTCGGCAGGATCGTAACCGGCGCTGGCGCGCTGCTCGCCGCTTTGACGGCGCCGGCCTATGCGCAAGGCCCCTCGCAAGCGGACCCCTTAGCGCCGCTCCAGTTTGACGCGGGAGGGCGATTTATCCTTCTCGGAGGGGCCTTTGACGGCGGGTCCGCCGAGCTGGTCGGCCTGCGCCTGGAATTGGAGGCGGGGGTTGAGACCGTCCTCGAACAGGGCTTGGCCATCGGCGCGCGGCTGGCGGCCGTCGGTGAACGCGATCATCCCTCGCGATCGCCAAGAGGCGGTCTCGCCGGCGTGTGTCCCCCAGGATTCGCCGATTGCGCCGCCGTGTCTGGATCGGCGGTTCGCGCCCCGGTGAGCGGTTATGCAGGCGCCGAACTCCAAGAGGCGCGCGGTGGGCCCCGGGCGGCGGTGGAACAGGCCTATATCTATGTCGATGGCGGCTGGGGTGCGGTGAATCTTGGTCTCGCCCCAGGGGCCGCTGCCGCCTTGAGCCTGCCCACGCCGACGATCCTGGCGGGGTCCTCCGCCGTTGACGGCAGCCTGAGCCTCACCCGCCTCGGCGGCGTCCAAACCGTCAACGACCTTTCGGGCTCTTCCGCTAAGCTCGTCTTTCGAAGCGTGAGCCTTTTGGGCCTGTCTGCGGGCCTATCTTACGGTCCCGGAAACGATCATCGCACCGTCGACCAGGGCTTCGCGCGCCGGGCCGGGGAGGCGGTCGTTTTCGAGGCCGAGCGCATCTGGGAAGGGGGTCTGCGCTTCGAGCGGGTTTGGCGTTCTGGGCTCAGGACCCGCGCCGCCCTCACCTACCTGACCGGCGAGAGCGCCGGCTCAGAGCCGCAATGGGGCGATATTGAAGCCTGGTCTGCGGGCGTTCAGCTGGGCTATGGACCGCTCCGGGGCGGCGTCTCGGTCCTGGAGAGCGACAATGGCTGGGCTGCCGGCGAACGCGGCTACAGCGCCTTGGCGGCCTCAAGCGTGTATGAGGCGGGCCCCTGGGCCCTGATGATCGAGGCCTCCAGCGCCGACGATGACCTCGCCCATGTTCAGACCGACGCTCTTTTGGCCGCAATCGGGTGGGATAGGGGAGACGGGGTAACGATATCCCTCTCGCTCATGAGCCAAGACCGAAGTGTTCCCGAAGCGGACGCTTTCGGGCGGACCCAGCGTCAGGAGAGCGCCAAAGGCCTCATGCTTGAATTTGCCGCGGACCTGTGATCGGAAAGTAACTGTTTGTGAACGAGCCTTACTATATACAGAAAGGCCGTGGGCGGTGGATCCGCCCCGTCGTGTGGGGAACAGCGTCGTGAAGCTCCGTTTTGCCTTTGCCTTCGCAGGCGCCGCCTTGGCGGCGACAGGCGTCGCGCACGCGCAGGATCGGACCGCCGCGGTCGCAGAAACCCCTTGGTATGAGCGTTTCAGCCTTCAAGGCGAGCAGTCCGCGTCTGCACCGGCCGCCGGCGCCAGCGCCAATTGGCGCATTAATGGCCGATGGGGCGTAACGGTGGACGTTCCCGCCGAGCGTCCAGCGCCATTGACCCCCGTGGGGCCCCGCCAAGAGACAGCCTTTGGCGCTTATTTCCAGCTCAGCCCGTCTTTGAGCGTCGGCGGGCAGGTCGGCCTGGCGGAAGATCGCGGCCTTACCCGCCGCAATGGCGAGCAGGAGCAGCCCGACGCTGCGGTCCGCATCCGATCGGCTTTCCGTTTCTAAACCGGGCTGCGGTTTTTCGAAGGCTTTGGCGCTTGTCCCTTTGCTGAAACTATGAGGAACGAGCGGTTTTGGGCGGAGCCATAATCGCGGACCTTTGTCATCTGTTTCCGCTGCAATGGGGTGACGCGAAAGCGCGCCCCGCGCTCCAGGCGTCCACCGCCGCCAAACCGATGAACGCGCTCGCCTTAAGGAGGGGCGCGGTCCTTTCGTTCACGCCCCCCAAGGCGTAGCAGGGCAGGGGACAAAGAGCCGAAAGCCGCCGCGCCTTGAGCCCTCCGATCGGCCGCCCCGCCGACGGGCTCCGGCTTGGAAAAACCGGCGACAGCAAGACGGCTTGAGCCCCGGCCGCCTTGGCCCGCGCCGCCGCCCGCCGGGAGTGCGCCGCCGCCGTGACGAGCCCGCGGAAAAAGCAGCGCCGTCGGGTCTGGCGCTCAGCAAGATGCACCCCGTGCGCTCTGACCGTCTGGGCTAGTCTCACATCTGCGCCGATCAGCAGCGTCAATCTGCGCCGCCGACATGCGGCCTTCAACTTGAAGGCGAGCGCCCTCTGGTTCGCCCCCCCAAAGTGCCGAAAAATCAACCCGGTCCCTCGCGGCGGCCGACCCAAAGCCCCGAGGGGATCTGGCGTCCGCGCTGGATCGGTCAGCAACAGCAGCGCGGGCAGCCCAGAGGGCGCCTTCTGGTTGAGGCCCGAGGCGATCGCCGCTAACCGTGCTCCCCTCTGCATGGACACAGACTTCTCTCCCGCTTCCGCCCGCGCCGCGATCCTGGCCAAGATCGCCGCCGCCGCCAAGGCCGCTGGCCGAGATCCTGCCGCGGTGACCCTTGTCGCTGTGTCCAAAACCCAACCCCAGGAGAGGGTCCGAGGGGTCCTGCAGACCGGCCAGACCGTGTTTGGCGAAAACCGCGTGCAAGAGGCGATCATGCGATGGACCGACCTTCGCCAAGAGTTTCCGAAAATGAAGCTTCGCCTGATCGGACCTCTTCAGACCAACAAGGCCAAACAAGCCGTCGCGTTTTTCGACGCCATCGACAGCCTTGACCGCGACAAGCTCGCCCGCGCGCTTGCCGACGAGATTCAACGACAGGGGCGCGCGCTCGACTGTCTAATCCAAGTCAATACTGGCGAGGAGCCGCAAAAGGCGGGCGTCGCCCCAAAGCAAGCCGACGCTTTCATCGCCCGTTGCCGTGATCTATTCGGCCTCCCGGTCAAAGGCCTGATGTGCGTGCCGCCAGAAGGGGAGGAGGCGGCGATGCATTTCGCGCTGCTCTCCAAAATCGCTGCCCGCAACGGCCTGAAAGAGCTGTCCATGGGCATGAGCGGCGACTTCGAAACCGCGATCCGCTTCGGGGCCACGATGGTGCGGGTTGGCTCGGCCTTGTTTGGTCCCAGGGGCTGACATCGCCGCCGATCAGCCTAAGTCCGGGGCGACCTGAACCCAACAACGAGGATGAGGAGGGCTTCATGAGACGCGTGCTGGCAGGTTTGATCGGCATGGTTGCCGTCATGACGGGCGCGC
>JAGWZH010000207.1 GCA_018971945.1 Alphaproteobacteria bacterium | reverse complement strand
GGGGCTGGCGGGGATGGGGCTGGCGGGGATGGGGCTGGCGGGGATGGGGCTGGCGGAAGAGGCCGCGGGGCAGGCTTTGGCCCCTCTGCGATGGGCTTTCCTGGCTGCGGAGGCGGCGGCGCTGGCCTCGATGGCGGGGGCGGCGCAGGCCGAGGCCTGCGCCCGAACAAGGCCTCCAAGAAGCGGCTGAACCACGACATGGCCTTCCTCCCACTCTGTCTCGCCACCGCCCGCAGGGCCTTCAGGCGACGCCCTTCAGCCGATTATAAGCGTCGCTCATCAGGCGGGAATAGCGCTCCACTTGGCCAGAGCCATTATAGCCTCTGGCGAAACCCTCCCAGTCCAGCCGTTGCAACTCATCGAGGAGCCCCGCATTGCGGATAAAAGCCTCAAACGCCTGCAACTGCGCCACCTGGCTCTGGCAATACGCGGCCACGAAGGCAGACGCGGTGGGAAACCCGCAACGGGCGTGGTTGAAACCCATGATCTGAAAGAGACCATAGCTGGCTGACCCGAGCGCGGCCTCTCGATCCAACGCATAGGCTTCCGCCATCTGCGCCCAACGACCGGCCTGATCCCGGGGATAACGCGTGCGATCCCAACTCGGATAAGACACGTTCGGATTGGTCGCGTCGAAGCGCCGCTGCGTCAACCGCGAAAAAATATGCGGCTCGAACAGGATTGTCGGCCGACCGTCAGGAGCGAACGCGCCCAAAGGCCCGCTTTCGACCTGCACCACCGCCTGGATCGCCTCGCGCTCCACCCCAAGCCTTTGGGCGGAGGCGGCGAAATCCTCCACTGTCAGCCCTCTTGGGTCCTGCGCCCGGAGCGTATCAAGGAATGCGTCCCCAGGCGGCGGAGGCGGGGCGAGCGCGCGGTAGGCGCGTTCCAGCGCGCTGCCATATTGGCCGGCGCCGGCTTCGCCTTCATAGGCCCGGGCGAAAGCCGCCCAGTCCTTGCGCTGGAGTTCATCCACCAGACCCTGCCCGCGCAGGTAACGCTCGAAGGCGGCAAGCTGTCGGATTTCGGAGCGGCTCAGATCCAAGACCATTTCTTCGACGCCGCCATAGCCGCAGGCGGCGAAATAGCGCCCCGGGGTCTGAAGAACGCCCCAGCTCGTTGCGCCCAGGGCCGCTGAGGCGTCCAAGGCGTAGGCTTGCTCCAACTGCGTCCACCGCTCGGCTTGGGTGCGCGGCACAGGGACACGCGTCCCCGGCGCCGGCGACAAAGCCGGGTGGCTCGCGTCAAACCGGCCGCCAGTGGCCTGCCGAAACAAATGCGGCTCGAAAAAGATCAAAGGCCGCCCGTCGGCGCTGAAGCCCGAGCCGGCGCTCTCTACCTGGATCACAGCGCGGATGGAAGCCGCCTCCAAGCCAAGGCTTGCCGCCAGACCCGCGATCTGGTCGGCGCTGAGGCGTGCGGCGTCCTGCGCCCGCAAACTCGCCAAAGACAAAGAGGGCGGACCGGGGGGCGGGGGTGGCGGAGGTGGGGGTGGCGGAGGTGGGGGTGGCGGAGCGGGCGGCGAAGGCTCTGCCGGAGGGGGCGGCGGAGGCGGAGGCTCCGCCGGAGGGGGCGGCGGAGGAGGAACCGGAGGCGCGGGCGGAGCCGGCGGCGCAGGAGGGTTCGGCGGCGGGGGAGAAGGCCGCGGCGCAGGCCGCGGAGGCGATGGCGGGGCCGGCGGCGGGGGCTGGCTTCCACCGCGGCGTCCAAACAAGACTTGGAAAACCCGATCCCAGAAGCTCATGGCCTCATCCCCTTTAACGCAGGCGCGCGGGGAAGCCCGCGCGCGCGAATTGAAACGCGTGTCGCAACATCCTTAACGCAGTTTTTGAAAAGAGGGAGTAGCAAAGGTCTCTCCGAGCCGCCCGGCCCGGGGCGCTCGGCGAACGCCCAACAAGCCCCGCAAGCAAGCCCGGTCCCAACCTCGCACAACGCCCCTTGGCGCAGGCCGCGGCGACGCGTATGGAACGCCTCGTCGCCGCCATAGCTCAGCTGGTAGAGCAGCTGATTTGTAATCAGAAGGTCGGGGGTTCGAGTCCCTCTGGCGGCACCAAGGGGGGCAAGGGTTTTGTAGCAGCGAGCGCCCTCGAGATCAAGCCTCAAAACACCATGTGCCCCGCCAGTGCCCCGAAGCATAGTCTGCGATGGTCGGGCGTGGTCCGGTCAAGCCGGTGCTGAGCGCAGCCATGGCCGCCTGTTGAAAAGAGTTAGGCCCCCCACGCGCCACAGGCCTTC
>JAGWZH010000083.1 GCA_018971945.1 Alphaproteobacteria bacterium | reverse complement strand
TTGTCCGCGCCAGTCGCCAGCCCGGCCAAGGCCGTCAGCGTGGCGTCGATCGGCTGACCGCCCAACGCCGTCAACGCCGCGCCTGCTGTCGTCGCGCCTGTCCCGCCATTGGCGATCGGCAACGGGCTATTGATTACGGCCAGCGATCCAAGCCCCAGCGTCGTCCTGGCCGCCGCAGCGTCTGCGTCGTCAACCAACGACGCGCCAAACGCCGAGACGCTGGCCGCAGGGAAGGCGGCAATTGGAACGACAGTCGCTAGGACATTCACCACGAACGTGACCAGATCGCCCGAGGCCAAGCCGCTGTTAAACGTGACTGTCGTCGTGTTGGTCTCCACCCAATCCAGCCCCGCGCCTTGCTCTAGCCGTAGGCCGTTCACAAACACCTCGATTGCCGAGGCGTTCAGCACATACGGGATCGGAAGGGTGAAGGCCGTCTGGCCCGCCGTAGCCACAACCCGGTGGATATAACGATAGGCCGTTGAGCCGACGATCGTCGTCGCATTGTAATTGACGATCTCCGTCGCCCCGCCGTTCCACCCTAGCAGCGCGCCGCTCTGCGGGGTCGGAAGCTGCGTGCTGGCTGTCGACGAAACGGGGATTACAAGCGCCCGGTCCAAGCGCTCATCAAGCTGCTGGATCTGGATCGTGGCGCGATCCAAGCTGTCGTTGATCACGTCGGGGTAAAAGCCGCCCAGATTGGCCAGCGCAGTTGGCTGGAGATTGGCCACATTGGACGTGATCGTCACCGATTGCGCCGCTGTCGGCGCCACCAAGAGCGTCACCGTGCCGCCAGGGTTAGTATCCTGATTGCTGTTGAGGCTGACGGTATAGTCCGTCGTCAAGGCCAGTGTGGTTTCGACGCCAGTGGCCACGACCGCGCGGGTGACACGCACTTGCGAAGTGGAGAAAACCTTGAAGGCGAAGGCGAAAGCAGTCGTGCTGCCATTGCCTGCGTAGGGGCCTGCCCTGCGGATCTCGGTGCTAATCGTCATTGTTTACTAGCCTCAGAAGCCGAGCCCGTCACAAGGCCTCGTGCATAGTCTAATTCGTCTGTGGGCTCAACATCGCCTTCCGCTACGTCAATGGCGTAGCCAATAGGGCGAGACAACACAGTGAACGGAATGTTTGTCGCAAGGGTTAAAAGGGTCAGAAAATCTTTTGCCGCGCGGCTTTTGTCACCCTCTTCCGCAATGGCCTTATAAACGCTGTTGGGCGCACGAACGGCGCTTTCAACAATTGAAATGGATGGAGCCCCGCCAATGCGGTCATCATAGGGCTTTTCGTTAAACACATTCATCGTTGCAACGCCTACCTGCCCAACGATCGGCGCAAAGGCCAAAGCTGTTTTTGCTTGCACGCCAAAGAAATATTGAAGCCACTCGTCCAAGTAACCATCGTCTTCATCGTCTTCAGGTAGCTGCCCGCGCATAGCATCGGCTATGAGCTGACCAATAAGAGCAGGAATTGCAAAGCCAGCAATATACAAAAAGACCAAGCGCCCTGCGCCTTTACGCAAGCCCATGTCTCGAACGGCAATTTGATATTCTGTAGAGAGCGTGTTTCCCCACATGTTGAAGTAGTTGTACATGTGGGTGAAAACCCGAAGGCCAGCATTGCCGCCTTCAGCACGCGCAATGTCTTCAGGCAAGCTTGAGGTCTGCGTCAATCTCACCGCGCTATCGCCCCGCGCGACGGCTTCCGCGTGCGTCTCTCCTTCGGCAATGGCTTGGCTGTAAGCGCCCTGCCAAACGATCACGTCCATAACGTTCTGTAAACCGACCTGCATAAAATACGCATGTCGGGCAAACCAGTTATGAAGCTGTTTGATCTTATTGTTTGGGTCGATGATAGCCGTCACTTCGCCGAACAGCGCCGCCGCCTGGTTATCGCCGCGCTCCCGCATCATGGCGCTGGCTGCGCGCACGGCATCCGTTGTACCCATTGGGTTCAGCGTGTAGCGCACAAGGGCGCTTGCCAAGCGATGCGGCTTAACCATCACCGCCGCCAGCGAAAAGCCCGTGACCTGCTGTAACACGTTGACCAAGTTGGCCATCATCAGGCCCATGCCCGAGTTGCGGCGAATGTACCTAAAGCCAGCGTCAATCATTTTTCCGCCCCAACCAGTAGTCGGGGTTTCAACAATCTGACGGGCCGACCGCTGTAACCACGGCTCAAGCATATCATTTTGCGCCGTGGGGTCGTAGGCCGCGAGCGCGTTCGAGAACTCCTTTTGCTTCAAGATCCGCAGCACGCCACGCACTGGCGCAGCGAGGTAGGAGAACATCAAAACCTTATCGATGTGCGTCGTCAGAAGCTTAAGATCGAGAAGCATCGGCGCGGAATAATCCGCACGCGATTTTGTAAACCCGCTGGCCGGGGCTGGGAACATTTGGCTGTCGTTGCTTTCGATTATGTCTTCCTGCTGTTTCCGCCGCGCGGCATCCTGCGAGCGCATCGGGTCATAGATCGCAGGCACATAACCGCCCCGGTAATCGCCAAAGGGCGTGCTGACCGTCTGCGCCGTGATCTCACTGAAAAACCGTCCGAACACGGCGCGATGCGCTTTCTGCGCCAGGGGCTTGATCTCTTCGAGCAAATCCCAAACGCTTTGGGCGAAGTCATAGTCAGCTTGCGTAATGACGCCTTCACGGTGCATCCGATCCATGAAAGACCGCCACTGGCTATCGTCCACTGTTTCACCGTCTGGCATGAGCCTGCCCCAGCCCATGCCAAGCAACAGCTTGCGCTTGTTGCTTTCGTTCCCGGTGTGCAGGATTGCATGCAACAGCTCGGCCTTGCCGCCGATAAAGGTGTAACCAAGCTCGGGCGCTTCGATCTGCCGGCCCGTGCGCAACGATCCTTCAATGCCCGTAAACAAAGCGCGGAAGCGCTCGATATAGTCGTTTCGCGCATTGCGGTAGGCGTCCGCCGCCTGGCTCACTGGCCGCCATATTAAGCGGGTGAAGGGGCCAACGCCGCCATCAACAGCACGCGCCCAGCTTTCGACGCGGCGTAACCAATTGCCCAGCCCCTGCAACTCACGCGCACGCTTTTCGCCTTCCGTCGCCGCGCGCGAAGGCGGGGCGGGAGGAGGAGCGCCAATGTCTTGCAGCCGTTGTGTCAGGCTATCAACTGCGTCTTGCAATTCGATTTGCCGGTTAGCAATCTCCAGCTTCATCTCTTCGCGGCTGAGCGTGTAAAGCTGGTCGATCACATCGCGAAGACCCTCGACCTCGCGCACCGACAAATCCTTCAGCGGCTTTTGTGCGCCGATTGCGTCATCAATCAATGGCTCTAGGCTGGCAAAGAGCGTTGGGTCGTATTTTTTGATGTCCTTGATGTAGGCCATGGGGGAATCAACTTTTGTCCCGGCCCCATACACGCTCAAGATCGCACGGGCCGCTTGAACCAAGTCGTAGTTCCGGTTTTTGGCGACGTTCTCTTTCTTGCCGGTGTTCACCCGACGAAATAAGCGCAGCGCGTCTTGATAGGCTTTCTGCGCCCGGAAGGTCTCAGCGGTGATCTCAAAAGCCAAAACCTGATCACGGCTGGCGGTTGCAGCGGCGGTGAGATCATTTGCCTTTAATGCCGCCATGAGCCTGCGCGCGGCCAGGCGCTCTGCCGCCATGGCTTGCTTGGGGCTTAGCTTGCTGGCCGGCTGGCGCCCGACAATGATCTTTGCAGCGGCCCTAGCGTTTTCGCGCAGCAGGGCGCGAGATCCAACGGCCTTAGCCAGCGCCATGTGCTGCGCGTGAATAGCGCGCCCTCGAAGCTGGCTATGCACGGCCTCGTTGGCGGCCCGCTCCAATGCCTCGCGCGAGGTGGTCTCGCCGTACCGCTCAAGCATGCGACGGTCGGTCTCGGCCTTGATCTCGTCGGCTTGCTTGGGGGCGGTCAGCAAATCATTTAGCAGCGTTTCGCCGTTTTGATAGCCAAGCATCGAGGCCACCGTGTCGGGGTCCAGGCCCTGTTCGGCGACAAGGCCATATTGGCCGAAGCCCAGCGCCCTAAGATCCACCTCAGGGAATTGCGCCTGAAGGGCGGCCTTCGACAGCTTGTGAGGCCCAGGGATAACCTGCCCGTCTTGCCCGATCCCGCGTGCGATAAACCGCCTCGCCCGATTGACAGGCTTGTCGGCCACTTCCGCCGTGACCTCCTCGCGGATGGCCCTGCGCTCTGCGGCATGCTGCCTTTGCAGCTTTCGCATCTCACGGCTCTTCGCGCCAGACAGCCATTGCATGTCACGCATGAGCCGCGCCGAAAGATCTCCGTTCGCTTCGCGCGTGGCCTGCGCCGTCAGCTCCTGATAGCCTTCCCATTCTTGCTGCGTCATGAAGGCCGGCCTGGTTGCAAAGGCCGGCGTGAAGCCCAACCCTTCTTCCGCACGCTGAACATTTGTCCGCGCGATGAAGAAGCGATCCATGGCTTGGCGCACTTCGTCCGACAACGGAGCGCCCAAGAAAGATCGAATGTCGCCGTAGACCTTGAGCATGAACTCTTTGAATTGCTCAAACAAACTTTTTAGCCGAGGCGTCGGGGCCTCGCCAGTGGCGAAGTAAGTCTCCGCCATCCGCGCAAAGGCCTCGTGGTAGGGCCGCCGCTGTTCGAAAGACAGCGAGTTGAACCACTCGATCACGTCCTGCCCTGGCCGTGGGCCTTCAGGAGCGGCTGGGCCAATAGGCGGTGGCGGTGGTGGTGGCGGAGCGGCTGGGCCAATAGGCGGTGGCGGTGGTGGTGGCGGCGGTAATGGCGGTGATGGCGGTGGTGGTGGTTGCGGCGGAGCGGCTGGCGGGGCTTCCGTCGCGCGCCGACGATCGACAAAATGATATTCGTTGTACTCGGTCTTGATTGCGCTTCGCGCGCGGAGTGCTGGGTCCATAGATTTCGGATCGTCCAGCGGTAGTAGGTCAATCTCGCCCTTGTTATGCGCGTCTAGCAGTCGCGCCTTAAATGCTGCCAATGAGCCAGCGTCAGGCTGCTTTCGGCCATAAGCGTCGTAAATTTCCGCAATCGACGCCTTGTGAGCGAACTTGCCTCCCCCTGGAATAGATGTCTCAACGTCGCGCGCGATTTCGTTAATCTGTTCTGCAAACCCTTTTGGCGCTGGCGGTGCGCCGTCTTGGCCCTCTTGCGCCAACAGGTTCGGACTATCGGCAAAGTCAGGATCGAAGGCGGCGTGGATGGAGCGGATGTTGGCGGGGTCCCAAACGACGATCTGCGTCGCGCGGTCCTTTCCCTCAAAACCCTTAGCTTTCAGATTTGCGTCCACGGCTTCATTAAACGCTTGCCCGGAAAGGTCTTTTGACGTTTCGCTCCATGCGGCGTCAATGTCCGAAGGCTTTGCGAGACGCGCTCGCGTGAGCACCGGAATGATGTTCGCGCCCTCCTTGTCGCCGACGTAACGTGCGGCATAAGACGGGCTGTCCGTGAAATAAACGCCCGGCCCAAGCAATCCTTTTTCCGACGGTCGGAACGCCTCAAAGCTGGCCGGAGTGGCGTGATACAACACCGTATCCGTATCAAACCCCATCGCCCTGGCCCGCTTCATGCGGCCCTCAAGCGACATGTCCAAGCCCTTGGCCTTAGCCCGCAACCATTCCTGAGCTTCAATGGGATCTTGGCCAAGGTAGCCTTCTTGCTGCGCCTGGAACACCACGCCTTCCGGCAGGACCTCACCCGGCTCAATGCCGGAGCGCTTGATTGCCTCGTTGAGCAGCAGGCGCATATCGTCAAGGTGTTGCTGTTGCCGCGTGGTCAGCATCTCGTTGCGCTTCTGCCGGTCCAGCAGGTCTAGCGCGATCTTGTTGTTCACCTCCAGAAAATGGTGACCCAGCTCGTGCAGGAAGGTCGAGAAGTCGCTGTTGGGGCTTAGCTCGATCCGTTGTTGGGCAATGTTGTATTGGCCTCGGCGACCGCCTTCGAACCCCGCGCCGAGCGTTTCAGTTCCCTCGGGGATCGCCTCTGGTGGCGCTGGCATGTCTTCGACAACGCCCTCGGTCCATGTCCATTCGGGCATGAGGCCGGTTTTGTTTGGCGCGAAGACCGTGTCTTGAACGCTGGCGGTAGCGTTCTGTTTTCCGTTTGGCCCGTAATTTAGCCAGCTATTCTGGCCGCGCGTTTCGCTTGTGATCGCGCCACGGGCTGCGCCAGTGTAAAGACGAATGTGTGCCTGCCAGGCGTTTTCTTCGCCGCGAGCGCGAAAACCTGCGCCTTCCAGACTGTGGCCAAAAGCGTCATGAACAGCGCGAAACAAATCGTTAGACGTGACTTTTTGCATGACGCCATTTTGGTCGGGCCATTGCAGGCCCGTGTCCGCCAGCATGATGTTTGTCTCGACAGCATTGCCCGGCACACCTTCCGTGCCAAACCCTGCATATGTGCCATAGACGGCCATGCTTTTGTTGGTTCGGAGGTCGCGCACCGCAGCTGCCGGGTTGCCGGCGTACGGGTCGGTGTTGTCATCGTAAAACGTAAAGACATACCCGGCGCGGACCAAGGCGTCGTATTGAAGGCGGGTTTGACGCGCAAGATCTTCATACGCTGCGCGCACCGCAGGATCTTCGGGCGCGTGCGGCATGGCGTCATAAGCCGCCGCAATGCGCATTGCCAAGTCTGGATCTACATTTGCGTATCTGGCTTGTCTGCGAAGGTCGATGCCGTTGTCGGCGGCGTATTGTTCTGCGACAGCGACAATGGCCGGGTCGGGTCCAGTAGCCCCTTTGATAACAGGCGCACCTTCAAGCGGCGCAAGGCCTCCGCTCGAATACCGTCTTCCTCCGTCTCTGGGCGGTTCGGGTCGTCTTCCATCTATTTCGTCCTGCCCTAGGGTTTCTTCGTCGGCGTCGTCGGCAACGTCTTCGGGGTCTCCGTCGACAGTCCCAAGATCTTCATCCAGATCAAGCGACTGTTCTCCGTCTCCAACTGTTTGAGAAACGGATCGTCCCGAGATAACATCTCGGGGCGATTGGTTGCTGCCGGCCTGCGCAAGAGCGATATCCTCGTAGCTAATGTCTGCGGTCTGCCGTGCGCCGAGGACGCCGTAGAGCCGTTTTTCGTAATACCACAAGACGGCTTGAATGTCAGCCACGGTCATGGTGACGCCGCGACGCCTCAAGCGCTTTTGCACCGCGAGCGTTGTGTTGATCATAAACTCGCGATCGCTCGCGTTAAACGGTTGATCCTCAAGTTGCTCGAACGCCGCTTTGTAAAGTGTGTTGGCGGCTTTCTCGATCTCGGTGCCGTTCTTGAACTTTTTGGCCTTGTACGATTGGACGTAGTCGACGGTCAGCGCCAGCGCCTCGTCGTCCGTCATTGTCTCGAGTGGTTCGTTTAATTTACGGTCTTCCGTGACCAGACGCTTAAACCGCTCTAGTCCTTCGCGGGTAGGCTTGGCGAGCAGCGTGCCACGGTAGCGATTGAATGTGCGCGACCACCAGCGATCCATTGTCAGGTAGCCGGTGTCGCCCATTAAGTTTGCGTAAAACGCGTCCAGCTTAGGACCAAAGATCAGCGCCGCCTGCGGCAGCTGCATGTCGGCCTTGTAGGCGACGTTAAACTTGTGGCCCGCAGCAATAGCGCGTTTGCGTAAGTTTGATACGGTGTCTTTATCAAGTAGCCATGCATGCATGTCTGCCGGCCCTTGTTGGTCCAGCAGCGCCTGCAGGTTGTTGATGTTGATGTCCATTGACGTATTGCGCTCGCCGCCAAACGTAACGGACGTCGGGAGTTTTCCGTCCTCGCGGAAAACACTGTAGAGCGCCCACGCAAAGCGAAGATTGTCTTTTACTTTTGCGCCGTCGGACGTGATCGCAATGAGCGCCGTCAAGAAATTGCGAGCGTTCTGCGGCGTGGCGAGGATCTTCACGCCTGGCGGCGCAGCAGGGTTGGAAAAAGCGGTCTCGTCTAGCAATTCGGGGAATTTTGTCGCCAAATTATCAAGCGCGCGTTGGAACTTCTCTGAGTACCAACCGACAGCCGATTTGCTGGGGGTTTGTTTTGCTAGGTCAACCTCGAACATGATCTCGTCGATCATGAAATCTTGGATCTTCTTCGAGGCCTCTTCGCTGAAGTCGTCGTCCGCGATCGTGCCGTGTTTCTTGCGCGCACGCGCTTCCAGCGCGGTGGCGACTTCGCGCGTCTTGTACTTTTTATTGGGGTCCAGACCGAATCGCGCAAGCGTCTCCGTGCCCATGCGCAGGCGCCGGGTCTGCCCCAACGTCTCATCCTGCACCCTCTGCCCCGTCACGGGGTCATAGCCCCGCTCGCGCAGGAAGCGCTGGCTGGCTGGGGTCAGCTCCTGGCCGTTGCGGATGCGGTCCAAAATGCGCGTAAGCTCAGCCGCGTCTTCCCGGCCCATGTTAATTAGGGCGCGCTCGTTGGTCGTCAGGGCCTCACCGCGCGCTTGCTTGTCCTGCGCGGCCTGGACCATGGCGGTCCACTCCGGCGTGCCGAACTCGGGCAGCACCGGGATCTCGCGCGTGACCGCGCGGACGATCGGCCCGCCTTCGACCGGAGCGCCTTCTTCGATCGGCTGGCCCAGATTAGGCCCAACCTGCATTTCGCCAATGCGCAGGGGGTAGCGCGCCATCGCCTCGCGCGGCGTAATACCCAACACCTGGGCTATGACGCCGTAGCCTTCTGCTGCGATCTTGGCATAGGGGATAGCCGAAGCGCGGCCAAGCTGCTGAGCCGCGCCGGCTTCGCCAACCACTGGCTCTATCGCAGCAGCAAGCTGCGCCCGCACTGGCTCTATGGCCTGCTCCAGCTCGGCTTGCACATCCAAGACGCCAGCCTGCAACTCAACATCATTCTGCGCTGCTGCTGCCAGGCGCTCGGCGACAGCAATGGCTTGCTCCTGCCCCTCAGTCGCTAGAGCCTCTAGCTCGCGCCGGGTGTAGAGCAGGGGGTTGGTCTTGATGATTTGGACCGCCGCGCTTGCCAAATCGGTTTTGGTGACAGACGCCACAAAATCCCCAATCGGGATTTCCATTGCAAAGCCTGACGCCTCCGCCGCCGCAATGGTTTCCGCCGTGCCGCCCATGCGGCGCACGATATCCTCGACCGTCGTGTTCTGCTCTTGGGCCAGCTGAGCCGCATCGGTGAGGGAGACGTAGATCGTCGAAACCGGGCTTTCTTCGGTCGCCTCATTGACAAAGCGCGCCAGCTCTCCCCGGTCGCGATCAACAAGGCGGGTGCGCCCTGCCGTCTCAATGGCCCTTTCGACAAGGTCAATGCGGCCTGTAGCCGTTTGCGCTCGCTGTCGCTGCGCCCGCAAGTCACGCTCACGAAAATAATTCTCAAGCGGTATGGTAGCGGGTGATGTCACAACGGTTACGCCAGCGCCGCCAATAATGCCTTCCAGCCCTGCTTGGCCAGCGCGCGCTAAGCTTTCCTGACGCAGCGCTTCGCCCAAGCCAAAACCAACCGCTGGCAAAGCAGCGACGCCTTCAGCCGAAGCTAATGCCGTTTGGCCGGTAGCGACGTTGACGATCTCTTGCAAAAGCTCGGTAAAGCCTTCAACCGTTGCCGCTTGGGCTGCTCGGCTTGCGACCTGGCGCAATGCGTCTTGCCCAGCCGGGGTTTGCAGCAATTCATCGACCACTTCCTTGGCCGGCTTGTTCAAAAGCCGATCAACGCCGGGGATTGCCAAGCGGGTCAGAAGCAAATCTGCGCCTGTTTCAAGCACGGCATTGATGCCGCCAGTGACAAACGCTGCGCCCCGCGCCGTCTCCCGGTCAATGCGCGTCCCGTCGGCCAGACGCATGTTCTGATATTCGAGAAACGCAAGACCGGCCTCTTGCCGGAAATTGAAAAAGGATTGAGAGGCCGCAAGGCCCAAGCCGCCGCCTATGCGACCGCCAGTGACAACGCCTTCGGGCCTGCGTGTAATAGCGCCACCGATCAAGCCGCCGCCGACTGCGCCAGCAGCAACCGCAGGCGGGGCTTCCAACAAACCAATCGCAAGCTGTGCGCCCGTGTAGCCAACCGTTTCACCAACCCAAGCAGCAACGCCAAACTCTTCTCTTGCGCGTTGGGTGCGCTCAAACTCTGAGGTTAACAGCGCAATCTCTTCGCGCGTCCGAACATCAGTCGGCGCGCTGCGTCGCGTGAGATCGTCGAAAAAGATCCGATCACCAAGTTCGGCCTGCACACGCGCGCGAGCGCCACCGAGAACGGCGCCAGACACAGCCCGCTCAACATACGGAAGCAGTGGCGCGCCAGGGACAATTGCGCCTGCGGCTGCCGCAAAAGGCTGAGTTCGGCTGACATTACGACCGGCTTGCAAGGTCTCGCGCGGAATAGACTGCGCAAACGAAAGCACTTCAGGAAGCATCGTCACGCCTGGAACAAAAGGCGCGGCTGCCGTGCGAAACGCGTCAAATACACCATCCAGCGCGCTGAGCTGGTCTGTGTCGTCAGCCATGATGCGCGCGCGGTTTTCGTCCCCAAAAGCGCGTCTCACAGTCGGTGAGCGCGCCACTGTATCCATGGCGTTTGTGCGGCGCAGGTTATCAACGCCAGCGGCTCTAGCGGCTGCCAGCGGTATGTTTTGCCGTTCGGCAAGCGTGCGCATTTCGGCTTCGGTTCCGGGTTGCACATCGCCGAAGCTGGCCAAGGCCATATTGGCGCGAGCGATTGTTCCTTGTGCGCGCAGTTCTTGCGCGCGAGGCGACAAGGCCGGCTGCTCTGGTTGGCGAACACGCAAAGAGGCGAGAAAGTCTTCTTCTTCTTCCATCAAGGCGCCCTAACAATCGGCTCACCGCGCTGCTCGGCAATGTATTGGCGAATAATATTCTCTTCTATATCTGGGTTGTAAGTTTCGCTTCGGGTCGAACCAGCCGCCACGGCTCGCTCGTAGGCAATGGCAAAAGCGGCTTCGATGCGGTCTCGATCTGGACGCGGGATGTCTCGATAGCGAAAGGTTGCCAGCGGACGCTCTGACGGAGCAAAAAACCCGCCAGATGAACGAATGCCGCGCCCCATTTGTTGCAACAAAAAGTTTTGCAATTCATCTTGGCTAAGCACGCGGCCAAGACGTTGTTGCTCTGCTTGGACCAAATCACGCGCCCTGCCTTGAATGGCGGCAAATTCTTCTCCGCTTGATGGTAAATCAAGTTGCCTCAACACGTCGCGCAACACAGTGGCATTTGTGCCGGTCATGGTGACTACGTTGGGATCTGTTTGAGCGCCCGCGCTTCTGCCGCCTCTTGGCTGCGTCAAGCTTTGATAATCTGCCACAAGATCTCTGTAGCGGCTTTCGCCAAGCATGGGCCGCATGTCTGCGATTTGTCCGGGGGTCATGGCCGCAATGCGCTCTTCATAGTCTGGAGCGCCAGCGAGCGCGGCCCATGCTTGGTTTTGCTCCGTTGTCGGCGGTGCGCCGCGAATGATTGAGTTGGTAAAGCGCTCTTGATCGTCTGGCGGCAGATTGGCGAAAGCGCGGCTATTCAACGCCGCTTGAGGATTTGTCTGGGCGAGGCGAACCAAGCCCTCATAAGCCTGCGCCTCGGCGTTCCGAATGCGCTCTTCTTCCAGGCTCACAGCACGGTTCGTAAAAGTGCGGGCGTACTCATAAGCGCCGCGATCAAGATTGCCGTTTTCGTCAGTCAATGCTTCACGCAACGCGCGATCACGAGCAGGGCCACGCGTATCGTTACGCGTTACGGGAAAATTCCTTACAATACTTTGCGCCGCCGCTTCACCGCGCGAAACAGCGCCCGCTTCGCGAATGCGGTTTTGCGCCGTGACCGCTTCTTCCGGCGTCATGCGCGTTTCGCCGTAGCGGTCCAAGAATGTTTGCGCCTCTTGGATGCGATTGCCTTCGACCAGGCCCTCAATCACAGCGGTGGCCGCAGCGCTAGTGATAGCCGTTGCATCGACAGGAATGCCGCTAATAAGCCGCTGATCAGCGAGGGCTTGGTCAATTTCTCCAAAAAACATCTCGGTTTCTGGCGACAACGGGTCTCGAATAATGTTT
Source organism: Alphaproteobacteria bacterium (assembly GCA_018971945.1). GTDB lineage: Bacteria > Pseudomonadota > Alphaproteobacteria > Caulobacterales > Aquidulcibacteraceae > REEB509. The sequence continues at coordinate 2,029 of JAGWZH010000083.1, read as the reverse complement.
TGCGTCGCGGTGTCGATGCGCGTTTGATTGGCGGTTTCGGCAAAAGCCGCGCCTTGACGCGTAAAGTGGCTGAATAAATTGCTCTGAAACCGTGTCCTAGCCCGACCAATATATTCGTTGACGTCCTGTTGCACGACAGGCGGAAGATTGGCGGTGCGCTCGCCAACAAAGCGATCAAAATCGCTTATCCTTGCGGCGACAGGATCGCGCCCATCTTCGCCGGGGCGCAACGCATTTTCGCCTTGCAGCGCGCCATATTCGTCAGCCTGCTGCATGACAAAGGCGTCAATGTCGTTTGTGATCGATGCCACGCGCGCACGGTTGAACAACTCCTGCTGTTGCAACACATACTGCCCCAGCGCGCTCCCGATCCTGCCCATGGCCTCGCCGGCCTCTTGGATCTGGCGGCCAGGCATGGCGGCCTGTTCGACGCTGAGAGGCGCTCGAGCTTCGCCTTGGCGAATCGTCGGTTGCAGGGGTTGCGTGTCGTAGGTGGGGACGCGCGGCATTATGTCCCCCTGTTGAAAATGCGGCGCATCCAGGCCGGGGCGTCCGTGTTGACGTCAGCGTTCTGCATCTGAGCATAGGTTAGCCCAGTCTGCGCCGCGCCGGTCAGGAGCGAGGTTGCGCCAGACAGGAAGGGGTTGATCCCTCGCGCGGTCGCCCGCGCCATAGAGGCTTGGCCGCGTTGGCCGGTCGCCTCCATGCGATAGCCCCAGGCCTGGCGCAGGGCATTGGCCTCGGCGGTCTGCACGTCGCGCGCGGCGAGGTAGTCGGTCGAGGTCTGCAACGCGACCGCCGTCTCCGACCCCAAATCAATCATGTTGCTGGCAAGGGCCGTGCGCTGGCCGCTTTTGATTTCAGCCGCACGTTGCCGGATGGCCTGTTGCTGGGCTTCGCCCTGCATCATAACGTCGCGCGCCTGGCCTTCGGCCATGCGGGCATTGACCTCGGCAATGCGCGCTTGCGAACGCAGGGCCGTGCGTTGGCCTTGGGCGGCATAGTAAGAGCCGATCCCCTGGGTGACGGCAGCCCCGCCTTGAAGGACTAGCGCAGAAAACCCCACATCATCCCCCAAACGAAACGGTCGTGGTCATAGACACAATGGTCAACGGTACAGGATCGACCTGCCTAACGACAACCTGTCCTTCGGTTGTCCAGGCCGGCGAAATATCCACTTCCACCTCACCTGTCTGCAGGCCTGGCGGTGAGCCGTAGGGCTCGGTCGTGCGGATCTTGGCTTCGGTCAGGTGATCGGCGTCCGGGCCGACATAGATCCCGCTGGATTGATAGACGCGCAGCGCAACGGCCTTGACGTTCTTTTTGGTCGCCTGCGCGTAGGCTTCAACCTCGACAGCCAGAGGCAGGGTCTGCAGGTCGCTGACGATCGGCAAGCCGACATGCACAAGGGAAGCGGCTTTGTCTAAGGTGATCTGCCCGCCGCTTACAACCCGAGGCGGCATGACGGCGCCGTCAGCGAGGATATAGACCGTTTTGCCTTCGAGGTGAGACAAGCCGCTGATCGTGGTGGCCGCTGCGCCCGAATAGGTCAGGCCGCAATCCACCCCGAAGAAATTCTTGAGGTCTTGAAAGTAGCGGCTCGAAAGGCGCTCGACATAGCGCTTTGTGGCGGTGCCAATCGTGCGGCGCACGACGGCATAGAGGATATCGTCGTTGCCCTCACTCACCACGGCTATGCTCTCGAAGAAGCCGTCTTGCGTGTCGTGGCTGTGCCAGGCATAAACCTGCTGCTCGGGCACATAGGTCAGGCCCAGCAAGCGGCCATCGCTCGAGACGGCCCAGACGATCGGGATGGGGCCTTTGGCGTAGGCGAGATCTTTGATCGTCTTGTAGTCAAACAGGTGCGCGGCGCGCAGGCTAAGATCGATAGAGATGTAGCTTTGGATGTCGTTGTCGAAGCCGATCGCGCGCACATGCCCGCCCCGCGCGGCGGCGTAGATCGCCACTGTGTTAGCAGTGACAGGCTGCACATAAGACGCGCCGATATACGACTGCGGGCGCACGGTGA
>JAGWZH010000082.1 GCA_018971945.1 Alphaproteobacteria bacterium | reverse complement strand
TTACATCGCCGATGCTGCTTCGCCCGTGGTGGCGGAGCGCTATCTAGCGCGCGTTGAAGCCTATGTCCGTGGATTCGAGCATACCGGAGAGCGGGGGACGATGCGCGATGATGTGCGTCCCGGTCTTCGCATCGTTGGGTTTGAGCGCCGCATCACCATCGCCTTCACCGTCACTGATGCGGACGTGACCATCTTGCGCCTCTTTTATGGCGGGCAGGATTGGGGACGCGCATTCGACGATGCGTAGTTGCGTGTGCGCTCCACGCTCCACCAAAAACCATCCGGTTTTCGGGTGCAGCCGCGCCTCGGTTGGGACCGCGAGGGTATCCGCCGCGCCGCGTCCCTCAAGGGTAAAGCCGTCCCGCGCCGGTCCCTGAGGGGCCCGCCCTTAACGCCCGCGCCTTGCGGCGGATGCGTTGCGCGTGCGAGGCGGGGCTCCGAAAACCATGCAATCACCGCTCTTGCTTGGGGCCATCACGAGCCTTGTGTTCTTTGGCCGGGCGCTCGTTGTTCGCCTGCGGTTCCTTAGACGCTGCGCGGGCATGGTCTTTGGTTGGTGATGGGACACCATTCAGGCGGCTGATGTCTTTGCCCAGCGCTCGTGCGATCTCTCGGTGTTCGGCTTCGAGCGCGCTGGCTTCCGCCTGCATGCGCTTTCGCACCGTTTCCTGTTTGCGGGCGAGGTCGGTGCGCTCTTCGTGGTCCCGCATCAGCGCGCGCTCTGCGGCGATGGTGTTTTCCTTCTCGATGCGCTTCCTTCGTCCGGTCAGGCGGTCGATCAAGCCCATCAGGCCGCGCCGGAACTTTGCCTGCCGCTCTTTCTTTTCCTGCCGCTCGCGCAAGGCCTGGCGCTGTGTGAGGTCGGCGCTTTCCTTGTGATGCTGGCTCAGGATCGCCGTCTTCGCCTTGGCGAAGGCCTCCCGCGCGGTGCGCGCTTTGGCTTCCTGTTCGGCTTTGAGGGCTTCAAGGCGCTGCGCCACTCGCTGCGCTGCTTGCGCCGGATCCCCAGCACCGTCTCCAAAACCAGCAGAGATGATGTTGGTGTCGAGCAGGTAGCGTGCGGTCACAGTTCAACAGGCTCCGGCGCCGGATCCGAAACAGGCGCGAAGTCCTCTTTGATCGGCGTCGACGTCTTCAGAAGTGCGAGCAGGGATGGCCGCACGCGGATCTTTTGGCGAACCATGCCGAATTACGGCATGATCGACGGCGACTGGAAACTGGTCGTCATGGAGAGAACCGATGGGCAGGATATGGTGGGCTTGCTGTTCAACCTAGAAGAAGATGCCGTCGAGACCACCAATCTGGCCGCGATCCATTCTGATCGGCGCGCTTCACGCTCGGCTCGCCAGCGAGTTTGAAGGATGGTCGCATGCGGTTCCCGCGCCCGCATACGTCTCGCAGCGAGAGTCCTCGTTCGCTCCTCCCGATGGAACAATGGTCAACGCGTACAATGAATGGATAGTCTCCTCCGATCTTCGCTGATCAAGGCTGCTCGCCGCCTTGCAGCCGTCGCCTTCGCCATAGGCCTTGCCGCCTGCGCTGTCGCGCAGGCCATAGGGACTGAAATCATCGTGCCTGCCGGCGCGGTGAACAGAGGCTCAGCGCTATTCCAGCCGGAAGAAGCGGTCGGCGGGCAGGGAACGGTCGCGGCATTCGCCATCGACGCCACCGAAGTCACCGATGAACAATTCGATGCCTTTGTCAGGGAAACAGGCTATGTGACCCGCGCCGAACGCCTCGATGAGACCGGCATGCGCTACGGCGCGGCGGTTTTCGACCGGGAGCCGAAGGATGTGGCCGCACCCCATCACCCGCTGGATTGCGCCAATCGGCGCGAGGCTTTTTTCCGTTCCGTGACGACGCGGAAGACGGCTTCGCCGGCGCGGCCCCTGTCGGATGTTTTCCGCCAAACGCTATCGGCGCTTACGACATGATTGGCAATGTCTGGGAATGGACCCAAGATTGGTATTCGAGCCGCGAGGCCCCCGCCTCGTTTGAACAGGCTCGGCGAGACGATCAGGAAGGCCAGGGCAAGCGCGTGATCAAAGGCGGCTCGCATCTGTGCTCGCCCAATTTCTGCGCCCGCTATCGCTCCGGTTCTCGGCAGCCGGCCGATCCGACTTTAGGCACGTCCCACATCGGGTTCCGGACCACAAGGTCATTGCTCTGACCGCGTCGGCGACGCGTACAAATGTGCTTAAGGCATTGTTTCCAATTATGGAGCGTATCAAACAGTGCGTTCGAAAGGTCTGCGTCGACGCACGCCATCGCCGCGCCAAAGACCCCTTCAGTCCGTGAGCGCGCGGAAAGCCTGCGCAAGGTCGGCGGTCAAAGCCTCTGCGGCTTCAAGGCCGGCGGACACCCGCACGAGCGGCCCGTCATAGCGCGCCCGTGTGTCGCCGCGGCAGGCCAATTGCGGATCGCAAGGCGCGATCAGGCTCTCATAACCGCCCCAGCTATATCCCAGCTCGAAGAGCTTCAGGCGCTGCAGAAATGCGCGCACCCGCGCCTGCGGGGGATGTCCAGCAAGGGTGAACGCGAACACTCCCGCCGCTCCGGTGAAATCCCGTCGCCAAAGAGCATGGTCGGGGTGCTCCTCCAGGCCCGGGTGAAGCACCGAGGCGACCTCCGGACGAGTGGCCAAAAAGCGCGCCAGGGCGAACCCTGTCTGTTCCTGACGGGCCAGTCGCAAAGGCATGCTTCGCAGGCCCCGTAAGACAAGATAGGCGTCATCGGGAGAGACGATCAGACCAAGGTCATAGGCGGTGTCCCTGAGGCGTTGCGCTTGCGATGGCGTTCGCGCCAGAACGGCCCCCATCAGAACGTCAGCATGTCCATTCTGGTACTTGGTGAGGGCTTGGACTGAATAATCGATCCCGTGTTCGAAGGGCTTGAAGAAGACGCCCGCGCTCCAGGTGTTGTCGATAATGGTCGCCGCTTGATGTTTTTCGGCGAGGGCGACGATGGCGCGGACATCCTGCAGCTCCATGCTGAGCGAGCCGGGGCTTTCCATGACGACAGCGCAGGTTTTGGGTCCAATAAGGGCGGCATGGGCTTCGATGTCGCGCGGCGGGGCGTATCGCGCTACAACGCCGAACCGTGCCGCGACCCCATCAGCGACCCTGCGCATCGGCTTATAGATGCTCTCTGGGAGCACGATCTCGCCGCCGGCATGAGACGCGGTCAGAAGAGCGAGGCTGCACGCAGCGAGCCCCGAGGGCGTAAGCCAGGCGCCCGCGCCCCCCTCGATCAGGAGGAGGGCTTCCTGCAGCGCCGCATGGATGGCGAGCCCATCCGTGCCGTAGCTCCGCCGGGCGGAGTCCTCAAGGTCGTCAGGATCGGAGAAGAGAAGGGTCGAGGCGCGTTGGATCGGCGGGTTGACGGCCATATCCTCGCCCACAGCGATACGACCAAGCTTGGCGAGCCTTGTGGAGAGCGCCTCTAAATCTGGACGCATCAGGCGCCCGCCTCGACCGGGGTGTCCTCCAGAGATCCCCATTCAGCCCATGACCCGTCATAGAGGGCGGCGTTCCATACGCCCAGACGCGCCATCGCGAGAAGGATCAGGGCTGCGGAAACGCCGGAGCCGCAGGTCGCGATGACGCCCGGCTGGATATCGACGCCCGCGGCCTTGAAGACCATCTGGAGTTCGTCGCGGGAGCGCATGAAGCCATTTTCAGTCACAAGCTCTGTATAAGGAAGATTAAGGGCGCCCGGCATGTGGCCCCGCTTCAGGCCTGGGCGGGGTTCGGGCGCCTCGCCTCGAAAACGAGGGGGAGGGCGGGCGTCGACGATCGGACGTCGTGTGGCCACGAGCCGGCGCATCTCGTCGAGCGTACGCACCAAATCAGCCCGTCGCCTCGCCGTGAAGTGCCGCGGCTGGGTGGGGCGCGGAGGCCCGTCCTCCGTCGGGCAGCCTGCCGCTATCCAGGCCGGCAGCCCTCCATCAAGGACAAAGACCTCCTGAAATCCCATGTGTCGAAACTGCCACCATGCGCGTGCTGCGGAAAAAAGCCCGTGCTGATCGTACACAATGACCCGGGCCCCGTCGCCGACCCCCAAGGCCTGCATCCGCGAAGCGAACTGCTCGGGCGGGGCGGCCATATGCGGCAGAGACGTCGTGAGATCGCTCACACGGTCGATGTCGAACATCTGCGCGCCGGGAATATGCGCCTCCGCAAAACCCGCTTTCGCGTCTCGCTTGTCGCCGGGCGGAAACCAGGTGGCGTCGAGCATGCGGAGGTCAGGCGCGTGAAGGCGCTCGGCCAGCCATGCGACGGAGACAAGGGGGTCTTCAAGAGAACCGGCCATGGAAAACGCGTCCTGGTCAAAGCAGCCAGACCGAAGGCTAGCCACCTCCGCCATAAAGGGCAATCACGCAGCCACGCAGCAGCCAAGCCGTCGCTCACTGTGATCCATGAAGGATCATGACGCGTACCTCCCAACGCCGAAGAAGATTGCGATGATTGACGATCCCCTCACCCAAGACCCCCTTGCTCTTGACCATAGCGCCGGCGCCCTGGACGCGGCGGGCTCGCTCGTGCTCAACACGCGCCTTCGCCTTGCGGCGGAGTATGGGGCGGTCCGCCAGCTGGCCGACGTGGTCGGCGGCGCGCTGTTGGAACGGATTGAACCGGTCGCGTTGGGCGCTCTCCCCCTGGTGATCGGGTCTGACGGGCGTCGCCCTTGCTTGGACGGGGTCCCGGAGGCGCGGGCCATCCGCCTCATTCAATTGGCGCAAACCGATCCAGACGCCCTGGCTTGGAGATGGCGGTGGTTTGGCGTGCGCGAGCATAGCCTGCCTGTTCCCGGCGCGCGCCTCCTCATGATGAAGGCGGGGGCCGCGGCGCCGCGCCACACCCATCATTCTTTTGAATTGACCCTTGTGCTGAGCGGACGATACGGGGACGAAAAGGCGCTTTACGCGCCCGGCGACCTCGCCCTCGTGGGGCCCGGGGAAACACATCGGCCGCATACGCTTTCCGACAGCGGCTGTTTGTGCCTCACCGCAGTCGTGGGGGAAAGCGCGATCCAGTCGATGCGGAACCGCGTCAAGTCAGCAGACGCTGCTTGTCCGCAATAAGCTAAAGGCGACAGCAACAAGGAGCCGCCGATGCGGATTTTGCTCTTGATCATGTCCATGCTGGCCACAGCGCCCGCCGCCAACGCCGCTGCAGGGGCTGGCCGATTGGAGTTCGCTGTCACCCGCAACGGCGAACCCTTCGGCGCGCACACGGTCCTGGTGACGGAAGCCAACGGCGAGCTCAATGTGCGCAATGCGGTGGCGCTGCGGGCAGGCGTCGGGCCGCTCACAGTGTTCCGGTTTGAGCATGAGTGCACCGAGCGTTGGCGCGCGGGAGCGCTGCAGGCTATGGCGTGCGAAACGCTCGAAGACGGACGGCGCACAGCGGTCTCCGCCTCGCGTACCCCCTCCGGCATCCGCGTCACAGGGCCCGCAGGGGCGACGAATTTTCCAGCCGACGCACTGCCCACGACCTGGTGGACGACCTCGGTCCTGAACCGCAACCGTTTGATCGATGCGGAGACAGGTGAGGCGATGCCCATCACCGTGACGCGGCGGGGCGCTGAAACTCTGACGGTTGGCGGCCAACCGGTGCAGACGACGCGCTATCTCGTGCAGGGCACGATCGCGATGGACATCTGGTACGATAACCAGGGCCGCTGGGTTCGCGCCGCTTTCACAGCGCGCAATCAGCGGATCGAGTACCGCCTTGTCTCCCCCTTGAGCGCGGCGCCGCGCTGACCGAGAGCACAGGCTGCGATCAAAAGGAGATAGGCATGGGACGGAGACCGGCTGATCCGGAACATGGTTGCGCGTGGGTCACAGGCGCAAGCTCTGGCATCGGAGCTGCGCTCGTGAGGCGGCTGGTGGCCGAGGGCTGGAAGGTCGCTGCAACGGCAAGGGACAGAGCCGCTTTAGAAGAGCTTGCTGCGGAAAGCCCCGAGGCCATCTTCGCCGCGCCCGCCGACGTCGCCGATGAGGCCGCCATGTCTGCATGCGCGCGGGCCGTAGAGGCCCGCTTCGGACCCATCGGTCTCGTCGTGGCGAACGCCGGGGTCTATCTGCCCGTTCACGCGCCAGCCATCGATCCTGGCCTTTATAGGCGCACCTTTGAGGTCAATGTGCTTGGCGTGGCCCATCTCTTGGCCCCTGTCTTGCCCGCTATGGCGGCGCGCCGTAAGGGCCATGTCCACATCGTTTCCTCGGCAACGGGGTTTGGCGGCATGCCCACCGCTTCAGCCTATGGCGCGTCAAAAGCCGCCCTCATCAATATGGCTGAATGCCTCAAGATCGAACTGGAACGCCATGGCGTCGGCGTATCATTGTCGACGCCGGGTTTCGTCGATACCCCCGCCCAGACGGACAATGCTTTTCCCAAGCCCTTTATGGTCAGCGCCGCATTCGCCGCGCGCCGCATTGCGGACGGGCTCAAGCGCGGCGGCTTCGAAACCAGTTTTCCGCGTCGCTTTACGTGGCTTTTGAAAGCGCTCTATGCGCTGCCCAAGCCAATCTATCTGCCCCTCGTGCGCAAGCAGACTGGTTGGGCGAAACCACTCTAGGGTCTGACCAACGCCACCTGCACAACATCGGTGCGGCCCGTGAGGAAGCCCGCTTCGCAATAGCTGAGATAAAACCGCCAGAGCTGACGGAACCGGTCGTCAAACCCAAGCGGCCTGATCTCATCCCACCGCGCCAAAAACCGAGCGCTCCACTCCCGTAAGGTCCGGGCGTAGGAGGGGCCGAAGCTCTCCATCGTCTCCCACACAAGGCCCGCTTTTGCGATCTCCTCTCTGAGACGCGCCACGCTTGGCAACATTCCGCCGGGAAAAACATATCTCTGGATGAAGTCGGCCCGGGATCGGTAACTCTCGAAAAGATCGTCGCGGATGGTAATGATCTGCAGCGCCGCCTTGCCGCCTGGCCGCAATACTTTTGCGATTTTGGCGAAGTACGCGCCCCAATAGGCCTCGCCGACGGCCTCGAACATTTCAATGGAGGCCACCTTGTCAAAAGGCCCTTCCACGTCCCGATAATCCTGCAGACGCAGATCCACAGATCCGCCTATGCCAGCCTTTTGCATGCGCTCGCGCGCGAAGGCGAGCTGTGCGTCGCTCAAGGTCAGGCCCGTCACCGTTGCGCCGCACTCTTTGGCGGCGACTTCGGCGAAACCGCCCCAGCCGCAGCCGATCTCAAGGACGCGTTCGCCGGGCTGCAGGTTCAAGAGGCGTGTGATGGACCGGTACTTCTCCGCTTGCGCTGCGGCGAGGTCCGCCTCCTGAGGGCTCCGGTCGAACCTCGCGGAGGAGTAGGTCATGCTCGGGTCGAGCCATAATTGGTAAAAGGCGTTGCCCAGGTCGTAGTGGTCCAGGATATTGCGTCTTGCGCCTTGCTTGGTGTTGGCGCGGCTTTGGTGACGCATCCAGTGCACCGCTTGGGAGACAGGATTCCCTCTGAAAATGCGTCCAAGTCGCTCCGCGTTATCGGCCAGGAAGGTCAGGGTCGCGGTCAAGTCCGATGTGTCCCACTCCCCCGCCATGAAGCTCTCGGCGAACCCTATGTCGCCAGAGGAGAACACCCGCCGCGCAAGCGCGTAGTCGTTCACTTTGATCACCGCCCGGATCGGGCCCTCGCTCAAGACAAGGCTGCGCCCGTCGGGCAGCGTCATCGCCAAGGCTCCCCCCTTCAGCGATAAGCAGATCAAGGCCATGGCCTTGAAACTCGCCGGCACCTTGGAGAGCCCTGCGATGCTGGCGGCGGTCGCCCGGTTCGCGCCAAGGACGGATTGTTCGACAGTAATGTCCATGCCTATGACTTTACCGAAACTGGGTTGGATGAGGAAGAGTTCTTGGACAAAGCTTCGGCGGTGGAGGCAGGATGGTCCGGCGGAGGGGGTTTTTTATGATAGCGCCCGCCCCTAAGCCAGATTCGCAGCGCCTGCCAGTGAATGGCGGCGGTCACGCCGATGGTCATCAAGGGCATTGCGAAAACCAGTCGCGCAAGACCAGGGTCGGTCAGTTTGCGACGCTCCCCCGCGAGCGTCGCAAGATGCTGCAACTCGCCCCTGACGCGGTTTTCAATGCGCAGAACGAAGCGGGCCCCGGGCTCTCGCACCGAGAAGCGATACTCCCCCTCAACAGCAAAGAAGGGCGAGACATGAAACGATTTGGCCGCGGCGTGATCGGCGCTCGCCGCGGCGACATAGACATGGCTTTCGCCAAATGTGTTGCGCACCTCATAGATCACGCCACGCCAGCCCCCATCAGGCCCATAACCAAACCAGACAGACAAAGGATTGAATACATAACCCAGCATCCGGGGAAAGCAGAGGAGCCAGATCTTGCCGCCGTCCAGCTCAACGCCGGCCTCACGCCAGATCCTTTCCGCCCACGGTCGCAACGGCGAGCCGTCCTTCGGCCCATGATCGGCCCGGCGAAAGCTGAACAGACCAGGCCGATCCAACGCTAAAAGCCGCAACCGGCCGGCCGTCTCCTCTAGACGGTCGATATCCAGAAAAAGCTGATATAACTCGTAGGAAAAGGCCCGTTTGAACGGCGTATAGCGCACATGCGCGGTGCGGTTATGATAGGCGAAAGCGCCGATATCTTGTGCAGAGGCCGCTTCACGGGCGATCATGCGGCTTCGGTCTCTGGAGCTGACGCAGAGAGGGGGCGTGGCTGATCATCCCACGGCAATACTGCTCCCAAGCGTCGGGCGGCGGCGAGCCCAGAGGCCAATCCATCTTCATGAAAGCCATAGCCAAGCCAGGCGCCGGCGAACCAGGTGCGGTTTCGCCCTTGCAACGCTTTCAAGGCTTGCTGCGCCGCCAACGCCTTTTGGTCGAATTGAGGGTGGCTATAGGCGATGGTCTTGAAGGTCAGCGCTGGGTCTGGCGGCTTTGCTGGATTGAGCGTCACAAATAACGGCTTCTTGCGGTCGATGTTCTGCAGCAGATTCATCCAATAGCTTACCGTGACCCCTCGCGAGGTCCGGTCGCCGTCGCGCAGATAGTTCCAAGACGCCCAGGCCGCCTTCCGCGCCGGCATCAAGCTGGGATCGCGGTGGAGATAGGCTGTGTTGGGCGCGTAGCGGATGGCCGTCAGGCATGCGGCTTCCTCTGGGTCGGCGTCGGACCCCAGGATCTCCAAGGCCTCATCGGAGTGGCAGGCGAAGATCACCTGGTCGAACGCGCTCTGTCCATGCTGGGTGAGCACGCTCACTCCATGGGGGCTCCTGACGACCCTCAGAACCGGCGCTCCGCTCATGACGCGTTGGCCCAACGCGGCGCGAAGCTTCTCTACATAGACCCGGCTGCCGCCCCTGATCGTGCGCCATTCGGGCCGTTTTGCATGCAACAGGCGGTGATTGTCGAAGAAGCGGAGAAAGCTTTCGGCCGGATAGCGGCGCATATCGTGCTCGTTGGTGGACCAAATCGCGGCGCCCATGGGCATCAGATAATGGTCCAGAAAGCCGCGGCTCAGGCGAAGACTAAGCACATAATCTTCGATCGTTGCGCCCTTCAGCCGTCCGGCGACCTCCAGATCCGTCCGCGCTTGCGCCGAAAAACGGACGATATCGCTCAACATGCCGAGAAAGGTCGGGCTCGCTACATTGCGCTTCCAGGCGAAGAGACCTGAGACCCCGTTTGACGACCACTCGTAGCCTTGCGGGTCCGAAACAGCAAAACTCATGTCGCTGTCAAAGGTTTCCACACCCAGATGGGCCAGGAGGCCCAGCAGGTTCGGATAATTGTGGCTGTTGAAAACGATAAAGCCGGTATCCACCGCAATCCGGGCGTCGTCGTAATCAATATCGACCGTGTGGGCGTGGCCGCCGAGGCGGACGTCCTTTTCGTAAAGCGTCACCTCGTGACGATCCCGCAGCGCCCACGCCGCGCCGAGTCCAGAGACCCCTGCTCCAATGACCGCAATCTTCATCGCCGCCCCATCTCTCCCCCGGAACGCCTCGTTTCCGGCTGCAAAGCCTATCATTCTGGCGCGTCCGCGTCGGATCGCTGACGCTTGACCACGTCATAAGCCAAAAGCGCTCGAGCCCGCGCCTCCGCATGATCCACGATCGGCGGCGGATAGTGCGCGCGCCACCCCCCATCGCCGCCCTGCGCCGCCTGCTGGGGGGCGGCCCAAGGCTTGTGGATGAACGCGTTCGGCAAAGCCGCCAGCTCCGGCACCCAGCGGCGTACATAAAGCCCCTCCGGATCATAAGTCTCGCCCTGCGTCACAGGGTTGAAGATCCGAAAGAAAGGCGCTGCGTCCGCGCCGCTGCCCGCTACCCACTGCCAGGACGCCGCGTTGTTGGCCAAGTCGGCGTCGACAAGCGTATCCCAGTACCAGGCTTGCCCAACGCGCCAATCCACCAAAAGATGCTTGACCAGGAAAGAGGCCGCGATCATCCGCGCCCGATTATGGACATAGCCTTCGCTCCACAACTGCCGCATCGCCGCATCGACAATGGGATAGCCCGTCCGACCGCGTCGCCAAGCCTCCGCCTCCGCCGCGGCGCCTCCGGCCCAAGGGAAAGCGGCGAACGCTGATTTCCAATTCTGCTCCGGCAGCGCGGGATAAGCGAAGAGCAGATGATGACTGAATTCGCGCCACAAAAGCTCATTCGTCAGGATCTTGACGTCTTCTGCAAGTTCGGGCTGCGACCCAAGGGCGGCTTCCGCCGCCCTCCAGACCCGCAATGGGCTGATCTCGCCCCAGTGGAGACGGGGGGACAATCGCGACGTAACATCCATGTCCATGCGGTTCCGATTGGCCGCATAACCCTTCAGGTCTCGCCTCAGGAAGGCGTCAAGCCGCTTATGCGCCTCGTCCTCACCCGGGCGCCAGGCCTGGCGCAGGCCTCCTGCCCAATCAGGCTTGGCAGGCAGCAGCTGCCAATCGTCCAAAGCGTCACTGGGGCAAAGGCGCGAAGGCGGCAGTCGCAGCGGCGCGTCGGTCAGGACGCCCTCAACGCCCTTGGCTCGCGCGGCTTTGGCGAAGGGGGTGTAGACCTTGAAAGAGCCTCCGCCGCCAGTCTTGAGTTCAAAAGGCTCAAACAACAACCCAGCCTTGTGACTTTCCGCTCTGACGCCCGCAGCCTTGAGTTTCGTCTTGATCCGCGCGTCGACCGCCATGCCATAAGGTTCATAGCGGCGGTTCCAATGCACAGAAACGGCGCCGAGTTCCTGCGCCAAAGCCGGGATCGCCCGCTCGGCCGGACCCCGTCGCAGCAGAAGCCGTCCGCCAAGAGCGTCGATCGCGGAAGCCAAGGCCTTTAATGACCCGTGCAGCCACCACCGCGCCGCACCCCCCAGAACCCAGGGGTCGTCGCTGGCGTCCTCCAACACATAGACCAGATTGACAGGGGATCCCGAAGCGATAGCCGCGGCCAATGCCGGGTTGTCGCAAAGCCGCAAGTCCTGACGAAACCAGACAAGCACTGGGGGGGAATGCGGTTCTGAGGCCGCGGGGCCTTTGCGAGGCATGGCGCGCGTGTCTTTCCTGTCCCGATCTTATGTCATTTTTCGCATCGGGCTCTACGCCTTGGTCCTGAAGCCGGATCAGCGCCCCGGCTTGTGCCGCCGAAGCGATCGCCTTAAGCCTTGGCCCCGAGCGGCACTCTAAAGGATTTTTCTCGTGGCGAAACCCGGCGCTTTGGCGACCTCGCGCACAGTGTTGGTGACAGGAGGAGCGGGCTTTATCGGCTCTAACATCGCCGCCCGGTTGGCCGCCAGACCAGACATGGACGTCGTGGTGTGCGACCGCCTCAGGGAGGCGGGGCTCGGCAAGTGGCGCAATATCGGCGACGTTGCCTTGTCGGACCTGATCCATCCGGATGAGTTGGAGTTCTACCTGGCGCGGGCCGGCCGCGGCATCGCCGCCGTGGTGCATATGGGCGCAGTTTCGGCCACTACAGAAGCTGACGTCGACAAGATCGTCGCGGCCAATATCGGCCTGTCCAAGCGGATCTGGGCCTGGTGCTCCGAGCAACAAAAACCGCTTATTTACGCTTCCTCCGCTGCGACCTACGGAGACGGGGCTCTGGGATTTAAAGACGCCAACGATATGGAGGCCGTGGCGGCGCTCGCGCCCCTGAACGCTTATGGCTGGTCTAAGAAGGCGTTCGACGTCATGGCGTTGAAACAGGCTTGTCGTGGGCGCGCGCCGCCCCGCTGGGCAGGCCTGCGGTTTTTCAATGTCTACGGGCCCAAAGAGCGTCACAAGGGGGCGCAGAAAAGCGTTGTTGCCCATATGTACCCCAAGATTCGTGCAGGAGAGCCTGTGCGGCTCTTCAAAAGCCATAACTCAGCCTATGAAGACGGCAAGCAATTGCGAGACTTCATTTTTGTCCAAGATTGCGTTGACGTCGTGGAGTGGCTTGTCGAGGGGGAGCGGCATGCAGGAATAGTCAATGTCGGGACCGGCCAAGCCAGATCCTTTATCGATTTGGCGCATGCCGCCTTTGCTGCGGAAAACAAACCGCCGCAGATCGCGTTTGTCGAGACTCCAGAAGCCATCCGCGCCAATTATCAATATTTCACGCAAGCCGATATGACCCGTCTTCGCGATCTTGGGTACGAGCGGCAGTTCACCCCGCTCGAGTCTGGCGTCGGGGCCTACGTGACCGAGAGCTTGCGTCGTGACGCCGACCAGGGCCTCTGACCCAGCTCTTGCGGCGGCCGCTGGCGCCCTCTGGCGGCAATACGGGGAGGACGCCGTCGTGGTCGCGCTCCTGCGCAGCGCTGAAGAGGCCGCGAACGGCCGCATCGCGGAAAGCGACTATTGGCTTGCCATGGCGACCCTCCTGGAGGAACTGAGCGGGGCGCAGTCGGCCTCGTCGCGGACTTGAAGCAGGCCGTCCTCCTGCTAGGTTCCGCAAGCGTTGATAAGGGGCCAAACATCACAGGGCTAAACATCACAGGGCCAAACAATACTGGGCCAAACCACACTGGGCCAAACGGCAATAGGCCAAACGACACTGGGCCAAACGACACTGGGCCAAACGACACTGGGCCAAACGACACTGGGCCAAACGACACTGGGCCAAACGACACTGGGCCAAACGACAATTGCCCAAACGACAATGGGCCAAACAATACTGGGTCAAACAGGGAGCGCGAAACAGGATGGTCGGCATTACAGGCTATGGCGCTTATGTCCCGCGGCTTCGGCTGCAGCGGTCCGCAGTGGCGAAGGCCAACGCCTGGTTGAACCCTGGACTTGCAGGCAAAGCCAAAGGCGAACGGTCTATGGCGAACTGGGACGAGGACGCCATCACCATGGCGGTGGAGGCCGGACGAGACCTTCTGGGGCCCGCCGATGACCGCAGCCACGTGAACGGGCTCTATTTCGCTACAACCACCGCTCCCTTCGTCGATCGGTTGAACGCTGGCGTGATCGCCTCGGCCCTGACCCTTGAACCGACGATCGGCGCAAGCGACATCACGGGCTGCCAGAAGGCCGGCGTCGCCGCCCTTTCGTCCGCTCTCGCCGCCGCCGCCGGGCGGCGCAAACACCTCCTCGTCGCCGCGGCCGACAAGCGCAAGGCAAAGGCCGTGTCCACCCAAGAGTTGGAGTTTGGCGACGCCGGCGCCGCGATCCGCGTGGGCGAGGAAGACGTGATCGCCGAATGGATCGGCGGCGCCGTACGGACGGCCGACTTCGTCGACCATTTCCGCGGTTCCGGCGAAGCGTTCGACTATCATTGGGAAGAACGCTGGATCCGCGACGAAGGCTTCTCCAAGCTTGTGCCGCCAGTGATCGAGCACGCTCTTAAAAGCGCAGGCGTCGCCCCCGGCGACGTCGACTGCTTTATCCTGCCCTCCATCTTCAAAGGCGTCCCGGAGGGGCTCGCCAAGCGACTGAAAATCAGGCCTGAAGCCGTTCGCGACACTCTCGCCGCGACTGTTGGAGAGGCCGGTTGCGCCCATGCGCTTTTGATGTTGGCGCATGCTTTGGAAAGCGCCGAACCCGGACACATCATCGTCGTCGCCCAGTTCGGCCAGGGCGTTGAGGCGCTC
>JAGWZH010000081.1 GCA_018971945.1 Alphaproteobacteria bacterium | reverse complement strand
TTGTCCCATACTTTGACGGCTTTGCCATGGCGGCCTTGGTCCTGGCCGATGCGTACGCCTTCGGGATTATAACCATTGTTGCCGAACGGGGAGACGCCGCCCGATCCGATCCATTTTGAGCCGCCCTCGTGGCGTTCTTTTTGTTCTTTGAGACGTTCGGCCAGGGTCTCCATCAGCTTGTCCCAACCGCCCAAGGCTTCGATCTGCTTTTTCTCTTCTTCGGTCAGATATTTTTCGGTGAGCGCGCGGAGCCATTCCTCGGGGATCACCGCGTCGATCGCGTCGGCGGTCCATTCCACGCCCTTGAACACAGAGCCGAACACCTTGTCGAAGCGGTCGATATGGCGCTCGTCCTTCACCAGAGCGGCGCGGGCTAGAAAATAGAAGTCCTCGACCAAAGGCGGGATCACGTCCTTCTCCAGGCACTCGATGAGAACCAGATACTCCTTCAGGCTGACCGGCACTTTGGCGGCGCGGAGTTCGGTGAAAAAGCGCTGAAACATGCAATCTCCTGGACGGGACGGGAGTGTGATGCCCTCGACGCAAAGGTCAAGGGCGGAGCGCCAGTGCGGAGCGCCAGTGCGAAGCGCCAGTGCGGAACGCCAGTGCGAAGCGCCAGTGCGGAACGCCAGTGCGGAGCGCCAGTGCGGAACGCCCGTGTCTTTGAGGCTTGGCCCGTTTCCCCTCACAGGGGCGCACGCGCTCCGGCGTGTTCTCCCACCCGCTCGGGCCCCGCTCTTGGTGGAATCCTCGCCGGGAGGCATGGTTTTCTTCTCGCCCTGGCGGAGGCTCCAGACCGGCGCCCTCGGCCATAGCGACAGTCGCGCGACAGAACGGAGCTGAAGGAGCGCCGCGAGCGGCTATTCCGCTGTGGTCAGCGCCGCCGCCGCCTGAGAGGCCGCGGCGCTGGGAGCGAGGGTGGCGGCTTCGAAGGCCAGAACGCCGTCCTCGAGGCGACCGTATCGCATCAAGAACAGGTCCTGGATATAGTTTTGAGGGTGGCGCCAAGGGGCTGTAGGGCCCTGTTTGGGAAATTGGTCCATGGCGCGGATCACATAGCCCGAAGAGAAGTCCAGGAAGGGTTCGGCAGGCATATGGGGATCGGCTGGTCTCGGCGTCGCGCTGGCGTAGCCGTGGGCGTCCATATGATTGATCAAGCGGCAGACGAATCCGCTGATGAGATCAGCGCGCAAGGTCCAGGAGGCGTTTGTATAGCCGAAGATAAAGGCGCAGTTCGGAAGATCCGAGATCATCAGGCCTTTATAGGCAAATCTCTCCCCAAGACGGACAGGGTCGCCATCCACGCTCAGGCTCACGCCGCCCGCAGCCAAAAGCGACAGGCCTGTGGCGGTGACAATGAGATCGGCCTTGAGGGTTTGACCTAAGGTGAGCTCTACTCCATCCGAGGTGAAGCGCTGGATGGAGCCTGTGACCACTCTCGCCTTGCCCTTGGCGATCGCTGAGAACAAATCATCGTCCGGTACAAGACAGAGGCGCTGATCCCAAGGATTGTAGCGGGGCGTGAAATCGCGGGCGATGTCGACGCCTTCGGGAAGCCGTTCCTGGACATGCTGGATCAGTTTTTCTTTAACCTTTTGCGGTTGCTTGCGGGCTAGCGTGAAGGTGAAGATCTGCATCAGGATCTTGCGCCAACGGGTCAGGCCGTAAGCGAGCTTTTCGGGGAGCAGTCTGCGTCCGAGATTGGCCAAGCTGTCTTCGGACGGCATGGAGAACATGAAGGTCGGACTGCGTTGCAGCATCGTCACGGATTTGGCCGTGGCGGCCATGGCGGGCACGAGGGTCACCGCGGTCGCTCCAGAGCCGATCACGACCACATCTTGGCCGGTATAGTCGAGGTCTTCAGGCCAGTGCTGCGGGTGGACGATGCGTCCCTTGAACGCCTCCAATCCGGGAAAGTCCGGCGTGTGGCCGCTGCTGTAGCGGTAATAGCCTGAGCACAGCAGAAGGAACCGGCAGCGATAAGTCTGCGCCCCTTCCGGGCTCTCCGCAGCGACTGTCCAGCAGGCTTGCTGCGTGTTCCAATTGGCGGTGAGAGCCCGCGTCTTGAACCGAATGTGTCGGGCGATCCCATATTCTTGGGCGGTCTCTTTGACATAAGCAAGGATCGACGGACCGTCGGCGATGGCTTTCTGCTGCTTCCAGGGTTTGAAGGCGTAACCCAGGGTGAACATGTCGCTGTCTGACCGAACCCCAGGATAGCGAAACAAATCCCATGTCCCGCCGATCTCGGCGCGGGCCTCCAAGATCGCATAGGTTTTGCCAGGGCAGCGCTTTTGAAGATGGGCTGCGGCGCCGATCCCTGACAGTCCCGCGCCCACGATCAGAACGTCGACTTCGATGTCCGCCATTGCGGCCCTCGCCTCCTTGGCCCTCTCACGATGGGCCCGGACAGGCTAAGAGAATATGACGTCGGCGTCACGATTTTTGTCGCGCTCTTGCGTCGGACTTTTGCAGGTTGGCGGGGCGCCTCCGGGGACGATATAAAAGGGGGGAGCGGTCAGCGAGGGGCCAATGAACCGACGGGAAGCGATGCTGGGGGTGCTGGCGCTCGGCGCCTGCGCCACAGGGACGGGCGGGGAGCCGCGCTTTCAGTCCGAGCGTTTGAGCGTGGTCGTCCGGGGCGAGGGGCCCGACATCGTCCTGATCCCAGGCCTCAGCTGTCCCCGAGACGTCTGGGGCGGACTCGCAGACGCTCTGACGCCCCACTATCGGCTGCATCTTGCGCAGCTGACCGGGTTTGGGGAGGCCTCGCCGTCGCCCGAGGGGCCCTTGTTTGAACCCGCCGCGCAAGAGCTTCTGCGGTACATCCAAGAGCAGGGGCTTAACAGGCCAGCGCTTATCGGCCACTCGATGGGGGGCGCTCTGGCGCTGAGGGTTTCGATCCTAGCGCCGCAGCGGCTCGGCCGGGTCATGGTGGTGGACGCTTTGCCTTTCTTTTCGGTGCTGGTCAGTCCGACCGCGACGCCCGACAGCATGGCGGAGCAGGCGGACGCCCTTTCCGCGCAGATGCGGGGCATGGACGACGCTACCTTCCTCGCCCTGCAGCAGCGCACCATGGCGACTCTTGTGAAGCGAACCGAAGACCAGGCCCGCGCCGTGGCGTGGTCGATCGCTTCGCACCGGCCAACGGTGGCGCAGATGATGCGGGACGTGATGACGACGGATCTGCGCCCGCAGCTGCCGGCCATCGCGATCCCGGTTACGGTCCTTTATGCTTGGGACGCAAGCATGGCGTTCCCAGCCGCGGGGGCGGATTTCCTTTACACGATCAATTACGCGGGCCTTCAGGGGGTGCGGCTCGTGCGTGTGGACGACGCGCTGCATTTCATCATGCTGGATCAGCCTGGTCGGTTCGAGGCTGAGGTCCGCGCCTTCTTGGGCTAGGACTTGGCTGGCTCGTCGATCGGCCGTTCCTCTTTGGCGATCGCCGCCACAGGCTAAGCCCCCCTCGCATAAGGTGGGCCGACAGCACAGGCGCGCGGCCGGATTTGGCGGGGCCGCGCCAGCGCTTCTTGCGGAAGGCGTTGACAGAGCCGATGGCGCGACGCGCCCACCCGCTGGTTCAGTCCGATGATTGGGCCTGACAATGGGCTTGGTCTTGGACCTCTTTTTTCGCGCCTGGTTTTTGGACCTTGTGTTTGGGCCTGATTTGGGAGGATCTGCTTTGGCCGGTGATGCCAGGGCTCTTGGATTTCGGCGCCCAAGAGATCGCCGCCCGTCTTGGGATCGGCTCGCCTTGCGCGAGGCCGCCCTGGCGGCGAACGCGGCTGGGCGTCAGCTTCCCCGCTGCTCCCGGCGCGCCAGAAACGCCAAACGCTCGAACAGCTGCATGTCCTGTTCGTTCTTCAGAAGGGCCCCATGCAGGGGCGGGATCAGCTTGGTCGGATCCTTCTGCCGGATAAGCTCAGGATCGATGTCGTCGGTGGCGAGTAGCTTCAACCAGTCCAAAAGCTCGGACGTGGAGGGCTTTTTCTTTAACCCCGGCACTTTTCTCATATCATAGAAAACCTTGAGGGCTTCTGACACAAGTCGTTCTTTGATCTTTGGGAAATGAACCTCAATGATCCTCCCCATGGTGTCTTCGTCCGGGAAGCGGATATAGTGGAAGAAGCAGCGCCGTAGGAAAGCGTCGGGCAACTCCTTTTCATTATTCGAGGTTATGATCACGATGGGGCGCCGCTCGGCCTTCACAGTGCGGTCAAGCTCGTAACAATAAAACTCCATCCGATCGAGCTCTTGCAGGAGATCGTTGGGAAACTCGATATCAGCTTTGTCGATTTCGTCGATGAGCAGGATCGGCCGCTCCGGCGCCTCGAACGCCTCCCAAAGCTTGCCCTTCTTGATATAATTGCCGATGTCGGCGGCGCGAGCGTCGCCAAGCTGGCTGTCTCTCAGACGCATGACCGCGTCATACTCGTAAAGGCCTTGAGAGGCCTTCGTGGTGGACTTGATGTGCCATTCCAGCAAGGGCGCGCCGAGGGCTTTCGCCACCTCAATGGCGAGCACGGTCTTGCCGGTCCCGGGCTCCCCCTTCACCAGAAGCGGCCGCTCGAGCGTGATCGCCGCGTTCACAGCCACTTTCAGATCGTCAGTGGCCACATAGTCAGAGGTGCCTTCAAACCGCATCGGGGAACTCTCGCGTTAACTCTCACGTCAACGTAAACCGGTCAGCGTCGGTTGCAAGCCGGGATCGCGCGCAGGTCTTCTTTAACGAATCCGGCGCTAGGGACGCTTGCGTCATCGTTTGCTTCGTCCGCCCGGGAGGATCCGCGTCATGCCCCTCAAGCTTTCGCTTCGCCCCGGCGAACGCTTCGTGGTCAACGGCGCGGTCGTCCAGAACGGAGACCGCCGCGCGGCTCTTGTGCTGCAGAACAAAGCGTCTGTCCTGCGAGAGAAAGACATCATGCAGGAAGATGACGCCGCCAGTCCGGCGCGCCGCATCTATTTTCCGATCATGCTCATGTATCTCAGCGAGGGGTCGGCGGAGGAATTGCACGCCCGCTTCGCGCTGCGGCTCACGGAGTTCATGGGAGCGGTGCGCGACCCGGCGGTGTTGGCCGAGTGCGTAGCGGTCTCGCAAGACGTCATGGCGGGCGATTGCTACAAGGCGCTGATGCGGTGCCGCAAATTGATCCAATATGAAGACGAACGGATGGGAGCCCTGAGTGTCGATCCAGGCGTATCAGCGGACCGCGCAGCTGGGTGAAAGCCCCCGGTCGACGGAGTATCGCGCCTTCGCCCAGGTCACCCGCGATCTGATCTGGGCCCGCGACAATGGTCCGGTCCCTGAGTTCGGGGCCTGGATGACCGCGCTCTTGAAAAACCGACAATTGTGGGAAATTCTGGCCGTGGACTGCGCCGGACAGGGCAACGCGCTGCCGCCCCAGGTTCGCGCCCAGATCGTCTCGCTGGCTCTTTTTGTCGAACGCCACACCTCCGCCGTCTGCGTCGACGATGCTGCGATCGACCCTCTGATTGATATCAACAAGACCATGATGGAGGCCCTCGCCCCATCATCGACTCAGATCGGCCGTTAAGCGATTCGTCACCGTGTCAACTAAGCATTCGTTAGGACTTCTCCGGTACAGGTCTTTCCGCTCGGGGTCGCAAGGCTCAGAGTCTGTGCGCAAAACGCGCTCTCATTTTCCAGAAGGGAAGATCAATGCTGTCTGTAAACACCAATGCCGGCGCTCTCGCCGCGCTGCAAAGCCTCTCGCAAACCAATCGTGACCTGCAAGTCACTCAAGGCCGGATCAATACGGGCTTGAAGGTGGCGAACTCCCTCGACAACGGCGCCGTGTTCGCCATCGCCGAAGCCCAACGCACCCGCGTTGACGCCCTTGGCGCGGTGAAGGGCGGGATCGATCGCGCCAAGTCGGCCATTGATTTCGGCGTGCGCGCTGGCGAAGCGGTCAGCGAGACCCTGAAGCTGATGCGGACCAAGGCCATGGAAGCCGCCGGCGGCGCGGTCTCCGCCGACGACCGGGCCAAGCTCGACACCGATTTCCAGCGCCTGCTCGCCTCGATCGACACGATCGTGTCCGGCGCGGCTTATAACGGCAACAATCTCGCCTCCGGCAGCGCCAGCATCAATGTGCTGACCAGCGACCAGAATGCGACGCCGCCCACCACCAGAGTGATCGCCTCCCGGCTTGCGGCCAGCTTCGGAGCTGATGTGACGGCCAACGCCCGCTTCGTGTCCGGCAGCCAGACCCTGGTTGGCGCCGATACCGAATATGAAAACGGCGACGGCCTCGACATCACGGTGGGCAGCGCGGTCTACAGCGTGAAGTTCAACACTGGCGACACGATCAATTCTTTGGTCGACAAGATCAATGATGCGACCGGCGGGGCCGTGACGGCGTCTTTCGACGCCACCCGCGGCGAACTCGTTTACAAGTCCAACAGCAACTTCACCATGGCTTATACCAACGCCGGGGCGACCGCTCCGACAGGGGCGGACCTCGCGTTCCTCATCGGCACGGGCAGCGGCCAGGATTTGTCTACGGCCACGGCCGGCGCCCAGACGACGACGGCGGCTCGGTACGGCGGCGGCAACGCCGGCGCTTCGACCACCATCACCGGCGGCGACTACACGGCTTCCGCTTTGGCGGTGAGCTCGCTCAGCGTGACGTCGGCTTCGAACGCCTCTTCGGCCCTGACCGCGATCGACGCAGCCCTGAACACTGTGCGCAATTCGCTGTCTTCCATGGGTTCTCAGTCCAAGGCCCTGGGCGTGCAATCGACGTTCTTGAACCAGCTGTCGGATACCTTGAAAAGCTCGATCGGCAACCTGGTGGACGCTGATCTTGCTGAGGAATCCGCCCGTCTGCAGTCTCTGCAGGTGAAGCAGCAGCTCGGCGCTCAGGCTCTTTCGATCGCGAACCAGTCGCCGCAGATCATTCTGTCGTTCTTCCGTTAAACCAAAGCGTTGTGCGGTCGGGGGGCGGCGCGCCGTTCCCCGCCGCCTCTCTCCCCTGATCTATTCCACGACCAAAAGACTTCCCTTCTAGGAGACCAGCATCGGATCAAGCCATGGAGACCCGTCTTACCCCCGTCGCGGCGGCTTATTCCCCCGCTGCTCCCATTGCTCCGGCCGGACCCGGCCCCGGGGCCAAAACCGTTTCGAGCGCTGACAAGCCTTCTGCGCGGGGCGCTCCGCAGGTTGAGCCGGTTCAGGAGCGCGAGGCCGTTCCGCCCCCGAAACTGACCACCGATGTGCGTATAGAAGTCGACAAGGCTGCCATGCGGATGGTCCAGACGTTTGTGGATCCGGAGACGGGCAAGGAGCTCGTCCAGTTTCCGTTCGAGAATCAGCTCGCGTTTTCTCGCGCCATCGTGGCGTTCGAGCGGGCCAAGGAACAGCGCTAGTCGCTCCCCCGTCAGGCGAGCAGCGTGCTCATGACGCGCCGCCGTTAACGCTTTATTAATGCTTAGCGCTCCAGAGATTGCGATCGTCACGCTGCGCGCCTTTCGCGCGCGACCCGTGGAGCTGGCTTTTATCATGTCCTCTCCGATCGCTCCGTTAGGCTCTTCCCCGGGGCTTGTCTCTTTTGGCTCCTCGCAGGCTCGGCAGCGGGCTGAAGGCGATGAGCGCGCCGCTTCGCCCACCGCGCCGATTGACGCTGCAGGCTTCAGCGGGGCGCGGAAAACCGCTGTTGCGGGTCAGACGGTTTTGGCGCTCTCGGCTTCGGCGGCGCGGCAACTCGCCGTGCGCCTTAATGCGGTTGCAGCGGCCGCCAGAGAGGGCCGCGCCGAGGACGCGGCCGCCCTTGGGACGCAGGCGAAAACCCAGGTGTCGGAGGCGATCGCGGCGGGCGCCAGTTTGATGGCGGGTCAGACGCTTCGGTTGGAGCTTGGCGCGCAGCCCTACATTGTGGAAGGCGCAGACCTGCGCTTTGAAGCGCCTCCGAAGGGCCTCCTGAGCGCGCCGGGCGGTGCGGAGACCCTGGCTTCGGCCGCGCTGCAGGCGGCGGCGCAGGCGCGGGATCTGGCGGCGCGCTGGGACAAGGCGGCCCAATGGGTTTCTGCCCATGAGGGGGTTTTGGCGGCGGCCGAGCGGTTGGGTCGGGATGCGGCGCGCGACCTCGACGCCGACGGGGCGCGGCTCATGGCTCTGCAGGTGCGCCAATCCATGACTGATAGCGGGCTTGCGATCGCCAACAGCGATCCACAAACCATCCTTGCGCTGTTCAGGTCGTAAGGAGGCCTGGGATCTGAGGCGGTTCAGCGCCTGAGACGCTCGTTGATGTGAGGCGCTTGAGACCCCAAGAGGGTTCAGGAGTGACGGCGGCCTAGGCCGCGAGACGACCGTCTAGGACTGAACCGGCAGCTCCCGCCGACGACGGGTCGGGTGAAGCGCGATCGCCGCGGCCAGGAGCGGGTGCGCCCCAGATCCTGAGCACCGCGTGCACGAGCGTGACGATCGGAGCCGTCATCACCACAAGCAGAAGCGCGGCGAGGCCGGCCAGGGCCATCTGGATCTCGCTGGTCATCTCGAAATCAGAGCGGGCCAGCGCGATGAATGCTTCGGGATCGGCCGTGCGCTTGGCGAGGGCCACGACCGTCGCGCCGCGGGCTTCCGCCATGAGTTGAAGGCGTTCCAGATCTGCGGAGGAGCGGGCGTGGCTTAAGAGCTCGACGGCGCCGGTCCAGCCGGTGCGGTCATTGAGCTGGTCGATTTGGGTCAAGAGCGCGGCGACGCGGGCCCAGGCTGGGGTCGCTCCCAGGCCTTGGACGAAGGCGGCGCGGGCCGCGCCAGGCTCGTCGGCCAAGGCTTCCGGCGCGTTCAAACGCTCCGCCAAGCCAGCGCTCAGCCGGCCGTCCGCGTCGACCGCGGTGAGCGCCGTTCGCATATCGGCCAGAAACTGCGGCTGCATCCGGCCGCTGCGCAGCGCCGCCTTCAGGGTGATCACGCCCGATTGCAGGGCCGCGGCGTCTGCATCGAACAGGCTCGCCAGCTCCGGCGCGGCGACGCTGACGCCGGTCAAAACCAGATCGGTCAGCGCCGCGCCGCGGCCGTCAAGGAAGCTTCTGGCCTGGACTGCGAGGTCGCGGGAGTCCCCTGCGGCGACCAGGGGCGCGGCCGCGATGGGATCGAACACGCCCGCCTGCTCCGCAGCCCGCGCAAGGCCCGGATCGAGAAGCGGGCGGACTGTGGCCAGCACCGCCTCGTCCGAGCCTTCGGCGCGGGTCTCGGCGGCGGCTCTCGCCGCTTCGCCGACAATCGCCCCGGCGGCCAGAAGGACGCCGCGGGCGGCGGCCTCGTCGCCCTCGGCGAGTTCGCGGGCGACCATATCGTTCCATGCGCCAAGGCGGTCGTGGCTGTCGGCGGCCAAGGACGCGGCCGCGGCGTCCAATTCGCGGCCGGTGCTGACGAGAGAGGCTCGGGACGCGGTGAAGCTAAAGGCGCCGGCCGCGCTCAAAGCGTGGATGGCGGCGGCGCCGACAAGAGGCAAAGCCGCCAAGGCGCACAAAAACGCCGCCGCGCTGATCACGCCAAGCGCGGCGTGCGGCGCGCGCGCTTCGACGGCCTTCAGGCGAGGATGGCTGGCGGGTCTGAACATGGCGCGGCGCGTCCCTTGATCGGCTCAGAACAATTGGTCCCGCCTGTGCCAAAAAGGCAACATGAAATGCATGTCAGCAAAAAGGCGGCGGTTCTTGGTCTCCCCCCATGCGAGAAGCTTGCCGCAGCGCGATCGCCTCGCAAGCGAAGCGTCAGGCGCGCCGGTCCAAGGCCACCGCCGGGGATCCTCCGCTCGTTTGCCGGCCGCCCTGGGCGCTGTAGCGGGCGTCTGCACCAGCCTTTTGGCGCATCGCTTCTTCCGCCATGGCTTGCAGCAAGCCCTCGCTGACCTGTTTGAGAGCCTCCAAGGCGTCGCGATGGGAAGCGCTGGCCTCTTCCAAAGACGCGCACGCCTCTTTCAGGCGTTTCAGGTCCGACTTCGAGGCCTTGGCGATGAGGCTCGGATCGGCCTGGAGATGGCTCATTTCAAGACGGAAGACGTTGGCGAGGCCGATCTTCTCTGTTTGCGCGGCGCCGGAGGCCGGGAGCCGGCGCGCTTTGATCGCCTCCGCCTCGGCCTGCGCGAAGGCGGCCAGGTCTTCGGCGAGGGCGATCAGTTGGGCGACCCGGTCTGCGGCGTCGCGGGCGATGATGGCCATGACGTCACTCTCCTTGCTGTTGGGGCGCCGGGCCCTGAGCCTGAAGCCGGATCAGCTCGGCCAGCACATAGTCCGCAAGGCCGATCCCGCCGCGATCGGCCATGCCGCCGGCATATTCGCCCACCAGCATCGGCCGGAACATCCGTTCCCCCGCGCCGCCGCCGCCCAAACCCTCCGTGTCGAGGGCTTCAAACATCGGACCCAGCAATTCCCGCAGGACCATGGCCTCGAAATCCTGCGCCGCGCGGCGCAGATCCGCCATTTGCGCCTCGGGCAGGGGCGAAGGCCCTTGCAGAGGAAGAGGCGGCAGGATTGTGCGGACAGGACCAGGCGCCTCCATCACATCACCTCAATTTCGGCCTGAATGGCGCCTGCAGCCTTCAGGGCTTGCAGGATCGATATCATGTCGCGCGGGGAGACGCCGAGGGCGTTCAGCCCCTCCACCAACTCGCTCAGAGCCACCCCGCCACGGATCACCGCAAGGCCGCCTTGCTCTTCCTGCACCGTGATATCGGTGCGTGGGACCACGGTTGTTTCGCCCTGTCCGAAGGGGGAGGGCTGGCTGACCTGAGGGCTTTCGGAGATGGCGATGGTGAGGGCGCCCTGGGCGATGGCGACGGTGGAGACCCTGACATTCTCGCCCATGACGATGACGCCGCTCGCTTCATCAATCACGATGCGGGCGGGCAGGTCGACGTCCACCTCGAGGCTTTCGACGCGCGCAACCAGATCCACCATGTCGCCCAGGTGACCTTCCGGCCGGGCCAGAAGCACCGCGCCAGGGTTGAGGGCGGCGGCGGCGCCAGGGCCCACGGCCTCGTTGATCGCGGCGGCCATGCGTTGGGCGGTGGTGAAGTCAGGGTTGCGAAGGGCGAGGCGCAGCGTGTTCTGGTTGGCGATGTCGAACATCAACTCGCGTTCCACGAGCGCGCCGCTCGCTATGCGGCCGGCGGTCGGAACGCCGCGGCTGACCGAGCCTGCGTCGCCCTCGGCGGAAAATCCGCCCACCGCGATCGAACCCTGCGCCACGGCGTAGACCTGCTGGTCCGCGCCGACAAGCGAGGTCACAAGCAGCTGACCCCCAGCGAGGCTTCGGGCGTCGCCCAGGGCGGAGACAGTGACGTCGATGCGGCTGCCCTGGCTTGCGAACGCAGGCAGATTGGCTGTGACCATCACGGCAGCCACGTTGCGCGTATTGACATTGCCTTCGGCGGCCACGCCAAGGCGTTCAAGCATCGCGGTCAGGCTTTGCCGCGTGAACGGGGAGTTGCGCAGCGAATCGCCTGTCCCGGCGAGCCCGACCACCAAGCCGTAACCGACCAGCTGGTTTTCACGGACGCCTTCGAAATCGGCGATGTCCTTGATCCGCGGACCAGCCTCGGCCGCGACCGGCGCGAAGCCGATCGCCGCGGCCAGAAAGGCCGCTCCGAGACCAAGGCTGCGGCGCATGGAAGTGTTCATGACAGACGCAAAGAGCAAATCGGGGTTAATGACCCCTTGATCAGCGCGTTTACCCCCTGGCAAGACCAGCCAGGCAGTTGTCGCCTATGAGGTTCGTCGATGAGGATTGAAGGCCCACGTCCCGCCCCCTCCGCCACCACGGCGAAACGCGCAGATGCGGCGGCGCCCGGGTTCAGCGCGTCCGGCCCCGCCGCGGCCGGGAAACCCCCATCTGCGGCGGCCGCTGCGCCGCCGCCCTCGCTTGCGGCGTTGATGGCGTTGCAGGGCGATGAGGCTTTCGCCGATGCGCCCGCGCGGCGGCGCCGGCAGGTCGACCGCGCCGCCAAAACCCTGGACGCCTTGGATCGCGTCGCGGTCGGTTTGCTTGAAGGGCGGCTGCCAGGGGGGCTGCGGCAAGACCTCCTGGCCTTGCGGGACGGCGCTGAACGCACCGGCGATCCAGGCCTGGACGACTTGCTCTTGGAGGTGGATATCCGAGCGGCGGTGGAGCTTGCGAAGCTCGAGCGTGAGGCTCTGCTCAAGGCCTAAACGCTGTTTTTGAATGTTTGGCTTTGCATTTGCTCGATTGTAGGAGCAGACGCTCGGCGCTATAAGCCCGCCGCAGCCAGGGGACTGCGTCTAAATACGATAGGGAGCCAGCTCCATGAGTCTCGTTTTGCCCCAAGCGTATCGGCCGAGCGACGACGAGCCGTTCATGAACGAACGCCAGCGCGAATATTTTCGTTCCAAGCTGCAGAAATGGAAGCAGGAAATCATGGACGAAGCGAGGTCCACGATCGCCAATCTGCAGCTGGACACCGTCTCTTTGCCTGATCTCGCCGATCGCGCCACCAGCGAAACAGACCGGGCCATCGAGCTCCGCACAAGGGATCGGCAGCGCAAGCTCGTCGCCAAGATCGACGCCGCTCTGCGGCGGATCGAGGATGGGTCTTACGGCTATTGCGAGGAGACCGGCGAACCAATCGGCGTTTCAAGGCTCGATGCGCGGCCGATCGCCACCCTGAGCCTCGAGGCGCAGGAGCGTCATGAGCGGCGCGAGCGCATTCACAGGGACGACTGAGCCGTCAAGGTCACACAAGCCCTCGCATTTCCCCCAAGAGGGCAGGATGAGGGTTTCTTACGGTCGCCCCCTGGACGTCGTTGATATTTGCAACAAGTTGTCATTGCCGGATTGACGGGTCAGGGAGAGAGTTGGGTTGACGCGTTCTCAGCCCTGCGCTTGGTAATCACGGTCAATGTTAAGAACTCACGCCCTGGTCCGGTGTTCTATGCCGGGCGGCGCTTCGGGCTTTCCCGTTTTGCGTTGATAGGGTCTTCCGGATCGGTTTTGTCCGGCCAAGGGGAGTATGATGGGAGCGACCATTCCGGGTTTGGCCGCAGCGCCCACCCGCCACCAGCGCCTCATTGCATGGGTCAACGAGATCGCGGCTCTGACCATGCCTGATCAGGTGCACTGGTGCACCGGGTCAGACGCCGAATGGGCGTTTTTGGCGCAAACCCTGGAAGAGGCTGGCACGCTCAAGCGGTTGGATCCGAAGAAGCGGCCGAACAGTTTCTATGCGGCTTCAGACCCCAGAGACGTCGCCCGGGTCGAGAGCCGCACCTTCATCTGCTCGCAAGAGCAGGCCGACGCCGGCCCCGCCAATAATTGGATGGATCCTATTGTGATGCGCGCGAAGCTCGCCCGGCTGTTCGCCGGCTGCATGCGCGGGCGGACAATGTATGTGGTCCCGTTCTGCATGGGTCCCTTGGGATCGTCGATCTCGGCTTTGGGTGTGGAGATCACCGACAGCGCCTATGTGGCGATGTCTATGCGCGTCATGACCCGGATGGGCTTGGCCGCGCTCGAGCAACTCGGGGAAGACGGCTATTTCGTGCCCGCGGTGCACACGCTCGGGGCGCCGCTCATGAAGGGCGAGAAAGACGTTCCGTGGCCCTGCAACGACGACAAATGGATCGTGCATTTCCCGGAGACGCGGGAGATTTGGTCTTATGGCTCAGGCTATGGCGGCAACGCCCTCTTGGGCAAGAAATGCTACGCGCTCCGTATCGCGTCGGTCATGGCGCGGGACGAGGGGTGGCTGGCCGAGCATATGCTGATCCTGAAGCTCACCAATCCCGAGGGCCGGGCGCACTATCTCGCCGCTGCGTTCCCCTCCGCCTGCGGCAAGACCAACCTCGCCATGCTGCAGCCGACCATTCCTGGCTGGAAAGCCGAGACCATTGGCGACGACATCGCCTGGATGCGCTTTGGCGAGGACGGTCGGCTCTACGCCATCAATCCGGAAAACGGCTTTTTCGGCGTCGCCCCAGGGACAAGCGCCAAGACCAATCGCAACGCGCTGGAATCGCTGCGAGAAAACACGATTTTCACCAATGTCGCGCTCACCGACGATGGCGATGTCTGGTGGGAAGG
>JAGWZH010000206.1 GCA_018971945.1 Alphaproteobacteria bacterium | reverse complement strand
TCGCCGCTGTTTTCGCGGAAGGCATCGACGCCGCCGAGACCTTCATACGGGCGATCGAAGAAGAGCTGGACCTGTGGCCGGCGCCGCCCGCCGCAACAGCCCTGCTGCTTGAAATCGTCATCAGGCGGTGGGTGGCTCAGCCGCGCGGTGATGCGCTTTTCTACCAGCAGGCGCTGGCGAGCCGGGACGCCGCCCCTGAGCTCATAGATCGCTGGCTCGCGCTCTGGGCGGCGTTTTTCTACGATTTGGCGCGCCGTCAAGGCTTGAGCGCCATGCAGGGCGACTGCCTCAATCTGTTGTTCCAGTCGGAGGCCCTTTTCGCGCTGTCGCAGTGGCGGCCCGTCTTGGAAGGCGCTGCGCTGCGCGACATCGTGGGACATTTTGGAGCGGTTTGGCTTGGCGGTCCAGCATACAGCCCAACGGGCGCGCTCGCCGCTGCAGAGGCCGCGGTGCGCTACAGCGCAGACGCCAACCCAAGCGGCGCCGCGGGCGCCATGATGATGGCCGCCGTCGACGTCGTCGCCGAGCATGGATTGGCAGGATTGACTCACCGCGCTGTCGCGGCGCGATGCGGGGTCACGGCCGGGGCCGTTGCTCATTACTATCGGACAGCCGCAGACCTGTTGGCGGCCGCGATCCGCGGACAGGTCTTGGCGCTACAGGCGCAGTCGGCGTCGAGCAAGTCCACAGTCGCCGTCGGGTCTCTGGAGGACTTGGCCGCAGCATTGACAATAGGGACCTCGGATCCCTTTGGGATGGCGACCGCCAGCGGACGAAGACACCTATTCTTAGCGTCGCTCACAAAGGCCGAGCATATCGCTTCCGGCGCCGTTGTGCGGTTCGCCGCTGGCGCGACGGTTCGTGAGGGCGTTCGCAGCGCCCTACCCGGGGACCCGGCAACGGATATCCACGCAAGCCTTCTGTCACGCCTCCTGACGGCGGCGGTCATGGTCGGCTTGGGTGACGGCGCCGCGGTGCGAAACCTGGCGGCAAGCGTTGTCAGCAATTTTGCGGACGGCGTTCAAAGCAGGGGAGTAAGCGTGACCTGAAACGCAAATCGGTAATTAGCGCGGTCAGCCCCTTTTTTAAGTTTGGGCAAAAAAGGAGGCCTCCATCCCAGGAGCGGCCCTAAGCCCTTCCCTGTTGAGCGTTCTTCGCCACCGGCTCACCGCGCTCACGCCCGGGATCTGTACAGAGCCGGCGGCAAAGAACGCTCAACAACGATAGCCGGATTGTCACAATTGTCGAACGGCTCACTCGCTCGATAGCTGCCGTTTGATCTGACGCGCAAACTTGCACGCATCCCCACCGCCAGCGCCACCGGGCTCGCCCACGCCGTCGCCATGACCGCCCGGCCGACGCGCCGCGCAAGGAGAAAATCGTCTCCCCGCCCCGCTTCAAGCGGGCTTCGGTCCGCGCGTGCCGCGCGAACGCGGGCCCCACCATTTTCACCTTGCGCGTCCCGCTTCAATGGCCGGGCGCTTTAAGCGCCGTCGCGGGCGAGTCCCGCGGCCCCGGACCAACCGGGAACACTCACCGGAGTTCTTCTCATGACCAACCGCGTCTCTCTCATCGGCAAGCTCGTTGACGCCCCCAAGATCCGCACGCTCGAAGCGCGTGGCGGCTCCATTGAAATCGTCTCGCTCTGGATCGAAGCGCCAAGCGGCGAACGCGCCGATCGCTTCACCGTCGAGATCAACTGCCCGAAAGCGGCAGCCTCAGCCAAAGCGATGCGCGCCGGCGTAATCGCCGACATTTCAGGTCAGCTCCGTCACGATCGCTGGAAGGACAAGGCGTCCGGCAAGTGGACCGGCAAGGTCTTCGTCGCCGTCGATCCAGGCGAAGGTCACGTCCGCTCCAAAGGCATGGCCGAAACTGCGGAGGCGGCGTGAGGCTGGTGGCTGGCGTCGCCTCGGCGGCGCCAGCTTCTCCTTCTGCAATATACGGCATGGAGCGGCGCGATGCCCCGCCTCTATCTCAACGGGCGCGAATACGATGCGCCCTGAAGCCAGCGGCGCCGTGTCGGCGAAGCAGCCACGCTGACCCCCATCACGGGCGCCACGCGGCTAGCGACTCGTTTTGAAGCGCGGCCCGAACTGATCATCCAGTGAGCCGCCCCGTGCCGCGTACGCCGCTTCACCCTCCTGCACCGTCTGGCGGATAAAGGCGTGATCCCACCAGCGGCGCGTCAGCCTCGGTTTGCTAGGGAAGCGCGGCGTATAGGGCTCGATATCGTCGGGATATGTATTGAGCGCTGC
>JAGWZH010000205.1 GCA_018971945.1 Alphaproteobacteria bacterium | reverse complement strand
ACGCGTTCGATCAGGCGCCTCAAGGCTACCATGGACCCCTTTTCGCAGAGATCAGCCCCTGCACCTTTTCCATCGTGGTCAAGGAAGGGGCGCGGCTTTCGCAGCTCCGCCTGCGCCGGGGCCAGCCGCAGCCAGTGCGGGAGGAGTTGTTCCGGATCGGCGTTCCTCACGAGGGAGTGGCGGGTTATCGCGCCAAACGGCACGCCGGGGTGATCGATCTCGACCGGATCGGCGCCTATGATCCCGCCGATTTCTGGGAGCCGCTGTACGCCCGCAATGGTCGGCTGGTGCTCGACCCCGGCGAGTTCTACATTTTCGCCAGCCATGAAGACGTGGCGATCCCTGCGGGCGAGGCCGCCGAAATGGCGCCGATCCGCCCTGAATTAGGGGAGTTCCGCGCCCACTATGCAGGCTTCTTCGATCCCGGATTCGGGATCGCCCCGAGGCAGGGAAAAGCCGTGCTCGAGGTGCGCTCCCGAGACGTGCCCTTTATTGTGGAGAACCGCCAGCCCGTCGGGCGGCTGGTGTTTGAGACCCTCAGCGAGCCTGCCGCGGCGCTCTATGGCGACATCGGCTCGAGCTATCAGGGCCAAGGGCTCAAGCTCGCTAAACATTTCAAGCCTTGGGGCTGAAAGGCGTCCTTCTCGATCATGGGTGACGCGGATCTTTGTCATTGCGACAAGGATCCAAATCTTTTTGTCTATGGTGCTTGACATTCTCTGACGAGCGGGTAAAGTGTGCTTGTCTAAATGACGAGGATGTATGACATGAAGATGAAATCCGCTGACGTGCCCCGGCCTCGAACGGACATTCTCGGCGCCAGGCTCGCCGTCATCATGGGCATTGGCGTTTTGATCTCCGCCCTCAGCCGGCCGGCCGAAACTGGCTTAAGCCTTTTGGCCGATATCGGCATCAATGGGGGCTTTGCGATCCTGATCATCCACGCCGTTCCGGTGCTGATCCTCATGGCAGGCGCATCGGCGTGGCCTTCGGGTTCGGGGAGCGCCGGCGAACCCTGGCGGCTTGTGGTCTCGGCCGTCATTGGTGGTCTTTACGGCATGGCTGTCGCCCTGTTTCTGGACCCCTTGGTTCGCGCCCATGACTGGGTCGTCGGCTGGACAGGCCCGTTACGCGAAGCAAATTTTGTTGACGCCGTCGCGTGGGTCAGCGCTGTGACCTGCATTGCGCTCGGCGTTATATGCCAGGCCTTCGTGAGCTTTGGCGGCGCGGCGTTTCGCGCTTTGGCGGCGCAGAGCGTCCCGCCGTCGGATGAGCCCCTGGAGATCCGCCCCCGGGACCGGGGAGAGTTGGCGTGGGCGGCCCTGGGCATGATCGGACAGGGGATCATGCTGGTGGGCATTGTCCTCTCCCAGTCCGCGCTCGATCCCCCGCCCATCGCCCAAGGAGGCGTTGCGGTTCTCTCTCTCGCTGGCGGCGCCGCCTTTCTTTGGAGTTCCTTGCGCCTCTGGTCCGCTTTTGACGAGTTGCAGCGGCGCACTGTCATGGACGCCTACGCCTGGTCCGCGATCCTGGCCACGCCTCTTGTTGTCGGCTGGGTTGTTCTTGAAGGCCTTGGACGGGTGCAGCCGCTGGAGGCTTATCCCCTCGTCGTGGTCCTGCTGCTTGGGCAGTCGCTTCTGGCCGCCGTGCTGCAGATCAAGTTCGGAGCGGCTCAATTGGCGAAGGGGGTCGCATGAAGAACCGCCTCAAGGTCCTGCGCGCCGAAAGGGATTGGAGCCAGGCTGACCTGGCCGAAGCGCTCGACGTGTCGCGGCAGACCATCAACGCGCTGGAGACCGGCAAGTACGACCCGTCCTTGCCTTTGGCCTTCAAAATCGCGCGCCTGTTCGCTCTGCCGATCGAAGCCATTTTTATTGATGAGGACGCTGTCCGGGAGGCTGCGGAATGAGTGCTCAAGACAAGACAATCCAACGCCTTTCGGGGGATGCCCGCCGCGTCCGGTCTTTCGCGGTCGCCGTTGGCGTGAGCCTAGTGGGAGGGCTCATCTGGGGGGGGCTTGCGGGCTGGTCCAGCGGGCAGAACCCGGTCGGTGGCTCGCTCGGTCAGCTTTGGCTGTTTTCCTTCATGGCGCTCGCATTGATCCTGGCGGTGGTTTGGGCCTCGCTGCGATGGTGGCGCAATCTCGATGAACTCGCCCGTCAGGCTCATTACAGCGCTTGGTTCTGGGGAGGCTGTATTGGAATGCTCGCCGGCTGTCTTCTCCTCATGATCTTGCCCATGGCGCCTCAATCATTATCCGC
>JAGWZH010000080.1 GCA_018971945.1 Alphaproteobacteria bacterium | reverse complement strand
CTGCCCTTCGTTCCTCTGGGTAAGCCATTGTCTCGTCCTGTTCCGCCCGCCTCAGAATACAATTCCTATATCACAGCGGGCGACAACTTCCCTGACAGAGGGGGGTTCGATCCCGCTCGGCTCCACCATGGCGGACTTGAGGTTTCTGGGTTCTCTGATCTGGCTGCGATAGGGTTCGGCTACCACTGGGCTACCAGGTTGGAAGCAGTTCAAACCGACTTGCAGCAAGCTGTGGATAAACCAGGGCGGAAGCACCAATCGCGCCTGGAGGAGGAGAGCGCGAACCAAAGGCCAGTGGGCTGCGTTCGCGGCATCCAGGCGATTGGACCAAGCCATAACATGCTCGTTGTATGCCGAGATCAGACGAATGATGATGCCTGGTGAGTGCTTGGCCAAGCGCTGAAATGCAGCCAATTCGAGGAAGTCGTTATCGTTTGCCTTGCCACGCCGCCAGTGTGCCACCAGGACGGTGGCAAACTGGGTCAGCCAGGGCGGTGGAGGTTCCGCTTCGGCGAGCGTCTAGGGGCGCCAAAACAAGAGCGTGGGCTGGAATTCACAGGTTGCGGCCCTCAGGTCGGGATGCCGCGTAGCCCCACCGAGCTCAATCAAGACCTGGATCCTGTCCCTCGCGGGCGGGGGGCAGAGCGCGCTTCAATCACGAAGCGCGCCACAGGGCGCCGCAGTGGTCACTCCTGGGCTTCTGTGAGCATCCAGAGCCATGTCCTCGATCATGTTTGCAGGAGACATGGGCAATCAAAGACCGGCTACGACCTGATTTTCACCAAGTCCGACAAACCACCATTGTTTTCTGCCAGCGCGCTTCAAAGATGGTGCTGCATTCGCTCAATAGTCGAAGCGCAGCGTGACCCCATAAATCGCCGGCTCATCAAGATAGGCGCCGCGCGCCGAACGATCAGCCACGCCGCGGAAGGGGATGTTGAAAGTCACCGCACGCGTCTGCTCATTGAATATGTTTGTCCCCCAAAACTCAACAACCCATCGCTCGTCTTGGCCGCCAACG
This sequence comes from Alphaproteobacteria bacterium, assembly GCA_018971945.1. Lineage (GTDB taxonomy): Bacteria > Pseudomonadota > Alphaproteobacteria > Caulobacterales > Aquidulcibacteraceae > REEB509. The sequence continues at coordinate 13,224 of JAGWZH010000080.1, read as the reverse complement.
CCCATGCGCAAATTGACCTTGGTGTTGGCCTTCTGAATGTCGTCAGGCACAAGGATTTGGCGCACAGGGCCCGCGCTTGGCACAATATGCGATTGGGTCGAGGTCCGCCGGTCACTCTCATAGCGCACCGAACCGTTTGCGAAAAACCTAAGGTTTGCACCGAGCGTAGTCTCGAAATTGGCGCCGAGAATGCTGACCCATTCCGGCGCATTCGTGAGCGAAGAGCCGCACAGGCTCAGCACAGTCAGCGAGGACCCTGCCGGCGCGCAGTCCTGCGGATACCTCGCATCGGCATAGGTGACCGACCAGGACGCATCGAGCTGATTGGTCACTCGACCGAACAGTTCCATCTCAACGCCTTCGGCTAAGACCTTGGGCACGTTGAATGTCGCGAACTGAACGCCTGTGAACTCGAGAACTTGAAAGTCCTCTATCTCAGACCTGAACAACGCGAAATTGGAACGAAGCCGGCCATCAAAAAATGTTGCCTTCAGCCCAAGTTCGTAGGCGTCGACAAGTTCTGACCTGAAGCGCGGATCAGCCCCTCCGGTCGCAGCGGTCGGATCCAAATTGAAGCCGCCCGACTTGAAGCCGTGGGTAAAGCTCGCATACGCGCGAACTCTATTTGTCACGGCGTAATTGGCATTCGCGGTGTAAACGAGCTCTTCGTCCTGGAAAATTCTATTGAATGTCGCGGGGGCCAGCGGATTGGCCGGGGTGCCCGCGCCGGCCAGATTGGCGGGCGTTGCAAACGGAAAACAGGCAAACGACCTGTTCAATTGTCGGATTGCGGCATTGGCCCCAATAATCGGATTGCCTGTCGGGATCGCGGCGTTCGGGGCGAGGGCGCCCAAACAGGCCGGGTTTGATGCGGCGAGCTGCTGGAAACGACCGTCTTTTGTTTCTTCCACGTAACGAGCGCCGACGGTCACCTCGAGCTGGTCGGTCAAGGCCCATGTGTTGTGGGTGAAGATAGACCAGGTATCTCCGGATTGCGTGAACAGATTGCGGGCGAATGCCCCGCTCGGGCTGGCGCCGAGGGAAAGAAATCCCGCTGGGTTGGCCGCGAATGCAGCGGCGTTGGCGGGTGACAGGGCATTAGGTCCAAGAAGCGGATTGGTTAGCCCCGCCACGATGGATGCCGGAGTGGTCAATCCCGAGGTGCCCAACAAAGCGTAGATGTTCGCGTTGGTATTGGCTTGGAACTGGTTGCCGAGCGCGAGCTCGACTCCGAGTTCAATATCTTCACGGCCGTTGTAGTAGCCGACCATCCAATCCAATCGCCCTGCTTCGCCTGCAAGGCGCAGCTCATGCGAGCTGTATTCAAATGTACTGGAAGCTGGAAAATCGCTGCGCGCCGTGGATCCCCCAATCGAAAAAATGTTCAGTCCAACGAAATCGCTTTCCTGCACATTGGGGCCGGCATTGGCTTCGCGATAGCCGCCGATATAAGTCAGACGCCCAATGCTCAGGTCCCAATCCAATTGGCCGGTGAAGCCGGTTTGATCGCCGGGGTCTTGAAAAAGCTGGGAATTCGAGCGCCGTGCTTGAAGCGCCGACTGACCAGAAGCGCTGACCCCGCCGCCTGGCAGGCCAACGGCGGCATATGCGGAGACAAACGGCGTCTCCCGCAGAATAACAGCGTCGCAACAGTCGTCGTTGCCTTCTTGATAGTCGACAATCAGCCGCGCAGCGAAATCAAGCGTAGGCTCCCACAACGCTTGTGCGCGCACCAAATAGCGATCGCGCGTGTTTTGCTCTGTTCCGCCTGACGTGCTGGTCAGCAAGCCGTCACGCAGCCGGCCTGCAGCGGCGATCCGAATGCCGAATTTATCCCCGACGATAGGCACGTTCACGCCAAGCTGCGACGACAGAAGACTGCCCACGTCGCCGCCCTCAATCGCTCCGGCGGTAACACTTCCGAACGCGCGAAATTCGGAGAGATCAGGTCTGCGGCTAGTGATCGTAACGGCGCCAGCGGAGGTGTTGCGGCCAAACAGCGTACCCTGCGGGCCGCGCAAGATTTCGACCTGCTCAATATCGAGCAATTCGCCCAGCGCAAAACCCGGGCGCGATACATAGACGCCGTCGATGAAAACACCGACCGAACTCTCCAAGCCCGCATTGTTGCCGGTTGTTCCGACGCCGCGTATGCGCACAGTTGTGCCGCCGGATTCCGTCTGGGCGGAGTTCAGATTGATGCTGGGCGAGAGTGTTTGCAGCGCGCGAATATCGGCCACACCGCCAGATTCCAGTTGGTCCGCAGTCAGTGCCGTGACCGCCAAGGGCACATCTTGAATGGACTGTTCGCGCTTTTGGGCGGTGACCACAATCTCTTCTGCAGCTGGGCTTTGGGCCTGAGCCGTTTGCGCCGCAGCGGCGTTCGCTACACCAGCTGCAACAGTGACGATCGCGCGCCAAAATGAGGCACCCTTGCCTTGAACTGCCATCTCCATTCCTCCCCGGTTCGGCGGGGCGCTCCCCCTAGCCAAACGCTTCTTGCTTGTTATGACACATAGCATGACATTAAATTGGGGGCGCGTAAACTACAGATCATATCTGCCGGTAAATACCGACAGAAAGCGCGTAACCGGCGGCTCATCGTCAACTTTCGTGTGAGACATGAAAGCGCCGCTGGCCGCCATTAATCGGCTTGTTGTTATCAGCTTGGCGACCACTGCCGGCTCAAGGGCCTTTTGCTGCGCGGGAGAGGGGCATGTGTGTCGGGTGCATCCAGCAGGGCTGGCGGCTGCTCCCCAATCGCCAACGCCACGAAGGCCATGCTGGCATTATCCAAAGTTTGAAACGCCTGTTGTAAAGCCGCCAAGCAGTGTGCCCGATAAGGATTGGCAGGAACTTCAAACGCCGCGCCGTCGGCCCGAAAGCGGAGCCGTTTTTGATCCGTTGAAACTGCACGCGCATTGGCTGCGAGATATGGCAGATAGTCCCGCGCCGCTATGCCAAGCACTGGGCCGAGATCATCTGGCGCCTGCTCAATCTGAGGTGCGCCTTCAAGCGATGCCGGGGTGCAAGCCCAAAGCCGTGCAGTCCAAGCCATGATGTTGGGGCCTCGCTCCCGCAGAATTGCCGAAGGCGTGGGATCGCTGGAAAAATGGCGAAAAAAAGGGCCAAACAAACCAAAGTCAGCCCTGCAGGGGCGCTGGCCCAAAAGGAAAGGGCGCCTAGTCTTACTGAGTCAGAAACTGAGTCAGTCGGTCGCATGCCAGGGGGATTCGGCCCGTGGCCTTGTTTGCTACGCTGGTGATTCGATCAACGGCGGAGCGTTCGATGGACCGTTCAAGCATTGAAAGTGAAGCGCGTTTTCAAGCCTATGTCGAAGGTTTGGCGAGCGTCATAGGCCATGCCGACCGCAACGGGCCGTTGCGGGATTACTGTACCGGGCTCCTCCTGCCGGCCGAGCGCAAGAGCGTCGAGCCTATGGCGGCAATGACCGCGCCGGCGCGCACCTCGGCGCAGCATCAGTCGATGCTGCACTTCGTTGGAAAGGCGCCATGGTCGGAAGAAAGGCTTCTGACCAAGGTCCGCGAGCTCGTGCTCCCCACCATTGAGGCTCATGGCCCGATCCGCGCCTGGATTGTCGACGACACGGCCTTTCCCAAGAAGGGAAAGCACTCCGTCGGCGTGACGCGCCAGTATTGCGGACAATTGGGCAAGCAGGACAACTGCCAGGTCGCCGTGACGCTCTCGATCGCCAATGACTGGGCGAGCCTGCCGGTCGCTTATCGGCTTTATATGCCAGAGGTCTGGGCCAGTGATGCGCAACGTCGTACAAAAGCGGGCGTTCCTGACGACCTTGTTTTCCAAACAAAGCCGCAGATTGCGCTCCAGCAGATCAAGGACGCGCAAGCTGCGGGCGTCAGGTCCGGGGTCCTGCTGGCCGATGCAGGCTATGGGGCAGATACGACGTTTCGGGACGAACTGACGGCGCTTGGGTTTGCCTATGTCGTGGGTGTTCAGGGCAGTCTCTCCATCTGGCCGCCCGGCCAGGCGCCGATGCCCGCCAAGGCCTGGAGCGGTCGTGGACGGCCGACCAGAAACCTGAAGCGCGCCCCGGATCACAAGCCTGTATCAGCGAAGACATTCGCGTTCTCCCTGGATCCTGACGCGTGGCAAACCATCACCTGGCGGGAGGGAACAAACACGCAGTTGAGTTCCCGCTTCGCACGCGTCCGGGTCCGGCCGGCGCATCGCGATACCCTGCGTTCTGAGCCGCGACAGGTTGAATGGCTGATCATCGAATGGCCGGAAGGCGAGCAGGAGCCGTCCAAGTACTGGCTGTCCACGCTTCCTGACACGATTGCATTCGAAAGCCTTGTCGATCACGCCAAGCTGCGATGGCGCATTGAACGCGACTATCAGGAACTGAAGCAGGAAATCGGACTGTCACACTATGAGGGGCGAGGTTGGCGCGGATTTCACCATCACGCCGCACTCTGCATCGCCGCTTACGGTTTCCTGATCTCCGAAAGGGAGACGATTCCCCCCTCAGGACCTCGCTTCAACCTCAGACGCCCGTCGGCTCCCATACCCGAAAATCAAAGACCCCGGGGCGCCGCCAATTTGGACCGCGCGCCACGTGGCGGGCTCAATAGCAACAGTCCGACGACGATTGAGCGTCGCCTTGGCGCGATCACTGGATAGATGTCCGTGTTGCGCAGTGTACGGACGAAGAGACTCCACTGCTAATTTATGACGTAGTAGTACTAAAAGCTCATCTTATACACATATTCCGCGGCTGCGGTAGGTTTGGACCAGCGCTCCTTGCGTGGATCGCAACGACACGCCCGCGGCGCGCCGAAAACAGCGCCAGAAGAGACCCGGACCAGACCTGCAAAAGCCGAGCGCTCCATCGACCAGCCCGCCACGGCGGCCGGCGGGACCCTCGCCACGATCGCGCGCCGGTCGATCCGCCCCGCCTGCAGGACCGGCGGCGCCACAATTCCCATAGCTGCCCACGCGCACCCCGCGGTTTCGTCCCTTGGCCGTTCTGCGCCACCGGCTCACCAAGCTCACGGCCACGATCTTTGCAGAGCCGGCGGCAAAGAACGCTCAACAACGATTGCCTGATGAACCCGACACCCAACCCTCAGCTTCCCTGCTGATCCCGGTCGGCGAAAGCGGTGAGTCATGCCCCTTTCTGTGAATTCAGGGGAGGCCGCTTGGCGAAGCCGAGAGGCGACATTTAAGCGGTGGGGATAGCGCTGACCAAACCAGCGACTTCATCGCCATTCTGTGAATTGGGCCGCAGCCGCCAGCGAGACCTGGTTTCGGACATTTGAACGGAGAAAATGGCCGCAGCCACGCCGGGGAGAAATCGCTCGAAGCGGACATGCTCCCCGGTTTTGGCGGGACGAGCGTTCGCCACGTGGGTCCGCCAAATATGCGCAGAGCCGGTCAATCCAGTGCAGTTCTGGCCGCATTCGCGCAGTTACCCGTCCAGGTGTTTGCGAAACTGAATAAACCCGCTGCGATCGGCGAGCTTTTCATAGAGAGCCATCGCGGTTGCGTTGGTTTCGTGCGTCAGCCAATAGACACGACTGGCGCGGCGGTCGCCCGCGAACTGATAGACGTGCTCGATCAAGGCCCGCCCGACGCCGCGCCCACGATAGGCGGGCACCGTGAACAAGTCTTGCAGATAACAATAATCGCCGGGCGTCCAGGTTGAGCGGTGGAACACAATATGGACTATGCCCATAAGCGCTTCGCCTTCGAAGGCGCCGAAAGCGTGCATCGGTTCAGATCGATCGACGAACCGCGCCCAGGTTATGTCTGTGTCCCCGTCCGCAATGCTGGTGCCATAGAATTCCTGGTAGCAGCGCCAGAGCGGCAGCCATTGCGAATAATCAGTGGGCGATAGGGCGCGGATCGCCAGGGGATTGCTTGGGACCATGCTCGGCAACTGGCGCTTGTTCGCAAGCCAAATCAAGCAGCGGAGAAAGAAACCAAATCCGCCTGCACCGCAGTCTGTTTTTGAAAGCGCGCGCCCAGCAAGCCCTCTAGCCTCCCGCCCTTCAGTGGATGGGAGCGCCTCCCTATGTTCCATGTTCGTCAAGCGCTTTTCACGCTCGTGCTTGGCGCATCGGCGGTAACGTCGGGTTGCGCAACCTCCACACCGCAGGGATCGCCCGCGCCGGCCTTTTCCAATGCTGTCGCCGCGTATGGCGCGGCTTGGGCCAGCCGCGATGTTGAACGCATTCTCGCGTTGCACACCGACGACACGGAATTCACCCTGTTTGTCGATGGTGTTGAAACCGCACGCGGACGCGACGCGGTGCGCCGTCAATTCGCCTGGGTGTTCGAGACCAACCCGACCTATGCGGGGCGCACTGTGGCGGTGCACATGACCGCGGATTTCGCCACGATCGAATATCTGATCGCCATGGCGCCGCAGAATCCGTTCACCCCCGGCCGCTGGCGGTTCACGCCCACAGGCGACGCTTATGATGTGCGTGCGATCGACATGCTTTACTTTCTCGATGGGCTGGTGCGCGCCAAACATATTTATCTCGATGCCGAGGCGACCCGGGCCAACAGCGCCGCTGTGGCGGCTTTGCCATGATCCGGGCCCTGTTGATCGGCCTTGGCGCGATTTGGTGTGCGACCAGCGTTTACATTTTCGCCGCGCCAGAGGCGTTCTACGAGAACACGCCGGGCCTTTCCATCATGGCCCCGTTCAGCGTGCATTTCATTCGCGATGTTGGCCCCGCGTTTCTGGCAAGCGGGCCGCGACTGGCTACGGTGCCTGGCGCCGCGTGCGGGGCATCGCGCTTGCGGGCGCGGCGTGGCCGTTTCTGCACGCGCTGTTTCATCTCCACAGTTGGGCCCATCGCGGTTTTCCGTTCCATGCGATCTTTGCACTCGATGTGGCGTCGGTGATCACGCCGGCGATTTTGGCGTTCGCGCTTTCCGTGCGGCTTGCGCCCCCGGCGACGCCACACAGGAGCTAAACGCAAATGGAAGTTGTGACGAAACTCGCATGGGGATTTCTGGCCTTGATCCACGCTTCGCCGGCTGCGGTGCTCTTTGCGCCAAGCCTGGTCAAGCGTCTGTGGGGGATTGAGGCGAATAGGGCGCTTGGAGTTTTGCTAGATGGGGTAATGGGCCCGGTCGAGATCAATCTGGCGGTTGCCGGTGCGGTTGGTCGTCCCTCAAACTGATGGTTTCAGCACGGCGTCATGCTTTCGCATGCGCCAAGCATCAGAAGGGACGCCATCGAACAGTATGCCGGATTGGACGTGTCTTTGGAGCAGACAAGCGTGTGAGTTGTGGATGGCGCCGGGCGGAGGGGCGCTGGGCGGAGGGGTGCTGGGCGGAGGGGTGCTGGGCCGCGACGCCGCGATCCGCAGCGCGCCAAGCATCGAACCCGCCCCGAGCATAGCGGCGAAGAGTCTGGCCCACTCATGAAACGCGATGGTGATGGGATTGCGCGCGCAAAAGCCGGTGGTCAGCCCATAGCACAACGGCTCTTGCGCGCGCTCCTCGGCAAAGGTGCCGAACATCCGGTCGAACACGATCAGGACGCCGCCGAAATTCCTGTCGAGATAGGCCTCATTGCAGGCATGGTGAGCGCGGTGATGGCTGGGCGTATTGAGAATCCACTCGAGCGGGCCGAGTTTCCCGACCGCCTCGGTGTGAAGGAAAAACTGGTAGGTGAGATTGGCGGTCAGAAGGGCGGCGATCATCACCGGGGGGAACCCCACCAGGATCAGCGGCGCAAACACCAACCATCCGCCGGAGAGAGCGCCCGTCCACCCGAGCCGCAAGGCGGCCGGGAGGGTCATCTCCTGGGCGCTGTGATGCACCGCGTGCGAGGCCCAAAGCCACCGGACCAGATGGCTCCAGCGGTGAAACCAATAGTAGCAAAACTCGACCGCGAAGAAGCCCACAACCCAGACGCGCCAATCATCCATGGGCAACGCAAACGGGGTGGCCGCAGACAGCGCCAGGAACGCGCCCCCAATGATCATCGCATTGAGAGGGCGGGTGAGGGCGTTGCCGGCCGCCACGCCGAGAGAGGCCGCCGCGCCCGCAACGTCATAGCCCCGGCGCCGCGCCGCCCGCCAAACAAACTCCGTCGCCACAAAAACCGCGACCGTCCCCAGAAACCAGGGTTCGCGAAGCAGAACCTCCATGGCTCATGGCCTCCCGGCGGCGCGCCTGGCGTCCCGCGCCGTCTGCAGCTCCGCTTGGGTCAGGACGTGGTCGCCGTTGCGGTCTGCGGCGTCGAAGGCGGGGGTGGGGGCGCTGGCGAACTCTGACCGGGTCACGCGCTCATCGCCGTTGGCGTCGAAGCTGTCCATGAGCGCGGCGTGATCAACGCCGAAGCGAAAAGCGGCCGGGGGACGGTCGGCGGCGGTGAGGGCGCCATCCCCAGTCCGGTCAAGGCGGGAAAACTGCTCCGCCCGATACTGTGTGAACTCTTGGCGGGTGATGAATCCATCCCGGTTCGTGTCCGCCTGACGAAGGCGGTCATAGGCTTCCGCCGGAACCGGCGTCTGCGCCAGGGCAGGGCCGGCGGCGAAACCCCAAACGCAGATAACCATAAGAACGGCGCGCATCGGCGTTGCTTTCCGGCGAAGGAGGATCCAGCGGCCGTTGGCCGAGCCGCTGGACCCAGGGGGCAAGGGGGTTATTGACGGGGGCAGGGCACGACCGTGCCGGAGGGGTCTGTGCAGGTCGCTGAGCGGGTCACGCCGGTTTCGGAGTTGTAGGTCGTGCTCCCTTGATAGGTTCCGCCTTGCGCGCCGGTTGCTTCGGTGGAGCGGGAACCGGAATAGGTCCCATCAGCGTTCAGCGTGGACGACCCTTGCGAGGTCACAACGCCGCCTTGGGCGCTTTCGGCGGCAAAGCCGCTGCGACGGGTGGCCGATCCATCGGGATTGACGGTTGTGGTGGAGCCGCGAGCCGCGCGGCCGCCTCCCGGGGTCCGCACCGCGCCGACGCTGCCGGCGGTCACCGAGCCATCTTCGTTTTGCACCGCGCCCCGACCGCGGACCACAGCCCCGCCATTGGGGCCAGCGGCGGCAGTGGCGACGCCATTTTCACCCCGTGCGCGGACGCGGCCTTCGCGGGCTTCAGCGATGCTCGCCGCGGCGAGGCCCAGAGCCAAGGTGACGGCGACGGCGGACAACAAGGTTTTCTTCATCATGACACTCTCCAAAAGTGAAACGAGCCGGCGGTGCGGCGCGGGTCTTGGTTTGGAGGGCGGGCGTTGCGCAGTGATGTCAGCGCCGGGCGAAAGGGTTGCAAATCATGTCAGCTCGGCGGGCTTGAAACACTTTGAAACGACTTGCGGGCTATAAGTCGCGCTGAATTGGCTAACCTTCACGGCGTGTTTCCTGAGGTCCCATGTCGTTAACCGGCGCACGAATTATTGTTGTGGATGACGATCCAGAGCTGCGGTCGCTTCTGCAACGCTATCTCACGGAGCATGGCTTCAAGGTCCGCACCGTGGCGGATGGGACGGCGCTCAATCAAGCGCTCGCCCGGGAGCCTGCCGACGCCCTGGTCCTGGACCTGATGCTGCCCGGCGAGGATGGGCTCGCCATCACCCGGCGGCTGCGGGCGGCGGAGGATCCCGTTGCGATCCTGATGCTGACCGCCAAGGGCGACCCCGTGGACCGGATTCTTGGCCTTGAGATGGGCGCCGATGACTATCTCGCGAAACCCTTCACCCCGCGGGAGCTGCTGGCGCGGCTGGCGGCGGTTTTGCGACGAACCCCCCGCTCGGCGCCGGCGCAGGGCCATGTGGTGCACTTTGGTCCCTTCGTCCTCGATGTCGATCGCATGGTGCTTGAACGCGACGGCGTCCGGGTGGAGCTGTCGACCCGCGAGTTCAGCCTGTTGACCGCGCTCGCTTTGCGGCCAGGACGCCCCTTGAGCCGGGCGCAGTTGATTGACTTGGCCGTCGGTCGCGACGCCGAGGTCAACGATCGCGCCATTGATGTTCAGGTCGCAAGGCTGCGCAAAGCCATCGAAGACGATCCCAGCAATCCCGTCTGGATCAAAACCGTCTGGGGCGCGGGTTATGTGTTCAGTGGAGGAGCCGCGTGAAGCGGTTCTGGTCGCCGCGCACGATCGCCGGCCGCACGCTTGCGGTGACCGTCGGTTTGATCTTTTTGGCCCAGATCCTTGCGACGTTGCTTTTAGGAGCCTTCGTCCTGCGGCCCCAGGCGCAACGCGTGGGCGGCATTGTCGCGCAAAGTGTCCTCGCCGTGTCGGAGGCCGCCGCCAAGGTCGCCCCCGAGGATCGGGCTGCACTGATCGCAACGCTCGACCGATCGGATTTTCTCGACGTGTGGCAGGGGCCCGGCCCGCCGCGCCTTGGCGGGTCACGGCCGCGCTGGCTTGAGTGGGTGTTCATGCAGGCCTTGGTGGACGCTTTTGGCCCAGGGTCGGAGATCGTGTGGCGGACTGATCCCGAGCAGCGCCTCTGGCTTCACGTGCAGATCGGCCCGGACATGTATTGGCTCAGCTCCCGCGTTCCCTCAGCGATGCAGCCGGGCAATGTGTTGTTGTCGAGCGCCTTAAGCGCCATTTTCTTGGCGCTGTTGGCGGCGGTCGTGCTGCAGCGTCGGATCGCGCAGCCCCTCGAGGCCCTGACCGCGGCCGTCGAGGCTCCGAACGGGGCCAAGTCCCTGGTCGTCGACGATCACGGCCTGCATGAAGTGCGGGTGTTGACAGAAGCGTTCAACGCCCAAAGGGTCCGGCTTGCCGCGCTCGACGAAGCCCGGGCGGTGATGCTAGCCGGCGTCTCCCATGACATCCGAACGCCCCTGGCCAAACTGCGCCTGGCGTTGGAGATATCCCCTGAGCGAGACACCGAGTTGGCCGCCGCCGCCCATCGACAAATCACCGAAATCGATCGGCTGGTCGGCCAGTTTCTTCTGTTCGCCAAAGGGGCCAACACAGAACCTGAGCGCGCTTTCGATCTCGATGCTCTGGTTTCCGAATTGGTTGCCCTCAAACAGACCGATGGGTGTCCTGTTTCGCTTGAGGGGCCGAGCCTTGGAGCCTATGTCGGCCGGCCCGAAAGCCTGCGCCGGGCTTTGGCCAACCTGATCGAAAACGCCTCCAAGCATGGCAAGCCGCCCATGCGCGTCATCACAAGCCAGCACGGCTCGCAGCTCTCGATCGCCGTGACGGATGCCGGAGACGGCGCGCCCGGAGAGGCGCTGACGCGCCTTGCCACGCCGTTCTTCCGTCCTGACAGCGGCCGCAGCGGCGGTTCAGGCCTGGGGCTTGCGATCGCAGCTCAAGCGGCGGAGGTCCACGGCGGAAAGCTTCGGCTCCGCAATCTCGAATCGAAGGGCTTCGAAGCAGCCATCTTGCTCCCAGCGCAGGCCTAGGGGTCACCAAAGTCTCTTGGCGGTCACAGCGTCGCCACAGCCGCAAGGCCTCGCCAGACCACAAAGACACACGAGAAACCCGCGCGCCAAGGTCCGCTGCCGAGAGCGCACGGCTTTAGAACCGCAGGCGCGCCCCCACATCGACCGCATAGCCGGTGACGTCTTACCCGTACCGGGCAATGGCGCGGGCGAGGAGTTCGATGCCGGACGGGTTGTGGACGAGAGCCAAGACTTCGAGGCGGCCCAGCGTGCGCGTCATCCGGCCATAGCGTCCATCGTCGTGGGCGAGCACAAGTTCGGGGAAGAGTTTTGGCGCACGCTGATGGAGAACGGAGTGACTGTCCCGGCACACTTTATGTGTAGAAGTATCTATGTGCTCTAACAGTTCGTCCCCGGCGTAGCGGGTGTCCGCCGGCCAGAGGCCCCCGCACGTCCCGTACATGTCTCATCTCTAATGGCTTTCTCTGCATGAACCCCCCTGAAAATCGAGGATGAATCCGCCGAAAAGCCGCTCACATACCGCTTAAGCGACCAGCGCCAGGCTGGCCGAAGTCCATCTCTGGATCCCGGACGTTACGCTATCGCGGTGGACGATGTCCATGTCGAAACCGGTGGTCGACGCCCATATCGGAGCAGCTGGTCGAAGGGCTTCGGAATCCGCAGGTGTAGAAATGATAAGCACTTGCAATGTGATCCTTGCCAGCGATCTAGCCTTGACCGCACTATCCCGAGAAATCTTCCGATGACGTATCATCTCCGATGACCCGGTCTGCGCCTTGGCATACGCTGTCGCTTGCCTGTTCACCACCGACCTGGCCGCGCTTTCGGCATCGATGCTGTCGGATTTGCGGTGAAGATAGCGCAATTGGCGATTGGGACGTATCACGTCGAGCACATTATACCCTCTGGCCATCCGACCTCTGGCCATCCGACCTCTGGCCATCCGACCTCTGGCCATCCGACCTCCGGCCATCCGACCTCTGGACAGTCCCGCTGCGTAAGAACCGATGCCTTCCACGCCCAAGGCTTTGAACTAGCCTAATTGGGACGCCCACGCTTCGAGGCGACGGTATCATTTCCGCCTCGCCGGAATGGTTTTGCCGCCTAAGCGGACGGCCTGTGTCTCGAAGGCCATGACGAGTTCAGACTGAGCTTGTTTTTCATCAAGCGGCGAAAGAAGGCGCCTTCGGCGGCGATCCTCTCTTATCTAGATCACCCGATTATGCGTTCGGTCCGGATTGCGAATGCCCAACGCGAAAGTCCGGGGTCGCGCCTGCACGTCGATCTCGAGCGTGTCGCCAAAACCTGCTGTGACGACGAATGCGACGCTTTCGCCATTGCGTTCGAGGAGCGCATTGGTGGGGATGGTGGTTCCCATTCTGATTTCGGCGACATCACTGACGTTTGCGCCATGGCTGTTCAGTATTCTGCCGATGGCCTCCAGCGCTGCGTCGTCATAATGCTCAGGACTTTCAGACAGCAGCTTTGGAACGACTTCGGCCCCGTCCAAGCTCACTGCCACGACGTCTGTCAAAGTCCCCGGCCTTGTCGATCCAGAAACGCCCTAAATCTGTGCCTCGAACCCAAGGTCTGATTATCGCGCCTTTCTGACGCCTCGGCGGCTTGGATGCAAACGGACGAGAGGGCGGCGCTGGCGTCCCTGCGAACCCTTAATGGCCCGATCAATGAGCCAGAAGTCGGCGGCTCGGCGCGCTCCGAAATGAAGCGAGAGCCGCGGCGTCAGCGAGCGGTTAGGGCGGATCAAAAAGAAAAGCCGCGCCCGCAAGCCTTCATGCAGGTCCTCCACAGCCGGATCGAGGGGCGCCCAATGCTCTGCTGAGTGCGCCAAGGCCTT
>JAGWZH010000079.1 GCA_018971945.1 Alphaproteobacteria bacterium | reverse complement strand
TAGGCGAAGGCGTTGCAGGGCTGAGCATCGGGCAGGCTGTGATGGGGGGCGCGCGCCTTGGCGGCTTTGCCGCTTTCTTGGCCGCCCCGGCTGCGGCTTTGGATCCCGTTCCTCACGGCTGGAGCTTCGCAGAAGCCGCCGCTTATCCCGCCGCCGCGCTGACAGCGTATGTGGCTTTGGTGCGCCGCGGCAGGCTGACGGCGGGGGAAACCCTGCTCGTGCACGGCGCGGCGGGCGGCGTCGGGCTTGCGGCGGTGAAGCTCGGACGCGCTCTCGGCGCCCGTGTGATCGCCTGCGCGTCCAGCCCAGACAAGCGCGCTTTCCTCGAGGGCTTGGGCGTCGAGGCCGCGCTGCCTTCGTCTGGATTTCGCGAGGCCGTCCTCGCCATGACCCACGGCGTCGGCGCGCAGGTGGTGTTTGACCCCGTCGGCGGGGACGTGTTCGATGAAAGCCTGCGGGTTACGGCGTTCGACGGACGGCTTCTGGTAATCGGGTTCGCCTCGGGGCGGATCGGGATCGTCCCCAGCAATATTCCCCTTATCAAAGGCTTTTCGATCGTCGGTGTGCGGGCCGGAGAGTACGGCCGACGGTTCCCAGAGCGCGGTCGGGAAAACCGGGCGTCAATCCTTGAACTCGCTCAAGATCAACGCATGCGGCCGCATCTGCATGCGGTCTTGCCCCTGGCTCAAGGGGTGGAGGCGCTCAAGATCCTGCAAAGCCGACAGGCGATCGGCAAGGTGGCGCTCGAGCCCTAGCGCGTCCAAGAACCGAAAGCGTCAGACCCAAGATCGGCGCAAGCCATCAGGGGCTGCCCTCGCGCCGCCCGTTCCGCCTCACTCAAGGGCGTCGGCGCTGAAAGGCGTCTTCACGCCGACGATCAGGGTGATGGAGCCCGAAGCACGTTCATTGCCGCAGGCTATGGCCCCCGAAGCGGGCTGTGGTCAGCCGTCTATATGCGAAATCCCGCATCACGGATATAGCCCCAGCAATCGCTTGGGGGTCAGCGTCCCAGGTGCGCGCCTCTTCATCCATACGCTGTTTGGCGACGAGGAGCGTTTCGGCCAGGAGGGCTTGGCGGGCGGTTGTCGCCGCGTCCACAGCGGCCGCGACCGCTTCCAAGGCTTGGGCAAGCGCGCTGTCGGCCCCGGTTTCAGACCATCTGCGAACAGCCTCTTGCGCTTCGGTGAGGCGGGTCATCACGGGGTCGGCTTCGATGGCGGCGAGCAGATTGGCGCAGACCTGGTTCCGGCGCCGCTCGGGCTCCGCGGCGAGACCCGAGAGGCCGATGACCCGTCGGTCAGGCCCGCGATAGTCGCTGCCTTCGATGACATGGCGCACTTTGTCTTCTGTGCAAGCCAGCCAGAACTGAATAGCGGCTTCATTCGGCGATCCGAAAATCACGCCATCGGCTCCAGCCGCGCGCGCGGCAAGGCCCGACGTCGCCTTCTGCGCCACAATGACGGCGGGGGCGTCGCGCGAAGCAACGGCGGTGGCGCGAAGCTCGCGCATGAAGATAAGGCCTGGGGTAGGGCGCAGATCCGCCTCCACAAGGACCAGACGGGGACGGGTCCGGGTCAGGAAGGCGAAAGCAGGGACCGCGCCGTCGGCGCAGCGGACATCCACAAAACCCATCTCCTGCAACAAGCGAACCGTCGCATCGCGCCGGGGCCCCGGGCGCCAGACCAGAAGCAGGGTCGCTCCGGCGTTTGCGGACAATAATTCTGACGGCATCGATGTTTCAGGGCCTCACATGTTTCCCCAAAGACCCCAGCCTAGCCGGCTTAGGTTCCCTAGCGGTAAACAAACGGGGTTGGGTCGGGATTAAACGAGGCCTTAAGCGTCCGGGCCAGCCTCCTGGCTGTCGGAGGCGAGCCGCCTGCGCGCCTGACGCGTAGGCTTTGGGGGGGGATCGTCGAGCCGCCGCTCATACGTCATCGTTGTGGGGTAGGGGATCATGATCCCTTCCGCGTCAAAGGCCTCCTTGACCGCCTTGATCAGATCAAACCGGGTCATCACCCAGTCTGGGTTTTTGGTCC
This sequence comes from Alphaproteobacteria bacterium, assembly GCA_018971945.1. GTDB lineage: Bacteria > Pseudomonadota > Alphaproteobacteria > Caulobacterales > Aquidulcibacteraceae > REEB509. Next base: position 12,315 of record JAGWZH010000079.1, on the reverse strand, counting down.
ACGCATAAGCAAAAAGCTCCACAGCGGACGCGCCCAAAGCGCCGACCCGCACCAGGGGCGCGGGATCGTCCAATACCCTGGCGTCGGCGGCTAACACCTCCTCAACGACCTCAAGGGCGAGGTCCAGGGGCGTCTCGTAGGAGACGCTGAGCTTCAACTCGATACGACGATTGGGAAGGCTGGAGAAATTGCGGATTGGCCCGCCCCAGCAGAGCCCGTTGGGAAGCGTGACCATCACCCCGTCCAATGTTCGCACGGTTGTGGCGAAAAGGCCCACATCGTCAATCAGGCCCTCGGCCCCGGCCACCTCGACAAGATCGCCGATGCGGTACGGGCGAAACAGGATCAACATGACACCCGCTGCGACATTGGACAGGGCCCCTTGCAGCGCCAGGCCAATGGCCAAAGTCGCCGCGCCGATGACCGCCACCACGGAAGTGGTCTCAACCCCAAAGCGCTGCAGCACCGCGAGAATAACGAAGCCCAGCAAAGCGTAGCGGACGATCTGGGACAGGAATCCCGCAAGCGTTTCATCCACCCGGTGGCTCTTGCGGGCGAGCCGGCGAACCGCCCGGCTGATGCGTGCGGCGACCCAAAAGCCGGCCGCCAGCATGACCCCGGCCGCGACAAGATTGATCAGACCGTCAATCAAGCTTGGACCATAGCGCGTCCAGAGCCCGCTCGGAGACAAGATCTCAGGGCTCAATGTCATCGGAAACGGGGCAGAGGCGGACATCGGTTTTCCTCAGGGCGCATGTCGATCCGATCACATCGATCAGAACACCCATTGTCTCTTCAGGCGGATCGTTTTTGGCCAGGAGGCTCCAGTTTGGACCATGCCCTTCGCGTAGGCGGATTCGGTCTAGGCCGGCAGAAGGCGCTCAAGAGCCTCCAGAGCGTCGGCCTCGGCGGCGGGTTTATCCCAGCGTATCCGGGCGATGCGGGGAAAGCGCATGGCGACGCCTGATTTGTGTCGCGAGGATCGCTGCAGGCCTTCGAAAGCCACCTCCACCACCAAGGTTTGCGCAACGGCGCGGACTGGGCCGAAGCGCTCTAGCGTGTTGTCGCGGACGAATTTATCGAGCTGTTTCAGTTCCTCGTCGGTGAAGCCGAAATAGGCTTTGCCCACCGGCGTCAACGCGCCGTCGCGCCAGACGCCGAACGTGAAGTCGGAATAAAATGAGCTGCGTCTGCCATGGCCGCGCTGGGCGTACATGAGCACGCAGTCGACCCGGTAGGCCTCGCGCTTCCACTTGAACCAAAGACCTCTGGGGCGGCCCTGCTCGTAGGCGCTGTCCCAGCGTTTCAGCATGAGCCCCTCGATCGCTGTCTCAGGCGGCGCAGCGCGCAAGGCGGCCAGCGACCGCCAGTCGGATGCGAGAACCAGGGGCGAGAGGTCAAAAGCGGGGCCAGCGTCTGGAATGAAGGCCTCCAGGCGGGCCCGGCGTTCGCGAAAAGGCAAGCCGCGGAGGTCCTCGCCCTCCAAGGCCAAGAGATCATAGGCGCGGATGAAAGCTGGGAACTTCGCCAGGAGCCTTTGGTCAACGGTCTTGCGGTTGAGGCGCTGCTGCAGGTCGTTGAACGGGGCGACGGCGCCGTCAGGGCGGCGAACGAGCAGCTCGCCGTCGACAACGGCGTTGAACCTGATCTGGTTCAGCACATCGGGAAAGCTTTGGGAAATGTCTTCCGCGGCGCGGGAAAAAAGCCTGCGCTCGCCTCCCTCGGCCGCCGCCTGCACCCTTACGCCGTCCCACTTCCATTCGGCGGCGAAGTCTTCGGGACGGAGCTTTTCTGCGTCGGTTTCCTCCAAAGGATGGGCGAGCATGACAGGGCGGAAGCGCGCGCCGGGACCATGGGCCGGCAGCGGCCCACGACCTTCAAGCCACGCAAAGAGCTCAGAATAGGGCGGGGTCAGTCCATGCCAAATCTCCTCAATAGAAGCGACAGGGTGACCCGACCAGTCGGCGAGGGCCTGTTTCGCCAGCCGCGCCCCGGCGCCGATGCGCAAGCCGCCCGTCACGAGCTTGAGCAGAGCCCAGCGCTCGGTCGCTGGAAGGGCGTCGAGCCACCCCTCGATGCAACCCCGGGCCGTCGGCCGCGCTGCGGCGCTGAGGGTCTCGACCACCTCGCTCAAGCTCGGGCCCTGGTTCGCGCCTGGACGCTGAGGCCAGATCAGGGCCACGGTCTCGGCGAGATCGCCGACATAATCATAAGACAGGCCGAACAAGACCGGATCCACTCTGGCTTGCACCAGATCGCGAAGCAGGCCCGGCTTGGCGGCTTTGAAACTGAGCGCCCCCGCCACGGCCGCCAGGGCATAGCCGCGGTCGGGGTCGGGCGTTCGCGCGAAATAGGAAGCCAGCGCCGCCAATTTGGCGGAGCGCCCTGGGGTCAGGATCAAACGGTCCAATAATTCGGCGAACGCGTGCATGGGAGGCATATAGGTCGCCGTTCTGCAGGCGGCGGCTCGCTTCGCTGGGAAGGCGTGCTAGCTTGAGCGAAAACGGTCGCAACCGCACCCGTCTCTTGTCTTGGGGGAGAATAATGACCGCCGAAGCCGCGCCAGCGCAAAACCAGCGCACCAAAGGCATTCTGGGTTGGATCGAGCGTACGGGCGACAAGCTGCCTGATCCGGTCTTTATCTTTGTCTATCTGTTGGCCATGCTGATGGCCGTCAGCGTGGTCGGCGCGTTGATGGGATGGTCGGCGATCAATCCCAGCAATGGCGACGTGATCCGCGCTCAGAGCCTTTTCACCTCGGAAAATCTCGAAAAACTCATCGTGCAGATGCCGCAAACGCTCACAAGCTTTGCGCCTTTGGGCATGGTGCTCGTGGTCATGCTCGGCGCCGGGGTCGCAGAACGGTCAGGGTTTTTCTCCGCCTTCATGCGGGCCGGGGTGAAGGACGCCCCCAAGGCGCTCTTGACCCCGATCGTGGTGTTTATGGGGGTGATGGGCAACCAGGCGGCTGATGCGGCCTATGTGGTGCTGATCCCTTTGGCGGGCGTCCTGTTCGCCGCAGCGGGCCGACATCCTATTGCTGGAATCGCTGCGGCCTTCGCCGGAGTTTCGGGGGGGTTCTCGGCCAATCTGTTGCCGGGCCAGCTCGACGCTTTGCTGCTGGGGATCACACAACCAGCGGCTCAGCTCATCGATCCCTCCTACTCGGTCAATTTGGCTGGAAACTGGTGGTTCATCGCGGGGATGGCTGTCGTGTTCACGCCGCTCGCCTGGTTTGTAACGGACGCGATCATCGAGCCGAGGCTTGGGCGGTGGACGCCCAGCGCAGACGCGCCAGTCGATGTCTCTTCGGCGGCGCTGACCGATGCGGAACGCAAGGGATTGAATGCAACATTTTGGGCGTTCTTGCTCATCACAGCGGTGTGGGCGGCTTTGGCCGCCCCGCAACTCTGGGCAGGGATTGATCCAGAACATGGGGCGCCGCTCTACAACGAGACTGGCGTCGGGGCGAATGGGCGTCCCGAGCAGCCCCTTAACCCCTTCTTCCATTCGCTGATCGCCTATTTCTTCGTCCTTTTTCTCATGTGCGGCGTCCTGTTCGGCGCAGCCGTCAAGACGGTGCGAAGCCACCACGACATTGTGAAAATGATGAGCCAGGCGATGGCGGACTTGGGGCCCTATATCGTCCTCGCCTTCATGGCGGCGCATTTCGTGGTGATGTTCAATTGGTCAAATCTTGGGGCGATCGCCGCCATCCATGGGGCGGAAGGCATAAAGACCGCTTTTGGCATTGACGGCGTTGGCGCCGCCGCTGGCAGCGACCGGGTCAAGGTGGCGCTTCTTCTAGGCGCAGTCGTGGTGTTGGCGACCACCGTTAATCTCGTCGTGGGGTCCGCCAGCGCCAAATGGGGCTTCATGGCGCCGATCCTGGTGCCCATGCTGATGCTTCTCGGTATTTCACCAGAAATGTCCACGGCCGCCTACCGCATGGGAGACAGCATCACCAATATCGTGACGCCCTTGATGGTGTATTTCCCCCTCGTGCTCACGTTTTGCCAGCGCTGGGATCCGAAGTTCGGCATCGGCGGCCTTATGGCCTGCATGATCCCGTATTCGATGTTCTTCCTGATCTTCGGACTGACGATGACGATCGGATGGGTGTTCTTCAATCTCGATCTGGGACCGGGGGCTGGGGTACATTACACCCTGCCCACGACCCCAGCGCCTTAAGACGCCGCGTCTCAGAGGCCGGACCCGAGCGGGCGGCCGCCTTGCGGCGGCGTCGCCCTCGCGGTCTGTGCCCGGCATGGCCGCGATCCTGACCGATCTCGCCTCGAGCGCCCGTTATCGCAGCTCAAAAGCCAGGCACGCCACGGACTCTCTGCGCGCCAGCGAATAGCGCTGGAGGCGCTCGCCGGTAGGGGCGAAGCCCGCTTTTTCCAAGACCCGGCGCGACGCCCTATTGTCCACGGCGCACACCGCACGCACCTTGTGCGGCCGCAGGCTTTGGGCGAAGCCCGTGACCGCCTTGGCGGCTTCCTCGCCGTAGCCCTGACCCCAAAAGGGTTTCCCCAGCCAGTAGCCGATCTCCACGCCATTCCTGCCGTCGCGCGCGGCAGCGGCTTCCCCAATTAAACCCTCGTTCGGCAGATCGATGGCGAACAGATGCTCAAGCCCCAAGCCCGCACGGCCCTGATGGATCAGGATCCGGCCCTCGGCGGAGATCTTCAGCGTCGGCAAAGCCGCGTCTGAGATCATGGCGGCGACCTCAGGATCGGCGGTGAACCGCGCGATCCGGCTCGCGTCGGCCATCGACAAGGGGCGCAAGGTCAGCCGTTCGGTCTTTAAGACGGGCGTCGTCATGGCTGCTCCTCCCATGAGGGGGCTCTGATCATGGCGCGGCTTCGGACCAGGGCGTGGCGCGCTACGCAGGTGAGGAGGAACGTCTCACCAGTATAGACAAAGCCAAGCTTTGACAGCACGCGGCCGCTTTTATCGTTGTCTTCGAAATGGCTGGCCTTGATCCTTCCCAATGGATGGAGGGTTTGAAACCAGCGCAGGAGCGTGTCGCCTGCCTCCGTGGCGAAACCGCGGCCCCAATGGGGCTTTGCGATCCAATAACCGAGATCAAAAACAGCATCCTCGCCCCGGTGCAGACTGATGCACCCGATGGTCTCCGAGCCTCTGTTTTCAATGGCGAAGGCGAGATGCCCGCCGTCATGCAATCTCTCGGCGTGCATCGTCTGAAAGGCCTCGAAGTCGCTTACGGCGTAGGGAAACGGCGGACGGGAAAGATTTTTGGCCACATCCCAATCATTGAGCCCCGCAACGAAGCCGTCGCGGTGTTCGGGCCCGACAGGGCGCATGACCAGCCGGCCCGATGTGATCTCGATCGCCGCATTCGTGATCGCTTGGGACATCGCAAGGCTCCTCAGGGTCGCCCCGCGGGGACTTCGGCGCCCGAGACCGCATCCGCGAAAACGCATACGGGGGAGCCGGCGACCCGGCTCCCCCGCGTGGACTTGGTCATGAAACTGAACCGGATCGCCTCTTCAAGGAGCGGCGATCCAAGATCCTGAACCGCCTTATTCGGCCGCCATAAGCGGCTGAATAGATACAAAGGTCTTGCCGTCTCGCTTCGTTGCAAACGCGACAGAGCCGTCACAGGTGGCGAACAGGGTATGGTCCTTGCCTATGCCGACATTCGCGCCCGGATGAAACTTGGTGCCGCGCTGGCGCACAATAATGCTCCCAGCGGACACGACTTGCCCGCCGAACCGTTTCACACCGAGCCGCTGACCCGGGCTGTCGCGGCCGTTACGCGAAGAGCCGCCCGCTTTTTTATGCGCCATGGGTTAACCCCGATTATCTATGTCACCAAAACAATACCACGCGTCAGGCGCTGACCTGGGTGATCTTCACCACGCTCTCAACCTGACGATGGCCCCGCTTGCGGCGATAGGTGTTGCGCCGACGCTTCTTGAATACAAGGACCTTTTCTCCCTTGCGGGTGCCCACAAGCTCGCCCGTCACCGACGCGCCCTTCACCACAGGCGCGCCGACTTGCACCTTGTCGCCGTCGGCGACAAGCAACACGTCCTCGAAGGCGACCTTCGCTCCGGGCTCGCCTTCAAGCCGTTCCACGACGATCTCGTCGCCGGCCGCCACGCGATATTGCTTGCCGCCTGTCTTGATCACCGCAAACATCGCTGAAAACCTTAATGCACGTGGCCGAACCGGCCAAAACCAGGGGCGTCCCGCGTTGGATCGCGCGGGCGAGGGAACGGGCTTATAAGCGAAACGGGTTTTGCGCGTCAAGGCGGCGTTCGGCGCGTAAAAAGGAGCCCATGACCGGCCGGGTGCAGGGGGCAGATCATCGGCGCGGGTGTTTTGGGCCGGTGTGTTGGGCCGGTGTGTTGGGCCGGTGTTTTGGGCCGGTTTTTTGGGCCGATGTTTTGGCCGCTTTGGTCACCATCGGAGGCCAGACGGCCGCGGGCGGAGCGTCGCGCGCTCCGCTGGCGCCTGAGACACACGCCATTATTCCCTCTCTCTTTCCGCGCTCTCACTCGCATCGAGCGCCTCAGGGCTTTCAGCGCTCGAGCAGGCGTCGTCGATACCGCCTTTTGACGGCGGTTGGAGCGTTTGTCTTCGCGCCCGGCCTTAAGCTTTGTCTCGCTGCAGTCGCCAGAGCAAAATAGAAGCAGGTTTCAGCTCCCCGCATCACGGCCATGTCAGTCCGCTGCGGGCCATGGCTCATGGCCGACGCACGCTGTTTTCCCTCCTTCAGGCGCGCACAGCTTCACCGGTCCTAACGGGCCTTGCCAAAGTCATCCCAGCCTGGCCACAACCCCACCCAGACGCTGATGGAGCCGCCCGATGACCGATGCTCACCCCCCTCTCGATCTGGGCCCGGAAAAGGGACTAACCCCTCAGGAGATCGAAGACCGCATCGAGAAGATCCTCTCAGAAGCCTCTCTAGAGGAAAAAGCGGGCATGATGTCTGGGCGCGGATTTTTTCAAGCCTATGCAGAGGCAGGGCGCCGCTGGGGCGCGAGCCCCTACCGCGCCGGCGGCGGGGTGGAACGCTTGGGCGTGCCGCCGCTCTATTTCACCGACGGCCCGCGCGGGGCGGCGCGCGGGTCTTCGACCTGTTTTCCGTGCACGATGGGGCGCGGAGCGAGTTTCGACGTCGATCTGGAACGGCGGATCGGAGAAGCGATGGCCGTTGAGGTCCGGGCTCAAGGATGCACGCTTTCGGGAGCGGTGTGCATCAATCTGTTGCGTCATCCCGCCTGGGGGCGGGCTCAGGAGACCTATGGAGAGGACCCCCTCCATCTTGGGGAAATGGGAGCGGCCCTCGCCACCGGATTACAGACCCATAATGTTGTCGCCACGGTGAAGCATTTCGCTCTCAACTCCATGGAAAATGCGCGTTTCACCGTGAATGTCATCTGCGACGGGCAGACCATGCGAGAAGTTTACTTGCCGCACTTCAAACGGGTCATCGACGCAGGGTGCCTCAGTGTGATGAGCGCCTATAACCAGTGGAACGGCGAATATTGCGGCCAGCATCGAGAGCTTCTCACTGATATTTTGAGGCGCGAGTGGGGCTTTGAGGGGTTTGTGCACTCCGATTGGGTCTTCGGGCTGCGGCATGTCTATGCCGCCCCGGCGGGGCTCGATGTGGAAAACCCCGAGCCGATCGTCTTCGGACCCAATCTTGTGGCGGCGGCGCAGACTGGCGCTGTCGCTCCTGAGGTGATCGACACCGCCTGCCGACGGATTCTCACCGCTCAGTACCGGCTCGCCTGCGCCCAGGATCCATTCGAAGTCTATGATGAGAGCCTCGTCGCCAGCGCCGAACACCGGGCGCTGGCCCGGGAGGCCGCGACGAAGGCCGCCGTCCTGCTCAAGAACGAGGGCGCGTTGCCGTTCGATCCAAGGCGTGTGAAGACGCTGGCCTTACTGGGCTTGCTCGCTGACCTTGAAAACACGGGGGATCGGGGATCGTCCAATGTGCGCCCGCCCTATGTCGTCACGCCAGCGGAAGGTCTTCGCCGACGGCTCGGGTCAGAGGCGGTGCTTCTGGCGACGGAGGACGACCCGGCGGGGGTTGCTGCGGCATGCCGCGCCGCCGACGCCATCGTGGTCGTCGTTGGCTATACCCATAAGGACGAAGGAGAATATATTCCAGGCGGCGGGATTGATCTTGGCCAGATCGACAACCCGGCCATGAAATCCCTGGCGAAGGCGCAGGCCCGCGTCAATCCTGGGCCCGACATAGGCGGAGACAGGGCGTCGCTCAATCTACCCGCGGCGCAGATCGCGATGATCAAGACGGCGGCCGCGGCGGCCCAGGGCAAGCCCCTCGTTGTTGTGATCGTGGCGGGGTCGGCGGTCTTGGTCGAGGATTGGCTCTCCGCTGCGCCAGCGATCCTGCAGAGCTTTTATGCCGGCATGGAGGGGGGCGAAGCGCTCGCCGACCTGCTTTTCGGCGACGCCTCGCCCTCGGGGCGTTTGCCCTTCACGGTGGCGAAGGCCGCACAAGACTATCCTTTCTTTGATGCGGGGGCGAAGACCATCACCTACGGCCCCTATCACGGCTACACGCTTTTGGATCGGGACGGGAAAGAACCTCGCTATGGCTTTGGCCATGGCCTGTCCTATGCGGCCTTCTCTTATCGCGCCTTGAAGGTCAGACGCGTCAACGAGGCGATCGCGGTGCAAGTGAGCGTTCGCAACGATGGCTCAATCGCAGCCGACGAGGTGGTGCTCGCCTTTGTCCGGCGGCCGCCCGTCGGCGAAGGGCCGGTGCGGCGGTTGCGGGCGTTTGCTCGGGTGACGCTTCAGCCAGGAGCGCAGAAAACGGTCTTGTTGCGGATTCCGCTTTCGGATTTGCGGCGCTGGGACGACGCTGCGCGCACCTGGCGGGACGAGGCAGGGGAACACGTGGTGGAAATCCTCCCACGCATCGGATCGCGGCTTGAGGGGGGCGTGCGGATTTGAGAGCCTTTCGCTCTTGTCCCTCTTTAGCGGCCCCTTTTTTTTGTCGCCGCGGCGGGCCGTCTTGACCCTTATCTATGACCCCATAACCCAGGCATTAAAGCCTGCTCACTCTTCACAGACGATGCGATGTGGCGGAGAGGGAGGGAATTGAACTACTATGGCCTAAGCTATTGATGGTAAAAAGTTTTGTATTGGGGCGAGGACCGATTGTGTAGCAGTATGTGTAGCGCGCTGTGGGGCGGGCAGCGAGGGTTTTGCAACCCGTTGCACATCGCTGCTCCCGCCTACCACTGGCCAAGGGGGTCCGCACCCTGGTACCTTACGGTTCTGAGTGCGTTGGAGCAGCGGCAATGGCGGATGTAACGATCACCCTGAAGGGAAAAGCCGCCGAGCGGCTTGAGCGGCTGATCCGGGATGCCGCCTATCCTTCCCCTGAAGCGGCTGTTGCTGACGCCTTGGAGGCCTTCGAGGAGACCCGCGCGCCGGAGCTTGAACTTTGGCTGCGTGATGTCGCGGGGCCGCGGCTTGACGCCATGCGCGCCGACCCCGCCACGTCCCTTACAGCTGAACAGCTACGCGCTAGGCTCTTCGGCGCGGGGTGACCCATGCCGCCTTACGTGGTCGTGTTCTCGCCGCAGGCGGCCGACGACCTTGCCGCCATAAGGGATCATCTCTCCCAAGTCGCAGGTCCCGACTTCGCCAACGCGTTCGTGCGCCGGATCATCGACCATTGCGAGGGCTTTGCCCAGACGCCCCACCGCGGCTCTTTGCGGGACGAGGTAAGGCCCGGCCTTCGCATCGTCGGCTGGCGGCGCGCCATCACGATTTGCTTTGCCGTCGATGACGCCGCCCGGCGCGTGGACATTGCGGGGGTGTTCTACAGGGGACGAGATGTGGTGGGCGCTATGCGAGAGCGGCCGTAAGCCTCTATCGAAGGAAGTGCAACGGGTTGCACGGTCCCCGCGGCGGCCCCAAGCCACCGCCAAGGGCCTTTAGAAATCAGCGACAAATTCTTGCTTAGGAAGCGACTGGGCCGTTCCCCTCTAATGAGGGTGACAAATGCCGAAAACGGATGACAGACCAACCGCCTCCGCATCGGATGTTGATCCGCGTTCGCCCCAGACCGCCCCGCGGCGGGCCGGTACAACAAACACGGTGCGTATTCCGACCGCTTCGACACGCCATTCCGAAATGACTTCGGCAGGGGCCAGCGGGCTTGCGGCGTGTAAGCTTTGGCGGTGAAGTTTCTCCTGGTCAAGTTGTGCGCGTTGGGGGCAGTCGCGGCGGGCGCGCGTGACCGCCCGTCACGAGTCGCGCGCGCCTGCCGCGGCAGCTCCAGTGTTTGCGGCTTTCGATTGACGACCCTTGGTCTTGCGGATGCTGTCGCCTTCCAGGGTCACGCGGTGGCTGTTGTGGGCGATGCGGTCGAGGATGGCGTCGGCATAGGTTGGGTCGCCGACCATGACGTGCCATTTGTCGACCGCCAATTGGCTGGTGACGACCAGGCCAGTGCGGCCATAGCGCTCTTCGACAAGCTCGAGCAGATCTTTGCGCCCCTGGGCATCGAGCGGCGCCAAGCCGAAGTCGTCGATGATCAGCAGCTTGACGCTGCATAACAATCGGATCAGGCGCGGATAGCGGCCGTCCACGCGCGCGAGCGCGAGATCGGCAAACAGTTTTTCGGCGCGATAATAGAGGACCGTGTGATTGGAGCGGCAGGCGGCAAATCCCAGCGCGCAGGCCAGCCAGCTTTTGCCAAGGCCGGTTTTGCCGGTGATCAGGACCGGCTCGGCGGCGTCGATCCATTTGCATTTCATTAGGGCCGTGAAGAGCGGCCGATCCAGCCCCCGCGGAATCTGCCAATCAACATCTTCGGGCGCGGCCTGGAAACGTAACTTGGCGAAGCGCAGCCGCGCGGCCAGTCGCCGATCGTGGCGCAAGGTCGCTTCGCGCTCGAGCAGCAGACCAAGCCACTCGGCATGACTGAGCGCGCGCGCATCGTCATTGTCGCTCAAGTCGACCAGCGCTTTCGCCATGCCTTTGAGGCCCATGGCGTGGAGTTGTTCAATCGTGGGATGAGCAAGCATAGCGGTCCTCAATTGTAATAGGCGGGTCCACGGACGTTTTCATGATCTCCGAGCGGCGATGGCGGCTCGGGCTCGGGCGGCGCGCGCATGGCGCGGTCGAGATTGTTTTCCAGGATCGAGCGGATCGAGCCGTAGCTGCAGGCGCCATGATCCAGCCCGCGCGCGCACGCCGCTTCGAGACGATCGCCGCCATAATCCTTGGCCAGACGCAGAATGCCCAAGCCGGCGCGCACGCCCTGCTCAGGGTGATGCTTGCGCTCGAAAATGCGCGCCACCAAAAGCGCCGTCAACGGGCCGATCTTGGCGGCGTCGGCTTTGATCTTGGCGATTGTCCAGCCGGCGAAGGCGCGGTGATTTTCCGGCATGTGATCGGGCTGGGTGGTGTGCTTGCCGCACGTCGCTTGCCGTAGATGGGCCGCGATCCGCTCGCCCTTGCGGAAGATTTCGACCGTCCGCGCGGCGATCCGCACATCGACTTCCTCGCGCAGATAGCGGTACGGCACCGAGTAGAAATGCTTCTCGACATCGACATGATAATCGAGGCCGACGCGGCGGATTTTCCATTCGGCGTAGACATAAGGCTCGCGCGGCAGCGGCTTCAGCGCCGGCTTTTCGACCGTCTCAAAAAGAGCGGCGCGCGAGGTGTTGAGGCGGCGCATGATCCGTTGATTGAGGGCGTCAACCAGCGGTGCGATGGCGGCGTTGAGCTCGGCCAAGGACGTGAAGCGCTGATTGCGCAGTCGCGCCACGATCCAGCGCTGCGCCACCTGCACGCCGCTTTCCACCTTCGCCTTGTCGCGCGGCTTGCGCACCCGCGCCGGGATCACCGCAACGCCGTGGTAGGCGGCGAAATCCGCATAAGTGCGGTTGAGCGCCGGCTCGTAGAAGCAGGCCTTGGCGATCGTGCTCTTGGGATTGTCCGGCACGATGATTTGCGGCGCGCCGCCAAAGGCGGCCAGCGCATTGGCCTGGGCGCACACCCAGTCAGCTGCGGTCTGGCCCCAGGTCGCCTCGACATAGGTGAAAGACGAAGCGCCCAGGCAAGCGACGAAGATTTGCGCTTGGTGGGTCTGGCCGGTGCGCGCATCGATCAGGATCGGGATCGTGGCGCCGGCGAAGTCGACGAACATCTTTTCGCCCGCCCTGTGCGCCTGGCGCATGGTCGGCGCCAATTTCTCGGCGAAGGCGCCCAGAAGTTCGCAAAACCGCGAATAGCCATAGCCGTCTGGATTGGCCTCGCGATATTCCTGCCAGACCAGCG
>JAGWZH010000204.1 GCA_018971945.1 Alphaproteobacteria bacterium | reverse complement strand
TATCGATGGGGCGGCGGGAGCGCTGGAGGAGGTTATCCGGATCACGAAGCAGATCCGCCAGCGTTGGCTGCGGACGCGCATGGCTCCGCTCCACGCCCCGGCCTGCCAACCCGCAATCGTCGCGATGATCACAAACGCCATTCGATGCGGCAAGCCTTTTCACGAGCGGCTTGACGCCTCGGCAGAAACCATGGCGCCGAGCCGCATCACTATTGCTGCGCAAACGCGCGCACCGTCTCAGTGGCGATCGCCTGCATGAACGGCACAGCGCCGACATCCTCGGCAGCGCCCAGCGCACGACCAACCAACGCCATCTCTCGCCACATCGGGTTAAGGCCCCCCTGATCTTTCAGCGCCGCCGCTGTCCAAGCGAGTTGCCGCAGCCAGAAATCGCGCCTGAGCGGCAGGATTTGCGAGATCACCGCCGCCTCTCGTTTAGGCCGCCCCCGGATCGGTTTCAGCAGAGCCTCGATCTCTGCCCCGGCCTCAAACCAGCTATCGGCGGCCCAGGCGTGCTCGGCCCAGCCCATGCTTGCCGCATGCGCCCGCGCCAACGCATCGGCGTTGGTCTGTTCTTCCGGAGCGTCAGCCAGCAGCTCTTCAATCAAATCACGGGGCTCACATCTCCGCGGCGCAACCACCCCCAGCCCGAGCAATTCGCATGCCTCCACAAGACCAAAGGGGGGCGGTGAAGTGTTGACATTGACAGCCAAAGCATCCTCAAGCCGTCGTCGGAAAAACATAGCGCTCGTCTTCTCGGCGCCCAGCTCGTCAAAGAGGCTCGCGATGAGGTCGCCCGCTTGCTTCTTGCTCATGCCCTTGGCTGACCAAACGTCCGCCACGCCAGTTTCGTCTTTAGTCAAAACTGAAACCAGGCCCCAGCGAAGTCCGAGCCTGACCAAGGCGAAAATGCTCTGAACCCCCGCCCCGTCGCACATGGTTGAGAAATAATGCTCAATATGAGCTGCAGGGGCGGGCTGCGCGGCAGGCGCTTTCCGGCGAAGGTGTGCGATGGCCTGATCGACCTTCGACCGCATCTGCGACGCCAACCAAGGACGCATAATCACCAGCCGGGACACGATCGCCTGATCAACGCCATAGCGCTCGCAGGACTGCAGGCAGCTTGCCAAGGCGGCCTCGCTCAAGCGACCCGCCTGGCTCAAAAGAAAACCCAGCCCCGCCGCGCGAACAACCGAATTGGGGTGGTCAAAAAAGGTCTCGATTAAGCTGACCTGGCCCTCCAGAGGAAACGCTGCAGCGTTGGCGGCGAACTCCAGATGCAAAAGGAATGGGTCCTGGTCGAACGCCTCCGCCATCTCATCAAGTTGAGAGCAGACGATCCCTCGATAGGAATCCGAGCGTGCACCTCCGTCGTTATTATTCAGGGTCTTAACCATGGCGTCATGGATTTGGCCGGGCGGTTCAAGACCCGCATACTTCAGCGCGCGCGCCATCAGCACGAGCAGGCCCGGATCGACCGCCGCCTTGGAGGCTTCCGCCCCAATCAAAGCCAAGGTCTCCGCAACTTCCCTTTGAGCCTTGACGTCGCCGCCATTGCTGGACAGTCGCAGCTCTTCCAGCACCTCGCCTAACAAATATACGAAACCGTCGATGCGGAATGTTTTCGGTCGTTTGCTGCGGGCCTCTGCAAATGCACAACGGACCAGCTCCCCCGCTAATCCGCGACCCGCCATGATACGACCCAGCTCCCGCAACTTGGGCGTAGGCCGCGAGCTGGCCAAGTCTTTGCCAATTGCCTCCGCCAGAGCCGCCAATTCGCCATCACGCGCCATTGCTCTCTCCATCCACACCACACCACACCACACCACACCACACCACGCCCTGGCGATACAAACGCACCTTTGAGCGAAAACTGACTGGCGACAGATGCGTTCACCGCGATCTGTCGCCCATCATGAGAGGCAAAGCACGCGAGATGGCCGACCCAATGATAGACACACCAACGCACCCGGGCAGGCGCCCGCGATTCGTTGCAACAGGATCCTCACCGATAGGCGAGTCCCCAAACCATGAGCCTCCGATGAGAAGCCCCAAACAATATCTGCGCCGATGCGCTCTATCAGCGCCGCTCCGTAGCCCTTCAGCAGGCGCCCGGCCGCCGCGCGGCGCCTCAGTCATCAAAGTCCATCGATCGCCGGGAGGGGTCACCCGTGACGCCGCCTTATCGGATATGCGCTTTCCAATATTTGTCTTCCAAAACCTATCGACCTGCGTGGTTTTCAGCCTATAATCCAACGCGCGCTTGAAGAGCGCAGGATTGACGAAGAGGGAGCACGACC
>JAGWZH010000078.1 GCA_018971945.1 Alphaproteobacteria bacterium | reverse complement strand
GGCTCGATCAGGCAAAACTCATGAATGGCGATATGTATTCGGCGGCCGATCTCGCGCTCGGCCCAAATGGTCTCACGGCCTCGCGGCTCGGCTGGGGCATGTGGCGATTGGCGGGGACGCCGCAGGACGCCCTGCGGCTTTCGGAAGCCGCGCTTGAGGCGGACATGCGCTTGTTCGACACCGCCGACATCTATGGCTTGGACGGGGCGGGTTTTGGAACCGCTGAAACGCTTCTCGGCGAAGCGTGCGCGCGGGACCCAAGCCTCCGCGGCCGGATCACGCTCGCCACCAAAGGCGGCATCGATCCTGGCGTTCCCTACGATTCAAGCGCTGCCTATCTGGTCCGGGCCTGCGAGGCCTCGTTGAAGCGGCTCAAAACCGACGTCATCGATCTCTACCAGATCCATCGGCCCGATCTTCTGGCGCATCCGGCGGAAGCGGCGGCAGCGTTTGCGAGGCTCCGGCAGGATGGGAAAATCCGGGAAGCCGGGGTCTCGAACTACACTGCGTCCCAGATGCGCGCGCTTGCGGCGCATATGAGCTTCCCGCTTGTCAGCCTGCAGCCGGAGTTCTCCGCGCTCGCTATCGAGCCTTTGAGCGACGGTGTGCTTGATTTCGCCATGGAGTATCGGATGGCGGTGCTGGCTTGGTCGCCTCTTGGGCAGGGACGACTCGCTGCGGGCGATGGGGACGCTCGCACCCAGCGGACGATCATAGCGCTCGATGCGCTCGCGGAGAAACATGGGACGAGCCGGTCTGTCATCGCGGTCGCCTGGGTGTTGCAGCACCCGAGCCGGCCCATCGCGCTGATCGGCAGTCAATCCGCAGACCGCCTGCGCGGGTTGGCCAAGGCTCGGTCGGTTCACCTCAGCAAAGCGGAGTGGTACGGGGTGCTTGTCGCCTCGCGTGGGGAGCGGATGCCCTAAACAGGGTCAGACACAAGTCCATGATGGGAGGCGGCGCGGCATGAGCGGCACGGTGGAAGTCAGCTGGTTTTCAGCTCTTTGCGACGACGACTATGAGTTTCTGGGCCAGCCTGACCCGCGATTGGTTTCCTCCTGGGCCCATTGTCGGAGCATCGCCCTCACCGCGGAGGAGATGGGGTACGACAATCTGCTTTTGCCGTCCGGCTACGCCTTGGGAATTGACAATGTCGCTTTCGCCGCCGGGATCGCGCCGCTCTTGAAACGGATGCGGCTCTTGCTGGCGGTTCGGGTCGGGGAGTTTTGGCCGCCGCAGGCCGCGCGACAGATCGCCACCATCGATCAAATGCTCGATGGACGGCTGACAGTGAACATCATTTCATCGGAGATGCCCGGAGAAACCTTGGGGTCGGCGCCGCGCTATCAGCGGACGAAGGAATTCATGGATATTCTGCGCGCGCTCCTGAACGGCGATGGCGTCGACTATCAAGGCGAGCATTACAGTCTGAAGGTTGATCCGCCGCGGGTTAAGACCGTGTCGGGGCGGCGCCCGGCGTTTTATTTCGGCGGTCTTTCCCACGACGCCCGGGATGCGGCGGCGCACGGCGCGGACGTCTATCTGCTCTGGCCGGACACAATGGGCGAAGTCAAATCCGTTCTGGAGGACATGCGCTCGCGCGCCAAGGCGAAAGGGCGTACGCTGAAGTTCGGCTATCGGGCGCACGTCGTCGTGCGGGAAACGGAAGAGGAGGCCCGAGCGGCAGCGGATCGGCTTTTGTCCAAACTCGACGCATCAACAGGGGCGGCGATCCGATCAAAATCTCTCGACTCCGCCTCCGTGGGCGTCCGGCGACAGGCGGAGTTGCGAGAGAGCGCGGCGAACGACGGCTACGCGGAGCCTCATCTTTGGACTGGGATCGGCCGGGCGCGCTCGGGGGCCGGCGCTGCGATCGTGGGCGACCCCGATCAGGTCCTGGCTAAGCTCAAGGCCTATCAGGCGCTGGGGATTGAGGCCTTCATCCTCTCCGGCTATCCTCACGCGGTGGAAGCCGACCTCTTCGGCCGCTATGTCCTGCCAAGGCTGCGGCATGGGCCTCTTCTCGTCGAAGACGCGAGCCTTTAAGGCATCCGCCAGCGGACAGTGGCGCGAAACTCGGCCCCCTCTGTGGGCCGACCATCTCGGGTTCTTTGGGGCGCCCTGAAGGTCTCCTGGGCCATCCTGATTGTGGCCTCGCCGAAGCCGAAGCCCGCGGGGCTTTCTCGCGACACACGACAGTCGGTGAGGCGACCGGAGCGGATCACGTTGCATTGGATGGCGACCTGCGCCTCGACCCGTTCGCGGAAAGCCCGGCGTGGATAGTAGTCGGCCATCGCTTCGCCGGAGGGGGCGCGGACCAAATCCGCGGCGCCCAAGACCAGACCGGCGCCTGCCGGAGAGCGGGCGTCGGGAGCGGGTATCTGCGGCGGCGGCCAAACCCGTGGCGATGTCTGGGCCTGGGGCGGCGGAAGCGCGGCCGGGTTTTCTTCCCTCCGCAGGAGGCTCAGATAGGCGGCGTATCCCAAGTCCATGCCGACGCGGACTTCAGCCACGTCCTGATTGACAAGGCCAACCACGCGCACGCGCTGGCCGCGGGCCAAGGTGCGCTGGACAGGCCCGGCGAGTTCGGGGCCGTTATAGATGTCTGTTTGAGACTGGAGGGTCATCTCCTCGTCGAGACGACGGGTCAGGGGCGGCGGCGCCGTCGCCCGCAACGCCTCTGCAACGACATAACCACCTCCTTGGAGCCGAAACCACCCCTCAGGCGCCTGCTCAGCGCCGCCCGACGCCAGGACCTCCACACGCTCGCCACGGGTGAGTTGGCGGACGGGCGCGGTCGTTCCGTCAGGCCCTTCGCGTGCGGCGGTGTCTAGGAGGACGAAACGAGCCTCGAACATCTCCGGCGCGACGGTGGCGGCTTCGGGCGGCGTGGCCTCCTCGTCGCGTTCGGCGATCCCGGGATTGTCGCGCCCTAGAGCCCTGTCCCCGTCGCGCGGCCAGAACAGCAGCGCCGCCAAGGCCAGCAGCGCGGCAAAGGTCAGCAGCATCGGTCGTTTTGCGAGAAAGGCGCGCCAACCCGTCAAGCGGGAAGATGGCGCAGCAGGGGGCTCATCCGAAGAGGAAAGGACTGGGGAGGGGCCAGCCTCAGACGGGGAGACCTGAGCAGCCGTGGCCTCAGAGGAAAAGGCTGGAGAACGGGAGACTGCAACGCGGTCGGGGCTAGCCTTTGCGTCAGCCTCGGACACTGACCCTGGCTCCGGCTCCGGCCTTGGCTCCGGCCTTGGCTCCGGCTTTGGCTCCCGCTCGAGCGCCGCTTGCCTCTCTGTTGCAGGGGCGGGCGCTCCATTGTCCGTGACGGCTTTGTCTGGCGCAGAGGCAGGCGAAGGCAGCGTGGTCGGCGCTGCGCGGAGCCCATTGTCCGCCAAAAGGCGGACGGCGGCCTCGGGGTTTTGGTCAAGGACGTCCAAGAAGGCAGCCATGTCTTTGGGCTGCAGAACCCTTATGACGGGCGGGTCGGCGACACAGACACGAAAGCGGTCGTCCGGGCGCTGGGTTCCGTCCTGGAGCAGGCGGCGCAAGACCGGAACGGAGACGGGGTGGGCCCCCTCGGCGTCGAGGACGTGATACTCAATCTGCATAGCGTCTTCCGTGTCAGGAATCGAACCGCTGGCGCCTGACCCGACAAACCTCCTCTATGGCGGCGCTTGTGTATAGCAGCTGAACGGACGTGGTCGAGCAGCGCCAGCCGCTCCGCACGCTGGCTTTGCGTCCAGGGTCGCTCTTTGAGGCGGCTCGCTGCGCCCGCTCTCTGTGGTTTGAGGCGATTTCCATTATCGGCGGCGTCGACTAGCCTTGACGCCGTGAGCCGCGCCGGGGATTGGAACGCGGTGCGGGTTTGAGGGGCGGCGGCGATGGATGTGAATTTGGTTGACCGGATTCTGGACGCGGCGCCGGTGATGGCGGTTGTGGTGGCGCGCGATCCCGCCAAGGCTGTGGGCGTTGCGCGCGCGCTGGCGGCGGCGGGCAATCCGCTGGTGGAAATCACCCTTCGGACCCCCGCGGCGCTTCAGGCCATCAAGGCTGTGGCGGCGGAAGTTCCCGGAGCGCTGGTGGGGGCAGGCACGATCCTCACGCCAAAGGACTATGAGGCCGCGGCTCACGCGGGCGCGGTTTTCGGCGTGTCGCCGGGAGCGACGCCCTCTCTGCTAAAAGCGGCGGCGGCGGGGCCTATGCCTTTTTTGCCAGGAGCGGCCACTGCCTCTGAACTCATGCTCGCCATGGAATATGGATTTTCGCGCTTCAAGTTTTTCCCCGCTGAGCAAGCGGGAGGCGCTGCGACCCTGCGCAGCCTTGCAGGGCCGCTGCCCCATGTTCGGTTCTGTCCCACAGGTGGGATAGGGCCCGGAAACGCTTCGCAATATTGGGCCTTGAGGAATGTCGCTTGCGTCGGCGGCTCATGGATTGCGCCGGCCGAACTCATCGAGGCGGAAGCCTTCGACAAGATCACAGCGCTCGCCAAAGACGCTGCGGTCATTCGTGCAAAAGTTCTGCAGGCGGCCCGCGGCTAAAGCCGGCTGATCTTGAGGGTGTTGGTCTTGCCGGGGACGCCAAACGGCGCGCCAGCGACGATCACGATACGGCTGTCCTCGGGGAGGCCCTCAGCCCGGGCGTGAGCCTCGCCCGTTTGCACCATCTCGTCGAAGGAAGCGACGTCAGCGGTCTCAGTGGCCTGGGCGCCCCAGACGAGGGACAGCCTGCGGGCGGTGACGGCGTCAGGGGTCAGCACCAGGATAGGCGCGGGAGGCCGCTCACGAGAGACGCGAAGGGCTGTGGCGCCGGTTCGGGTGTATGCGACCACGGCGCTGCAGCCGAGGCTTTGCGCCACCTGGCGGCTCGCGGCGCTTACCGCGTCGGCGGTGGAGGGTTCAGGATCCAGCGGGACGGGGCTCATCGCAGCCCAGAACTCGGGATCGGTTTCGACCGCCTTTATGATCCTATCCATAATGGCCACGGCGGCTGTCGGATGGCGACCGACGGCGCTTTCCGCCGACAGCATCACGGCGTCGGCGCCCTGATAGATCGCGGTGGCGACGTCGGAGGCTTCGGCGCGGGTGGGGCTTGAGGCCTCGACCATGCTCTCCAGCATATGGGTCGCCACAATCGCGGGTTTGCCGAGGCGCCTTGCGAGGCGCAGAAGCCGACGCTGCTCGATAGGCACGCGCTCCATGGGCAGCTCCACGCCAAGATCGCCGCGGGCGACCATGATGGCGTCGGAGGCGGCGACGATGGCCTCCATGTCGTCGATGGCGCTCGGCTTTTCGATCTTGGCGACAAGGCCGGCGCGGCCGGCGATGCGGGCGCGGGTCTCGGTCAGGTCTTCCACGCGCTGAACAAAGGAAAGGGCGACCCAATCGACCCCCTTGGACAGGGCGAAATCGAGATCGGCTGCGTCTTTATCGGTCAGCGCGGGGATCGCGAGGGGCGGGCCGATTAGGGTTGCGCCTTTGCGGGGTTTGAGCACGCCCGGGGTGTCGGCCCTGGCGTCAAGGCCATCGGGGGTTTTGGCCACGACCGTGAGGCGGACTTTGCCGTCATCGATCAGGATTGCATCGCCCGGGCGGGCGGCATCGATCACCTCGGGGTGGGGCAGGCGGATCACATCGCCATCGCCGGGGTCTCGGGAGGCGACCATGCGGATCACCTCTCCGTAGCGGATGGCGCGCTCGCCGCCCACAATGTCGCCCAAACGGATTTTCGGGCCCTGCAGGTCAGCCAGGATACCGATGGGCCAGCCGAGCTCTTGCTCTGCGGCGCGCAGCGCGTCGACCACCGCGCCATGCTGGGCATGGGCGCCGTGGCTGAAGTTCAGACGAAAGAGATCGACGCCTGTCTGCGCCAGCAGCTTCAACATAGCGGGCGACGAACTCGCCGGACCGACAGTCGCTACGATCTTGGCGAGACGCTGGCGGCGCATGGGGTCCCCTCGACGCGTATTTGGTGTTTTGAGGGGGTTTAGGCTGATCCGGGGCGAGAAGCGAGGGGGCGCGGGGCGGGAAGCGTCGGCGTTCGTGCAGGGCTGGGATACGGGGGGGATTAGTCGCTGCGCGTGCGGGTCGCCTCGATGAGCCGGGCGCGGGTGAGGCGCTGGTTGTCCTGATCGAAGGGCGATGGCTCGTCCCGGCCGGCAAGGGAAGCGTCGCTCTGCTGGGCGAGCCAGGTCACGAAGGCGGCCCGCGTTGGATAAACCGTACCATCAAGCAGGTCGCCGTCAAAAACCGGGCCATAGGCGTAGCCGTTTGGGCGAGAGGCGAGGCCCATGCCGCCATAGTCGCGGTGGGCGTATGCGACGACGACGCCGCGTTCGAGGGCGTCGGCGACAGCGTTCGCGAAGGGCAGGCCATACGGTGTGGGGTCGTTGATGCCCTGATTGGCGGCAACGGCCTCGGCCAGCATTGTGTGGCTGATCGTCTCTACGGTATCGGCGCAACTCAGTCGTACAAATGCAAGCAGTGTGTTAGGCGTCTGCTGGGCCAGCCAGGCGGCGAAGGCGTGCTGGTCGGGGGCTGAGAACAACTCGCGCCGCTGATCCTTCAGAGCCTCATAGACCAGCCTATCGCCCTTTTTCAGCATCCAGTGCGCGTTCCAGCCCCAGAGTACGCGTCCGCCCCGATCGATGAGATTGGCGACGGCGGCGCTGAGGGCGTCGCCGAAGGGTTGGTCGGGGAGGGGGGGCGATGGATGGGGCATGGCTTTCCCTCCCAGGCCAGTGTCCGCATTACATGCGCTCAATGATGATGGCTGGCGCCATGCCGCCGGCGGCGCACATGGTGACCAGTCCGCGCTTCAGATCGCGGCGCTCGAGTTCATCGAGGATCGTGCCGATCAGGATCGAGCCTGTGGCGCCGATGGGGTGGCCGAGCGCCATGGCGCCACCGTTGACGTTCACCTTCTCGCGGTCAAGGTTCAGATCACGGATGAATTTTTCCGCGACGACTGCGAAGGCCTCGTTGATCTCAAAGAGGTCGATGTCGTCAATGGTGAGGCCGGCTTTGGCGAGCACCTTTTTCGCCGCGGGGACGGGCGCATTGAGCATCAGGGTTGGGCAGTCGCCGACATTGGCCATCGCAAGGACCCGGGCGCGGGGTTTGAGCCCGTTCTTCGCCGCATAGGCGGGAGAAGCCAAAAGGATCGCCGCCGCGCCGTCGACCACGCCCGAAGAATTGCCTGCGTGGTGGATATGGTTGATCTTGAGATCGCTGTATTTCTGATTGATCAAAGCGCTGTAGGTCGTGCCCCTCTCGTCGAGGGGGATCCCAGCCATCATCTCGAAACTTGGCTTGAGTTGGGACAGGCTCTCCACCGTGGTTCCGGGGCGAGGAAACTCTTCCCTGTCGAGCGCTAGGGAGCCGTCTTCCTTGTAAACGGGGACCAGGCTCTTTTGGAAGCGCGCCTCGGCGATGGCGGCGGCGGCGCGCCGTTGGCTCTCGGCAGCCAGTTCGTCAGTCGCCTGGCGGCTTATCCCCTCAAGGGTGGCGATGGCGTCGGCGCAGACCCCCTGGTGGCTCTGCGGATGGCGCGCCCGCAATACCAAATTGCCGGCGTCCATCATCGGCGGCGCTTTGGGGTCGGCGGTGGCGCTTGTGTAGCTCATCATCTCGGTTCCGCCGGCGATGACAAGATCCTCCATGCCGGACATGATCGAGGCAGCGGCCAGGTTCACTGTTGTGATCCCTGAGCCGCAGAAGCGATCGAGCGTGAGCCCAGACGAGCGGATGTCGAAGCCTGCAGACAGCGCCGCCATTCGTCCAAGATCGCCCCCCTGCTTGCCACGCTGGGAGGAGACGCCCCAGATGACGTCGTCCACCTGCGCGGTGTCGAGGGCGTTGCGCTCTTTCAGAGCGCGGAGGACGGTCGCGCCCAATTCCTGAGGGTGGATGTCGGCGAGAGCGCCCTTGCCCACCTTACCGATGCCGCGGGGTGTGCGGACCGCGTCGATGATAAAAGCTTCGGGCATGAGGCGCTCCTGGATGATGCTGGTTCGCCGAGGACATGGCGCGAAAACGCAAGTGGGGCAAGGCTGACTTAAGGGGAAGGCCCCCTTTGCTGCACCGACATCGGCCCTTGATCCCGCGCGGCTTCCGCCTCTTGGCTCTGCCTGCTGGAGAACCAAAGGGGCGGGCGGCGCTGGCGAGGGATCGTCGTCAAAGCGAAGATTTACACAGAGAGGTTCAAGCAATTCGGATCGCTTGAGGCCTTGGGCCTCGCTCTTGGTCGTCGTCATGACCATGGCGGCCAAGACCCCGCGCGCACGCGATAGGGGCTGCGCAAAAACAGGCGTTCACGCCCTCTAGGCGCGGCGTACAGCCTTCGCCGGTCCGGTCAAAGGGCCAAGCTGCCTGCGCGGCGGAGAGCGCCGGCCAGGGTTTTTGGCCAATGTCCCTCGTCCATCAGCAGGCTCAGGGCCGATATCTCGTCATTGCAAGACAGGCCTTGGGCCTCGACCCAGGCAGGATGGTAATAAGTGCGGGCGTAGCGGGCGCCGTCGTCGCAGAGCAAGGTGACGATCGAGCCTCTCTGACCAGCGTCGCGCATGGCTTGGGCGCAGACAAGAGCGCCGAGAAGATTGGCCCCTGTGGAACCGCCGACCCTGCGGCCCAGGCGCTCTGACAAAGCATGCATGGCGGCCAAGCTCCAGAGGTCCGGGGTTTGGACCATGGCGTCGATTGAGCTCGGGATGAAGGAGGCCTCCACGCGAGGGCGGCCAATCCCCTCGACACGGCTCGCCTCCTCGATTTCAAGGTGGCGATCGCCGGTTTGAAAGGCGTCGAAAAAGACGCTGCGTTCGGGGTCCACGCCGCAGACCTGGGATTGAAAACGGCAATAGCGGACATAACGGCCGATCGTCGCCAGCGTGCCGCCAGTGCCGGCGCCAGCGACGATCCAGGTTGGGCAGGGATGGCGTTCCAGCTTCATCTGGGCGAAGAGGCTCTCGGCGATATTGTTGTTGGCGCGCCAGTCGGTGGCCCGTTCGGCGAAGGTGAACTGGTCCATAAAATGGCCGCCCAAATCGCGGGCGAGGCGCTCGCTTTCGGCATAGACCGCGCGGGGGTCGTCGACGAGATGGCGCTCCCCGCCGTGGAACGCGATGGCCGCGATCTTTTCAGGGCTCGTCGATTTGGGCATCACAGCGATGAACCGAAGGCCCAAGAGTTTGGCGAAATAGGCCTCCGAGATCGCGGTCGATCCTGAGGAGGCTTCAATGACGGGGGCGCCTTCCCTAAGCCAGCCGTTGCACAGAGCGTGCAGAAAAAGCGAACGGGCGAGGCGATGCTTCAGGCTGCCAGTCGGATGGCTCGACTCGTCCTTGAGATAGAGATCGACGCCGGCAAAGCCGGGGAGGTCCACCGCGATCAAATGCGTGTCGGCGGAGCGCTGAAAGTCCGCCTCGATTCGGCGGATGGCGTCATGGACCCAGGCGTTGCGCAAGGAGGGCTTGGCGGAGGCGAGCATGGGTTTGGATAGGGCCGCTCAGCCGGCGGAGCAAGGGAGGCTTGCCTCCCCCCTCAGGCGGCCGAACGCTGCGCACCGTGGGCGGCTTCCGGGATCGATTTGGGAACAACGTCCAAGGCTTGCAGGATGGGCAGTTCCTTTGCGAGGGCCTCGGCGCTCTTGACCAGCACGGCCAACTCCTCCTGCGGATCGCCGGCGCGGCCGTCCTGACCCACCGCGACACGCTCGCCTTGCGCGGCCAAGACCGCCTGGACGCTCTGGGCCTGGGCGAGAGGGCTGTGCGCGCCTTGCGCCTGCGCCGCCAGCATGAGCTGGTGAAGGCGGTTGACGGCCACGCCTCCGCCCGTGACGGGGCTCGCCAGGCAGGCGTAGGAGTCGCGGCTGCGCGCCAGCGTCAAAAGATGCGCATTGAAGGCTTCGGGATTGCGGGCGGCGGCTTGCGGCTGGAGAAGGCTCACCGTGCCGGTCGTCGCCATGACCAAAAGCGCATCCTGCACGGCGCGCCAGGACAGGTTCTTGTCGCGGACGCGGTCGAGGAGTTCGCGCCCGGTCACGGGCTTGTGGTCGCCCATGGCTTCAGGAATCGCCCGGAACAGATCCGCTTTCAGGTTCACTTCCCCTCGGCCGCCAGGGGCCTTTAGCGGCGCTTCGGCGGCGGGGCGCATGAGCACATAAGCGAGATCCATCAGGGCTTGATCGCGGGCTGCGCCATCGATGCGGCGGGGCCCTTTGATCCAATAGTCCCGGCGGAATTGCTGGTTGACCATCACGTCGCGGGCGGATTGGCGAAGGACGGGGTCAGGGATCGACTGCAAGAACGCGATCTGCTCGGGCGTGTGGTTCATGGCGTCGACATGATCAATCGGGTGGCAAGAACCGGCAAAACTCAGCTTTGAGGCGCTCAAGGCCTCGTGCATCTGGGCGAAATAATAGGGCGTCCAGGATGCATTGAAATATTCATGGGCAAGGTAACGGCGGTCCATCTTTTGAATCGCGGCGAAGCGTTCCGGGGTTGTCGGGGCGGCGCGAAGATAAAGCGGATCGAGCTTCAGAAGTCTGTCGGCGAAGGCGAGGGCGGCGTCGACGCGGGCGGCGCGGCCCGCGCCGGGAGGAGAGAGGCTCGCCTGGTGCTGGGCCATCAGGTGGCGGACTGGCGCCATGGCGTTCCAGCCAGGGAGAGTATTATAGCTGATATAGACAATCCCACCGACTTTGAGTTTCCGCCGGAGAAAATCAGCGATGACGCGCTTATTGGCGTCATCAACCCAGCTCCACACGCCGTGCAGGCCGATGAAATCGAAATCCGGCAGATCCTGGCGGGCGCAGAAATCGGCGAAAGCCTCGTCGGACACGCGGGCGTCGCCGCCGCTGGCCTGGAGGAGGCTCATGGCGTTGGCGGCGTGGCTGGGGTTTACGTCAGCGCCCCACCAGCCAATCTTCGAGGCGGCGGCATGCACGCCAAGGGTGAAGCCCTGGCCAAAGCCAAGCTCGCAGGCGAACTCCACCGAAGGCGGGGCCACGCCAGCTTGCAGAAGCGGAAGAGCCGCCTTGTGTGGGTTAAGCTCCGCGACATAGCCCGTCATGTAGCCAATATCGGTGACGTAGCCGCCCGACCAATCCATCGCGTGATCCTTCCCTCTCGTTCCCCGAGACCGGCAATCTGCGCGTTGTCGCTTACCAAGAGGTGAACCTTGCTAAGGCGGGGCTGCGGGTGGAAATATCCCCGCAATGCGACGGGCTTATTCCACGAAAGCCGCGCCTGAGACGGAGGAACGGCATGAGCGCTAAGGTCGCTGCTTTTAAAGCTGCAGGGTTTTCAGTCTTTGTGATGGGCCTTTGGGCCTGCGGGGAAGGCCCAGGACCTCGGGAGACCGGCGCGCTGAGGGACCTCGCTGGCGCCGACGCCGTCTACCAGGACCGCTTGATCGAAGCGCTGATCGACGCGCAACCGGGGGACGTGATCACCATCCCCGCCGGGGTGTTTGTGATCGACCAGCCGCTTGCCTTGACGGTGGACAATGTCACCATCCGGGGCGCAGGGATGGACCGGACGGTGTTGAATTTTCGGGGAATGACCAGCGGCGCCCAGGGGCTTCTCGTCACTGCCGACAATTTCACGATCGAGGACATCGGGCTGGAGGACGCTCCAGGGGACCTGCTGAAGATCAATGAGGCGGAGAACGTCATTATCCGTCGGGTGCGGGCGGAATGGACGAATGGTCCAAGTTCAGAAAACGGGGCCTATGGGTTGTATCCGGTGCAGGTGCGCAATCTTCTCGTCGAGGATTGCGTCGCGATTGGCGCATCGGACGCGGGCGTCTATGTGGGCCAATCCCAGAATGTCGTCGTGCGGCGCAATCGGGCCGAACGCAATGTCGCAGGGATCGAGATCGAAAATACCGTTGATGCGGATGTTTATGAGAATGAAGCCACGGACAACACCGGCGGGGTCCTCGTCTTCAATATGCCGCAGCTCAGCCAGCGGGGAGAGCGCACGCGGGTCTATCAAAATCGCGTTTACGCCAATAACAGGGACAATTTCGGCCACGCCGGCACTCCGGTGGCGAGCGTCCCAGCCGGAACCGGCGTCATCATCAACTCCAACGATGCGGTCGAGATTTTCGACAATGATATCTCCGACCACAAGACGGCGAACATCATCGTTTCCTCGCTGTTCTCGGCCGGCTATCAGGATGCAGCGCGAGCCGAGAATTTCGATCCTTATCCTGAAGGCGTCTTCATCGCCGGAAACCGGTTTTCAGGAGGAGGCGAGGCGCCGGACCTCTTGGAGCTTCAGGCTCTGCGGGTCGCTATGTTCGGGCTTGATGGCCGGCTTCCGGATATTTTGTGGGATGGCTATTTCAATCCTGCGTTTCAGGGGCCCCGGCTTTGCGTCGACAATGGCGAGGCCTTGGTTCTCAATATCGACGGCCAGAACGGAAACGCCGCGCCGACCACCGCGATGGAGGCGCACCGCTGCGCATTGCCGCGACTGGCGCCCGTCGCATTGCGCCCGCCGCTCGCCCCATGAGCGTCATGCGCGTTCTCATCGTCTTCTGGGCCGTTTTGGTCGGGGCTTGTCAGGGCGGGGAGGACCTGCGCACGCAGAGCGCGCCTCGCAGTTTTGCTGAGGAAGACCCATTATTATTGAGCGCCTGGGGAATGCTGCATTTGACCGATTCGGGCGTCGCGCCGAATGCCGGCGCTGTCGCTTACGGGCTCGAAACGCCGCTCTTTTCAGATTATGCGCAGAAATTGCGAACCGTGTGGATTCCAGAAGGCGGCTCAGCGCATTACTCCGAGGGCCGTCTTGAATTTCCCTTGGGAACAGTCCTTACCAAGACTTTCTATTATGGCGAGGCCTTAGACGGTGCGGTTTTGGCTTCGGCGCCGGTGGACGCGGCAGTCATAGACCCGGCGGCGAACCGGATCATCGAGACGCGGGTTCTGGTGCGCCGGTCGGAAGGCTGGGAGGGACTCATTTATCTCTGGAACGAGGAGGAAACGGATGCTGTCCTTGATCGGACGGGAGGACGCTTTGATTTGACGCTTGTACGGGACGGCGAGGAGCGGCAGGCTTTTGTCTATGCAGCGCCGAACGTGACCCAGTGCGCTGGGTGTCACGCGACGGACGCCGGCGATCGGCGAATCGCGCCGCTCGGGCTGTCTGGCCGGAATCTCAATCGTCATTTTCCGTATCTGGAAGGAGACGCCAATCAGATTGACGCTCTGTCCGTTGCTGGTTGGCTGACGGGAGCCCCGGCAGAACTTGAGGAAGCTGCCCGCTTGGTCGGGTGGTCGGATGCGACCGCATCCCTAGACGACCGGGCGCGGGCCTATCTCGACATGAATTGCGCGCATTGCCACAATGAGCGAGGGCCGGCGGACACATCCGGACTGATCCTCGAAGCGGAAGCGCCATTCGGACGTGCGACCGGTCTTTGCAAGCTGCCAGTTGCGGCTGGAGCAGGTACAGGAAATCTGCGGTTCGATATCGTGCCCGGACAACCGGCGCAGTCGATTCTGATTTATCGTCTCCACTCGGAAGATCCCGCGGTGATGATGCCGGAGATCGGCCGGGCCATCTCGCACAGGGAGGGAACGGCTCTTCTTTCAGCCTGGATCGCCGCCATGGAGGGAAGCTGTTCCTAAAGCGTTTCCGAGAGTTCGACGAGCTCATACCAGGTCTGCATATAGCCTCCGACTCCGCCCTTGACGAAAAGCGCGCGCTCGTCGTCGGTGATCCAGAGATCATAGAGCGGGTGATCGGCGGAGAAGCCTGAGCTTCCCGGATCAATAAACTGCATATGTTTACAGACAAAGCTTCCCGCCGGGGTCGTCACTGTCTCCTGGCCGAGATGAAGGCCGTCCATTTGGACAGGCGCCAATAAGGGCGGGCTCGCGCCGCGATGGTCGGGGGAGGGGAGATACATCCGAAAACTGCGGCGCGACTGGACGGAAAAGTCCTGCCGCCCCAAAAAATAGCCGTCGGCTGCGATGGGGTGGGAGCCGAAGCCGTCAATGGGGCGATCAAGCGTCACCCTCTGGCTGATCCGGCCGATCGAAGGGCCGTAGCTTTCGCACTCGATAAAATCCGCGCCGAACCGGAAAAATCCTGCTCCCATGAAGCGGTCTCCAATGGTGAGGCGAAGCAGGCAGTCTTGCGGGGCTCCGGATGGGTCCATGGAGAGAATAATGTCTCGCAGCACGGTCGGGTTGGGCTCCTCGATCTCGCAGATTGCGCGAAGGGTGACCGCGCCGTCGGTGTGATGGGTGAAGGTGAAGCGCTCCTGGCCGCGCGGCTCGTCCAGGCGGTCGGGCTTTTTCGATGTGTAGCGGATGAGGCCTTTGAGGGTGCGGTGGCGCATCAAGAACTCCGGTCAGGACGATGGGAGTCTAAAGCCGCGATTTGGCGCCGCCAAGAGGCTGAAGCCTTGGCGCCGAGCGCTTTGGTTTATCGTCAGCGGCGCTGAGCCTTTCTTGGGTCTGTTGTGGGCTTGGGTCTGTTGTGGGCTTGGGTCTGTTGTGGGCTTG
>JAGWZH010000203.1 GCA_018971945.1 Alphaproteobacteria bacterium | reverse complement strand
CGGCTGAGACGGCTGAGACGGCTGAGACGGCTGAGACGGCTGAGACGGCTGAGACGGCCGAGACGGCCCAAACGCTAACAGCGTTACAAAGCGAAGGAGAAAGTGAGGTGCGTTGAGCCCTCTCCTTGTGGTTGAAGCGCTCGGAAACAGGGGGAGACGCACAAAAATGTGTGGGATCATTGGCATTCTTGGCCGGGAAGACGTGGCGCCGCGCCTTGTCGAAGCGCTGAAGCGCTTGGAGTATCGCGGCTACGACAGCGCTGGGGTGGCGACCCTGGAGAAAGGCCGCATCGCTCGCCGGCGCGCGCCCGGCAAACTCAAGGCTTTGGAGACTGCGCTCGCCGCCAACCCGCTCTCGGGCTTGACAGGCATTGGTCACACGCGCTGGGCCACCCACGGCGCGCCCAATGAAAACAACGCCCACCCCCACGCGACCGAGCACGTGGCGATCGTCCATAACGGCATCATCGAGAATTTCCGCTCGCTGCGCGAAGAGCTGATCGCGCAAGGGCGGACGATGTCTTCCGCGACCGACAGCGAAGTGATCGCCCATCTTATCACCGTGGCGATCGATAAGGGGCTGAAACCCAGAGAAGCAGTCCAGGCCACGATCGAGCGGCTGCAGGGCGCCTTCGCCATCGCTTGCCTGTTTGAAGGCGAGGACGATCTGTTGATCGGCGCACGCAAAGGCAGCCCGCTTGTCGTGGGCCTCGGGGATGGCGAGAACTATCTGGGATCTGACGCTTTGGCGGTCGATTCGTTTACCAATCGGGTCATCTATCTTGAGGAAGGTGATCTGGCGGAACTGTCACGCGAGACCGTGCGGATTTTCGACGCCGCAGGCCAAGCGGTCGAACGCCCCGTTACAATGTTTCAGGGCGGCGCGGCGGCGGTGGAGAAAGGCAACCACCGCCACTTCATGCAGAAGGAAATCTACGAGCAGTCGGAGACCACCGCCCGCACCATCGCCCGCTATGTCGACGCCGAGCGGCTGCAGATCGTTATGCCTGAGCTCGACACAATCGACCTCAAGAACGCCAGCTCAGCCCTGCTGATTGGCTGTGGCACGGCCTTTTATGCGGGCATGGTGGGGGAATATTGGCTCGAGCGGAGTGCGCGGTTGCCGGTGGAGACCGATCTCGCGTCCGAGTTCCGCTATCGGGAGGCGGTGCTTCCCGCAGGGCAGCTGGCCGTGTTTATCTCCCAATCGGGGGAAACGGCGGATACGCTTGCGGCGCTGCGGCATTGCAAGGCGGGTGGACTGTCCACGCTTGGGGTGGTCAATGTGCCCCAAAGCTCAATCTGGCGGGAGGCCGCAAGCGTTGTTCCAACGCTTGCGGGGCCGGAAATCGGCGTAGCCTCGACCAAAGCCTTCACGGCCCAACTCTGCGCGCTTGCGGCCTTTGCGGTCGCCGCAGCCAAGGCGCGCGGCGAGATTGACGCCGCGCAAGAAAAACGTCTTTGCGGCCGCCTGCTCGAAACGCCGCGTCTGATTGCCGAGGCCCTCCGCCAGGAACCGCAGATCGCGGCGATCGCCCAGGAGTTGAGCCACGCGCGTGACGTGCTTTATCTGGGACGGGGGCAGAACTATCCCCTGGCCTTGGAAGGGGCGCTAAAACTCAAAGAAATCAGCTATATCCACGCAGAGGGCTATGCGGCGGGCGAGCTGAAACATGGCCCCATCGCACTGATCGACGAAGCGACGCCCGTCGTCGTCTGCGCGCCGCATGACTCCTTGTTTGAAAAGACCCTTTCCAACATGGAAGAGGTCGCAGCCCGCGGCGGCAAGATCATCCTGATCTCTGACGAGGCAGGCCATAAGGCGGCGGGGTCGACGCCCGCATCCCGGATCCTGGCTCCGGCTTGCGACCCGCTGGTGGCGCCGATCGTCTATGCCATCGCGATCCAGCTTTTGGCCTATCATACGGCTGTGCTGAAAGGCACCGACGTCGACCAGCCACGCAATCTCGCCAAATCCGTGACGGTGGAGTAAGCGCCCCGGAGGGATGCGGACACAGACCAGCATGGACACCGACGTTATCGTGGTTGGGGCGGGGGCTGTAGGATTGGCGTGCGCGGCGCATCTGGCGCAGCGCGGCCATTCGGTTGTCGTGCTGGAGAAAGCCACAGCGATTGGCACGCTGACATCTTCGCGCAACAGCGAGGTGGTTCACGCTGGGCTCTATTATCCCACTGGCAGCCTCAAGCACCGCCTGTGCGTGGCGGGTCGGCGCAAACTCTATCAATTCATGGCCGAACGCGGGGTGTCCTTCAAACGCTGCGGGAAACTGATCGTCGCCACAACGGACGCCGAACAGACCCAGATCGAGGCGATCTATCAGCGCGG
>JAGWZH010000202.1 GCA_018971945.1 Alphaproteobacteria bacterium | reverse complement strand
CTCTCGTCTCCATACGCACGCGTCGGAAGCCCGCCCCGACGGTCCGGGCGCCCCCAGCCCGCAAAGCTTCCAAACGCGCGCGCTGCGCCGAACTCATGAGGTTCAAGAGCGCTTCTGTCTGCGCGGGAGAGCGCCAAGGCGTTTCAGCCTCGTCCTCCAAACAATCGATCAGGGCCGTATTCCGCGCTGGCGGTTCGGGCAGACGCCACCAGCGCCAGGCGGCCTGCGCAGCCTTCGGCAGAAGCGCCTGGGCGGCCATCACTTTGGCGGAATGAAAGCGCGAGGCGGGTCCTTCGGCGCAGAGGGCCAGGCTCGATGTGCGGCTCGCCACGATGAACGCCCGGGGGCGGGACTGCGGCGTGAAGAGAGCCGCGTCGATTTCCAACGCCCCGACCTGATAGCCGAGACGCGCCATCGCAAAGAGGATCTGGGCGACATCGCCGCCGCGATTGGCGGTGAAAAGGCCCGAGACGTTTTCCAAAACGATCACGGCCGGGGCACGGCCCTCCGCGTCCAAGGCCTCGACCAGCCGCCAAAAGCCGAAAAAGGCGCCGGAGCGGGGGGCGGCGAGGCCGCCGCGCTTGCCGGCCAGGGACAGGTCTTGACAGGGGGAGGAGGCCCAAGCGAGCGCAGCGCGGCCAGGAAGCTCCTCTGTCTTGAGATCCCACACGTTTTTGACATGAAGATGCTCGCCGCCATGGGCCATGGCGTAGGCCGCCGCTTTCTGGGGGCTGACGTCGTTGGCGAACACGCAATCAAAAAGACCCGCCAGGCCAAGCCTGGCCATCCCCGCGCCGCAGAAGAACTCGTAGAACGGACCAGTGGAATCAGGCGCCATTCCTCTATAATAATCGGATTTGAAGGCATGTGACGCGTTCACGCGCTCCGGTCCTCAAGAATGGTGAAGGATCCGAGGCGGTGGCGGATGGGCGTGATGGGGGCTGGCGTGGGACAGATCCGAACGATGGTGGCGGCGCTCTCAGCCGCAGCGTTGTTGGCGGCTTGCGGCGGCGACGGCGCAAGTGGGGACGAGAGCGGCGGCGACGGCCCAGAGGCGTCTGCGCCCACGGCGGGTCTGCCGTCTCTGGGGACGGAAGCGAGCCCAGAGGTGCGGGCGCTCTATGAGGGCGAGTTCGAGGCCTTCGGCGCTTTGTCCGGTTTGGCCGAAGCGTCGGGCGAAGGCAGTTGGCAGCTGCGTTTGTCCAATGACTTCGCCCAGTTCATCCGACCAGGACTGGAGGATGTGCCCGCCTACACCGTCAATCGCCGATATTACGCCCAAGGGATGAGGGCGCAGGCTGGCGCGCTGACGGTCACCATCGTCAACGCGGAATGCCCTGCGCCGACAGGGGAGTCTTTGCCCTACACAGCCTCCGTTCTGTTTGAGGATTTCACCTATGAAGGCTGCGCCAGGCGGGGGCTTGCTCAACCGGGCGAGGAATTGACATGGGCGGTCGATCTGGAGGCGCTGACAGCGGCGATCGACGCCTGCCTCGCCGCGCATCCGGGGGAGCGGCAAGTCGTCACCCTGGCGAGCGTCTTGCCGCCTGCGCCGGACGGACAAGTGCTCGTGTCGGTGCGGCTGCGGGACGCGACGCGCGAACGACGGGAGTGCTTCGCGACCCCCGATGGCGGTCGGATCATCAGCGACGAGCTTTTGTCGGACGCTGATGTTCGCGCGGGGGAAGGCGAAGCCGAGTTCACCCGAAGCCCTGGTCCTGCGCCGTCGGGCGGCCGGTGTCGGGTGGTGGAGGACGTGGCGGGGGGATGGTTGTCGCGTCGGACCTGCTGAAGACCGCTAGAACGGCCATTGTCCCGACAGCATGGTTGTAAAAATGTGGCTCAGCTCAGTCACCATGGCGAACATCAAACGCCCGCCAATATAGGCGACAAAGGCTGAAATCAGGGCGGCCGGGATCGAGAGGATCGCGACGAAACCGTCACGTTGCAGCAAGGCGAGCGCTGTCATGGCGACCGTCATGCCCGGCGGCCAGTTCCCGGCGGGGATAGGCAGCATCAAGACGACCGCCATGATCAGCGTTTGTACGCCCAAAAGAACGGTGATCGGCGGACGCACCATGAAAGTCCAACGCGGGCGAACAAGGCGCTCAAACCGCGTCACGATCGGAATCGCCCCGCGGATCGCTGATTGCAGATGCTCGCGCTTAAACTCCCAGGCGCAGACCCGGCGAGGCAACCATAGCTGCTGGTTGCCGAAAATCAGCTGCAGGGCCGGCGCCGCCATCAGCACGCCGAAAATCGTGGAGATGCCTGGGATATTCGGGATGCACATCGGCAAGGCGAGCAGCAGCAGCAACAGACCAAAGGCGCGATTCTCCAACCGGTCGAGAA
>JAGWZH010000201.1 GCA_018971945.1 Alphaproteobacteria bacterium | reverse complement strand
TGAAGGCGCTGCTCGCCGGCGCCGCGCTCTTGGCCCAGGCTCCCGCAGCCTTCGCCCAGACAGACCCCCATCCTGGCCCCCATCCTGGCCCCCATCCTGGCGTCCCAGCCGAAGTCGCCGCGGCCCCTGCACAGGCGCCCTTCGCACCGGCCCTGTGGGTCATCCGCGATGCGGACTCCACACTCTATCTCTATGGCACGATCCATCTGCGGCGGCCCGGCGAGCCTTGGGCGGATCAGCGCGTTCTGGCCGCCTTATCGTCCGCTCAAGAGGTCTGGACTGAGCTTGAGATCAGCCCAGAGACCGATGCTGCGATGCAGCCCCTGGTCATGCAACTCGGCATGGCGACGCCCAACCGACCGCTTTCAAGCTATCTGACGCCCGAGCAAAATCGAAAACTGGGCGCTGCTTTGACCGGGCTTGGCTTGCCGCCAGCGGGAAT
This sequence comes from Alphaproteobacteria bacterium, assembly GCA_018971945.1. Lineage (GTDB taxonomy): Bacteria > Pseudomonadota > Alphaproteobacteria > Caulobacterales > Aquidulcibacteraceae > REEB509. Next base: position 1,950 of record JAGWZH010000201.1, on the reverse strand, counting down.
GGAGCCCTTCAAGCCCTGGCTTGCGGCCTTGACTGTCAGCGTCTTGTCATTGGCGCAGGCCGGCTTTGATCCAACCGCCGGGGTGGATCGGCAGCTCGCGGAAAAGGCGCGGGCGGACGGCGCCAGCATGCGCTGGTTTGAGACCGCCGAAGAGCAGCTCAATTTCTTCGCCTCTCTTCCCGAGGCCTTGCAGGTCCAGTTCTTGGTCGACACCGTCGCAGAGCTCGATGAAGGGGTAGCGCTTCTGAACCGGATGGACGCGAGTTGGAACGCTGGCGACATGACCGCTCTCGAAGCGGACCTGATCGTTGGAATGCGCGACCAGTACCCCGAGCTCTATGACGTCATCCTGACGCAGAGGAACATCCGCTGGACTGAGACCCTGTCGCAGGAGCTCGCAGGCAGCGGGGTGGATTTCGTCGCCGTCGGCGCAGGCCACTTGGTCGGATCGGAGAGCGTCATCGCCATGCTTTCCGCCCGCGGATTCACCGCCGAGCGGGTCCACTAGGCAGCAGATGGGGACGCCGGCGTCAGGCGGGACAAGGTCCGCCTGGCGCCGGCAACACCAATCTGTCGCCGACATAGATGAGGTCGCCCACTGCCAGAGGCGACACCCCGCTCTGATTGCGCCTTCCAAGTTGCGGATTGCACTGCATGATGCTGCGCCAGGCGCTCGCCTCTCCGTAACAGACCAAGGCGATTTTTGAGAGCGTGTCGCCCCGCGCGACAATAATGGTGGCAGCGCCTGTCAAAGGTCCCGACGGACAGGCTCCTCCCGTCGTTTCTGGGCCTGTCGCTTCTGGGCCCCTCGCTTCTGGGCCCCTCGCTTCTGGGCCCCTCGCTTCTGGGCCCCTCGCTTCTGGGCCCCTCGCTTCTCTGCCCGTCGCTTCGGCGAACGTCGCTTCGAGGTTCCTCGCTTCGGGCGCCGTCGCCGGGGTACGCGGCAAGGGGGCTTGGGCGGCTGCCGGCGCGGCCCGAACCGACGGCGGCGCGGGAATCGTTTGGGTTGTCGAAACCATCGCGGCGCTGTCCGCCGGCGCGGCGGGCGTGGCTGGCCGCGGCGCCGCGGCGGCCCGCGTGGGAGCTTGGGACGGCAGCTCCAGACGGTCGGCGGCAGGGACTTGATGGCGCGAGGCTTCGGCCAAAGGAGGAAGCGCGGCGGAAGCCGTCGGCGACGGGAGCGGCGAAGGCTGGAGCGCCTGGGTCGCTACGAGGCTGCCTACCAGCGCAATCAGAGCGACAAAAGCGGCCGCCCCAACGCTGTCGAAGAGCCGGTCGCCAAAGCGCGCGCGCAAGAGCCCCGCCGAGGTCTGCGGCGCGATGCGCTCGTTGATCTGACGCTGAGAGAGACCAGCGCGTTCAAGACCCGCCAACGCCGCATAGACCCCATGGGGAAGAGCCGCTTCGCCGAAGCGTCGCCACGCCAGCGGTTGGCGTTCGCGCAGAACCGCCGAATAGAGCCGCGCGACACTGTCGGCGCGGGGGCCGTCGGCGACAAAGGCTCTGGCCGCGGCGCTGACATCTGGGTTTGACGCTTGTTCGAGGGACCTCACCGCCGCCACAAAGGCGCTGCGCCTGGCCTCGACCGAAGGGGAGCCGGCTTGGGCCCCAAATCCGAAAGGCAAAGCGTCCGCAAGGCCCTCGGGCGAGCCCGCCATGACGGGCGCAGGCTGCTGCAGGCGTTGAAGATAGCCAAGCCGTTCGGCCTGGGCCGCGTCCAGCTTGTCGCGAATGGCGAGAGCGAGGCGATCGAGATCCTCTTCTGCGCGGCTTGGGCCGAAAAACCCGTAGCGCGGGGCCAAGGCCTGGGCGGGAAGGGCGGCGAATTCGGTATGGGCCAGAGGTCCAGGAGTGGCCTGCGGCTCCAAAGACAAAGAGATGAGCTTGCCCTGGAACTCCGCGATCGAAGCCTCCGCGATCATCCAAGGGCGACCCGAGGCGCGGTAGGAA
>JAGWZH010000200.1 GCA_018971945.1 Alphaproteobacteria bacterium | reverse complement strand
AGCAGCGCACGATCACCGTGAGGTGCCCCTGCAGCATGCACCGGCGCGAGGCTGAACTGCGGCGTCGCCCAGTCCGCCTGGCTGGCCGTGATCCCACCAGACGGCGATTCCCGCCTGCTTCCGAGCCCGCAGGAATCGGGCGGCTCGGGCTCAGCCCTCGTGCTCGAAGATAAGGAACGCGTCGGTCCTCCCAGCCCCCCGCTTCCTTCAAACCGCCGCGACAAGCCCCGCGTGCTTGAAGTCTTCGCCCTTGAACAGCACTGGCGCGCCGCTCTCTTCGGCCAAAGCGAAGACGAAGCAATCTCCGAAGTTCAACTGCGCCGGGTGTCCGGAGCCTTTGCCGAAATCGCGGTAGGCGTCCCGCGCCCGGCGGGCTTGAGCTTCGGTGACAGGCGCGATCGCCAGCGGCGCGACGAGGCGGTCAAAATCACGGCTGAGCGCAGGGTCGCGCCGGCTATCGACGACGATGGCAGCCTCAAGCCAAGTGGCGGCGGATAGGGTCGGGTTAGCGGCTGCGGCGATGGCGTCGATAAAGGCGTCGGCCTCCGACTCTCCGCGCAAGATGGCCAGCAAAGCGGAGGAATCGACGATCACGGCCGCCCCCGCTTCGGCAGCCCCAGCTCGTCGTACAGAAGGTCATCGGGATCGGGCAAGCCTTCTTCTCGGAGGCGCGCCGCCACGCGTCTGGCGATCATGCGCATCTCCTCCGCCCGAGCGCGCTGGGCGGCGTCAGCCTCGGGCGTGCGCGCGAGCTTCTCCCGCAGGGCGAGCGTGACCGCCTCCGTCATGCTGACCCCCAGACGCCGCGCGAGGGTCGCCGCAAGGGTATGGGACTCTGGATTCTTGATATTGAGGCTCATAGTACCATTCTACCGATGGAGAGGCAGATGTCTACCATATTCACATCGACCCCCTGCCTTCTGGGTCTCGATCGTGTCGGCCCTGATCTTCCGATGCACAAACACCGGCTCAGTCTGGCCGATCCGGCGAGCGCGGTCGATCGCTCGGCCTCCGCAGCGGGATCCCATCGGGAAACGCAGAGGATGACGAAGTCGGCGGCAGTTAGCGTCAGCCCTGTGCCGCCGGGGTTGAGGCTTTCGGAAACCAGCCGCATCCAAGGCGCGCTCCCAATCAAGGCGCGTTCACCTTGAAAACCAGCCGAAGTTAAAGTACAAAGCTCAAGCAGAACCGCGGACTGAGCGCTTTATGTAAAGCGGCAGGTCCACAGCTCTCTCCCATGTGGGTTGATGAGCGAGCGCTTCAGCTTTTTCACGCAACGCAAGATCGGGACTGGCGCCCGGTCGGCCTCCGTCAGCTCGGTTGTTTCCGCCCTGATCGGCGACCATCGGCGCATGCGCGCTGAGCGCCTTCCCTGGACTCGCGGACCCGAGCTTCCCTTCAAGGCTTGAAAGGAACGCTCTATGCGCATCCCCGACCATCTTAACCGCGTCGCCATCGACGCCCTCAAACCTTTTGCGCGCAATGCACGCACGCACTCAAAGGCTCAGATCGCCCAGATCGCCCGTTCGATCGAGCGCTTCGGTTTCACCAATCCCGTCCTCGTCAGCCATGATCTGACGATCCTGGCTGGCCATGGCCGGGTCGCGGCGGCGAAGAGCCTGGGCATGGCCGAGGTCCCCGTCGTGAGGCTCACGCACTTGAGCGAGGACGAGCGCCGAGCCTATGTGCTCGCTGACAACCGCCTTGCAGAGAAAGCGGGCTGGGACCAAGAAATCCTGGCCCTGGAACTCGGCGCGCTCTGCGAACTCGATTTCGACGTCACCCTCACCGGTTTCGATATCGCCGAAGCCGACGCCATCATCGCCGCCGTCAAGGACACCTCGCCGGCCTCGCAGGGGCGCGACGAGGCGGACTGGCGCCCGCCGCCGCCGGAACAGCCGGTTACGCGACCTGGCGACCTGTGGGTGCTTGGTCGCCACCGCTTGCTCTGCGGAGACGCGCGCTTCACCGCCAGCTTCGACCTGCTGATGAATGAAGAGCGGGCGGCGGCCATGTTCGCTGACCCGCCTTACAACGTTCCCATCGACGGCCACTGTACCGGCTTGGGCCGGCGGACTCACCGAGAGTTCGCCATGGCCTCAGGCGAGATGGACGCCGCCGCCTTCACCACCTTCTTGCGGGAGACCCTGAACGCCGCAGCAGATCGCCTGACCAACGGCGCCATTGCGTTTGTCTGCATGGATTGGCGCCACATGGGCGAGCTTTTGACGGCGAGCTCAGAGGTCTTCTCCGAACTGAAGAACCTCTGCGTCTGGGCCAAAACCAATGGCGGAATGGGCAGCTTCTACCGCTCCCAGCATGAGCTTGTGTTTGTGTTCAAGAACGGCGAGGCCCCCCCACCTCAACACCTTCGGGCTGGGCGCAAGCGGCCG
>JAGWZH010000077.1 GCA_018971945.1 Alphaproteobacteria bacterium | reverse complement strand
CACCCATCGCCGCGCGCGTTGAGGAACGCGTTGTCAGGCAAGAGGACGGGCGTGCACTCTTGACCACCCCTCATGTAACCGCGCGCGCATGCCCACCCCTGTCCTCCAGAGTAGCCTGAATAGAATGCGTTCGTTGGCAGTTGGATTGCGATGCAGGCTTCGCCTGTGTTTCGAAATGTGCGCAGACATTCCCAGCGATCGCCACGCGCCGTCAGGCGCGCATTTTCTGGCACAGCAACGACTTCGCATGCATCATTTCTCCGGGCATACCCGTGATGGCACGACCATAAGTCGCTGTATCCTGTTGAATAGGCGTGCTCAGGGACGCGCTGGTTCGGCGCTTGGGCGTAAGCTGGTGCTGCGGTGAGCGCCGAAAAACCGAAAGCAAACAGCGCGGGGTAAAGCAGCCTAAAGGCTGCAGCGCGTGGACGATGAAGCCGAAAAGCAAGCAGGAAACGCTGATAGATCGTGGTCGCTGTGTTGAGCATGTCCAGTATGTCATCCGAAAAGAGAGTTGCACGCCTCCGCAGGCGTGCTGACAAAACGTGTTGAAAAGTCCTGATAATCTCAGTGTAGCACGGCGCCGATTATTCCTTGCATGTTTTATTTAAAAAGAATGAGTGGTTGTATTTTCTCAGATAGTCCACACTTAAGGTCTGTGAAGATTTTCAAAAAACTGAAAGCGTGAGGTGTGGAGGCATGAGTGATCCATCGGAAATATTGAGGGCCCCTCGCTTCAGTCCTGGTCAGCGCGTGATCATTCCAAGAGCAAAGCCGCCTTTGGAGGCGGGCAAAGTTTATCGGATTGGCCGCCTGCTGCCGACAGAAGGCGGAAGTCGCACGCAGTACCGCATCAAATCCGACAGCGACGCATTTGAGCGTGTTGCTGATGAGGCCGCGCTGGAGATCGCAGATGGCTAACCAAACGCATCTTCCCCCATCGCCCCTCGTGCCCAGGCCGATCGCCAAGACGTTGAAAGTGCGAACCGAGGATGAGCGCATGTTGATCAGCCTTGGTGGCGCGCTGATCGTGCATTGGGACACGATCCCAGACACCATCCAAGACATCTTGATTGATCAAGCTGCTATTGGATTGCAAGTTGCTGGTTCGCCGGAGCGCCAAGCAGAGCTGGAGACGCTGATCCGCACCGCCAAGGTGGCGCCGTTGGCGACAGAGAAGCGCACCAATTAGGGTTGGGAATTGCAAACGCGCAGCGTTTTGCGTCAACCTGTCGCCGACACGCCGGTCAAGACCCACGGTCCTTCGGTGTCGAAGATTGTGTCAATGTCCGTTTTCAGTAAGAGACTCGCCACTTCACGGGCATTTCTGAGATTGGGATCATCCAACGCGCTTGCCCGCCGCGTCGATCACCAGCGTTCCATCCTCTTTGTAGAGCGGGCCAGGCGGCAATTGGTCGAGAAGATCGAGCACTGTTTCCGACGGGCGGCACAGTTTCACGCCCTTCGGCGTCGCGACAATGGGGCGGTTGACGAGTACGGGATGGGCGAGCATCGCAGCGAGCAGTGTTTCGTCGTCGATGTCCGGCGCTAAAAGGCCAAGCTCTTTGGCGGGCGACTTCGTTTCGCGCAGGGCTGCACTCGGCGTCAGGTTTGCGGCGGCGAAAAGCGCCAGCAAGTGCGGGCGCGTCCAGCCTGTTTCCAGATAAAGAACGATCTGGGGCTCGTAGCCCGCGGCGCGCACGATCTCCACCACATTGCGCGAGGTCCCGCACTCGGGATTGTGATGAATGATGATGGGAAACGGCGCGCTCATCAGCTCTTTTCCTTTGCGAAGAGAAATGCCGCAACCGCCCACGCAACCAGCGCGCCGGCGAACTGGGCGGCGATAAATCCTGGCGCGTCGATCGGCCGGATGCCGGCGAACGTATCGCTCATGGCGCGCGCGATGGTGATGGCTGGATTGGCGAAGCTTGTTGAGGCCGTCCACCAATAGCCGGCGGCGATGGTGAGCGCGACGATCGCGGGAACCGCGTTCGGATTGAAGCGCATGCCGCCTAAGATCGCGAAGACAAGCGCGAAAGTCGCCACGCCTTCGCTCAACATTTGCGCCGGCCCTTCACGCACCGTTGTGGCGGTTTGCAACAGTGGGAGGTCGAACATCGCGTGCGCAAGCAAAGCGCCGCTCACGCAGCCTGCGACTTGCAGGGGCAAGTAGATCAGCGCGACGGCAATCGGCGTTTCCCGTCGCAACGCCGAAACCAACGTCACCGCCGGATTGAAGTGCGCGCCGGAAATGGGGCCAAGAACACTGATCAGCACATAAAGGATCGCCGCCGTCGCCACCGTGTTGGCGAGCAACGCAACCGCCTCGTGCCCGTCCGCCAGCCGCGCGGCGAGGATGCCGGAGCCGATGACGACGGCCGTCAAGATCAAGGCGCCAAATAATTCCGCAAAGGCTTGACGCGCCGCATTCATATCAGCGCCACGGGGTCTTTGATCTCGGCGCGCAGCCTTTCTTTGGCGCCGCCATCAGCGGCGCGCAGAGTTCGGGACGGCCATCACGGCAGTCCGAGACCAGCGCATCGAAGAGCCCGCGCACCGCTTCCGGCGCCAACGCGGAGAAGATGAGCCGGTTGTCGCGCCGCGGCGCAATCAGGCCTGAGCGCGCGAGCATCGCCAGATGTGTACTCATCGTGTTTACCGGGATCGGCAATCGCCGCGCGATTTCGCCGGAGGCAAGCTCCTCTGGCCCGGCCTGCGCCAAAAGGCGGAAGACCTTCAGGCGCGTTGCATGCGCGATAGCGGCGAGCCGTTCAATGATTTGACCGTCTTCCATAGTACGGGTATCACCGTAGCATAGGACGCCGTCAAGCGGGGGAAGCGACATGTCTGGGGCCAAAGGGGGCGTCATGGGGACGGTCGGCCACTTTGGCGGCATCGGCCAGTTTTGCATTCGCGACGCAAGCGGTTGCGGATGAGGGCCGCTGGAGGCTCAAGACTACTTTGGATTTGCCCGAATGGTTCACAATCGAAGCGGCGGCGCAGGGCTTGGATCAGTGTCTCAACCGCCGCGGCGGCGTCCGTCGCGACAAGGCCCTACGCCTGCCGGACAATAATCGCTTCCACCCGCCGCCCCTCGCTCGTACGCCGAATAAACACCACCCCATCTAAAGTCTGTTGAATGATCCGCGTTGGCGCCACAGCGGCCACCTCGCCAATGAGGTCTTCGAGCCGCTGAAACGCCTCCGCCGCAGAATTCGCATGGATTGTTGAAAGCCCCCCAGGGTGTCCGGTGTTCCAGGCCTTCAGGGTTTCCAGCGCTGCCGCGCCGTCGCGCATTTCGCCTACGACGATGCGATCGGGCCGCATGCGCAGCGCATCGCGCACGAGGTCGGCGACGCCAACCGGATGCGGCGCGCGGCGGGTCAGGGGGGTCACACAGTCGACCGCCGAGCAGGCAAGCTCCGGCGTATCCTCGATGAGAAACACTCGATCCAAGGCAAAGCCGGGAAGGGCGAGGAGTCCGTTCGCCCACGTGGTCTTGCCAGATGAGGCGCCGCCGCGATCAGGATGTTTTGCCGGTCGTCGACGGTCGCTGCACACTCACGGGCCTGGTCCGCGGTCATCACGTCATCGGCGCCAAAGGCTTCAATCCGTGAAATGAAACGAGGATGCCATGCCCGCGCCAGAGCGGCAGAACCTGATAAAGAAGTTCACGTGCAAGCGCGCCGCCGCCATGGTTGTCTCGCGACTCCATGGAATACCAGCATGGGCATCCCGTGCTGAGGCGTGCCTCAGCACGGGCTTCACGCCCCGAGCCCAGAGCAAATGTCCAGACCTCAAGTGACACAACCCTGACCAAAGGCAGGCGATAGCGCCTACAATGCGCTGGCCTATTCCGTCGATCGGCTGACGATCAGGCCAGGTACACGCTTGCTCAACTCTGCAATCGCTGTGTTTCTTGCCGCATCGAGCAGTTTCTGAGGAATGTATCGATAAAGCGCCGTACGAGGCGTGCGATCCGGCACGGCGCGGAGATCGGGACCAGGCCACACGAAGCGATTGAGTGTGGCGATGCTGATCCAGCATTGATCCGCGTCCAGCCCTAAATGGGCACGCGCACGTGGAGGGATTTCGATCGCCGGCGCGCCGGCTTCCGGCGCCACGGTCGTGATCGGCGCCACGACGGCTTCCTCGCCATCGGCCATCAGAATGAGCACAACGACCGGCGGGTCCTTCGCGCCTTCGGCCTGGCCGCGCTCAGCCTCATGCGCCCACAGGAATCTGTAGCGCAGCACCATGCCGGCTTGCGGCCTTTGCGGGATCATCGCTTGAACGTCAGGCCTCTGCGCCGGCGTCTTCATCCATGAGATGATCGAGCGCCATCGCCTCTGGCGTCTTCGGCGCTGCCGCCAACGCCCGGATCAGTTCAGCCGCCTCATCAACGCTCGTCTCGCTAAGCACGACCACCTGTCGGAAGGTCGCGCGCATGCGCTCGTACTGAGCCGCCGACAGCACCACCAGATCGTCGCGCCCGTAATGGGTGACGACTACCGGGGCCTGCCGGGCCGCGGCCGTGTAACGGCCGAAATTGTTTTGGAATTCGGCTGCGGAGACCTTGCTCTTGGCGTCCATGTTGGGGAAGTGAGCGAAGATATCTAAGTCAGTCAATATCGTTGGGGTTGTGACACCATGCAGAGTGCTCTTCCTTGGTCGCAGGTCTGGGTGAGCCAGGGATCATCAAGGTCTTCTGCACGCCGCCAATGATTCTGGCTGCTCCGCGTCAATATCAATGGCCGGTTGATCAAAGCTGTTGAGCTTGCCCCTTCGCGCCGCGGCGGGGCTAGCTCAATGCAAAGGTGACGGATCACCGATCGGCAGGTGCGGATTGACATGGACGAGAAGCGGGAAGGGGCCATCCAGGTTGTGGCGGCGGCGCGTGCGGGGTTCAGCGAGCGCACCGGTCGGCGCATAGAGGCCGATCCGGTGTGGTCGGGTGTGGTCGGGTCACTGCGGGCGAAGTCCGCCGCAGCCGACCTCGGAAGTTTGTAACATTCCGTGGTTGGTGATCGAAAGCGGCACTGATCGCCCGCCCAATCACAAACCGCTACGCCGCCTATTTCTTTGCGTCCATCGCTTGCGCGCCCTTCGTGCGGGCGGCCCAGCCGATGAGTTTGTCGTCAGACGTGACCAAAGTCGCGCCGCGCCGGAGCGACAGCGCTGCGATGAAGCGATCGGCCGGGTCGTCGGGTAAATCGGCTAACGCCACCGCCTGCGCGGCGACAATGCCATCCAAGGGCGCTTCCGCCAGGCCAACGGCAATTAAGTCCGCTCGCCAAGCCTCGACGGCCTGTCCAAGCACATAGCGGCCCTTGCGCACCAGCATCGCCGTCTCCCAAACCGAGATGGCCGAAAACGCTGCTTCGCCGCGATTAATACCGGCCTGGATCGCCGCCCGCGATTGCGCGCCTAGGCGTTCGCTGCCGCCGGACAGCCAAAGCAAGGCGTTCGTATCCAGCACCAGCATCAAGGCTTGCCGGGCAGGTTGGCGATGTCGGCCGTCCATGCATCCGGATCGAGCACCGGCGCGTCGAGATCAACATCCCCGACCGGGGCCACCATGCCTTTGTGCAGTCCGAACGCGCCTTTGCGCCCGCCCAGGCGGCCGGGCGGCGGCGTCAATTGCGCGACCGGCTTGCCGTTCTTGGTGATAAGGATCGCCTCGCCCGTCTGCGCGACTTCATCCATCAAAGCCAGGCATTGCGCCTTGAAGGCGGAGGCGGTGATCGTTTTGGAGATTGCGGTGACCATAGGCATGACTATGAACTTTTGGGTTCGCGAAGTCAATTTCAGCTCACGCGGTGGTCGACGGAGAGCTGGATCGGCGGCGGAAAAAAGCAGATGCGCGCGCCGCTGGTGAGAGCCGTGGATTGCCCTCGACCGACCAGATGGCGATGTGCGTGTCGAGCAGCAAGTTCAATCGTGCCCGCCGTTAAACAGGGCTGCAATTTCGGACTCCAGCGTGGTGTCAAGCTCTGGGGTGACGAATTTGCCTTTCGCCGCGCCGATCTGCTGACCGACTTGGGCTTTGGCGATCGGGACAAGGTGCGCGGCTGGTTTGCCATTGCGCGCGATGATGATTTCCTGCTCTGCGCCGCATTCCAACGCCTCAAACTGCACTGGGGCGAGGTTATGAGACAGCGCACTGGGCCGGTGACGCTGGCAATTTGAACTCCGTGGCGGCTTCGGTTTCAAAAGGGCCTTCTGTTCGGCCCTGATCTGATTGGGCGTCTTCTGGCCCATGGCGCTGCCTCAGCCAGACGGCGTTGTACGGCTGACAGGATGATATGAGAATCCGCGGGGTGTGCGCGGCTCAATGCCCGATAGCTTTATACCACTTCACAACCATTTGCCGGCGCGACAATCCCAACGTGACAGGGGGCCGTCGTTGGCGATTGCAGCAAGGAGCGGCGCTGTGAATGCCCTGATCTCTGTGATGAGGCCGGTCAAATCCTTGGGCGCCGCGGTCGCGTCAATTCGGTCCCTGGCGAAGGCGGCCCAAAGGCGCTATTTTTCTGCGTCGCCAGCGAATAGGTCAGAAAGCGCAACGGGTTCTGAAGCAGGAATGATCGTACCTCGCCGATTGAACGTTGCCCTCAGCGCAGCGATCAGCATCCGGCCGTCGAAATCAAAGGACTGAGAGATCGCCCAGACGTCGAAGAAGTCCTTGATACGCGTCGTGGCCACCCCCAGGGAAACCATCGCTTCCAATTTTTCGGCGATAACGGTTTCAGGTGGATAGGCGCGTAGGTTTGGCGCAGGCATTTGCAGGATCGCCGGGAGTTTCACATCTATCGGTCCCGGTGTGACCGCGTCGCCAAATCCGACATCCACTTGCATGCGAAGGCGGGCCCGCCCGAGCATTGCGTCAAACCGAAGTGCAACGCCTGAATAGTCTGTCGCCAGCCGCAGCGGGGAGGTGTTTATGGCGTCAGTATTGAAGTTCAAGCCGTCGGGTTCCGCGATTGGGATCGCGCAGATTTCGCGAAACACTTTGGCGAGCGCTTCCTCTGTGTTTGGACCATTTCCCAATAGGTCCAGGTCTCCGGTTGCGCGGAAGGGGGCGCCGTCCCAGACGTTGAACAACATGGCGCCTTTTAAGATGAAGCGATTACGGTGGTCGGAGATGCTGAGGCGGTAAAGCAAGCGCTAAAGGGCGCAGCGGACCAGGGTGCGCTGAATCTCCTGGCCCGATTTGCGCGCGTGGTTTTCGAGCCGCTGCCGAATGGACTGAACGAGGGCTGGATCATCGTTCATACAAGCGCTTCAAGATAGGGGCGGGCGATACGGGCGACGCGGTCGGCTTGCGCCATGTGCATGAACTCATCGACGGTGAAGGCCTTGCGATGGAGTCCGTCACGCAGGGCTTCGATGGCGACATCAAGCCCCACTCTGTTTCGGTACTTGAAGCAATCCGCCACCGTTTTGGCTGGTGTCGTCAGTTTGATTTCCACGCCATCCTGAAGCACGTGCGTAATGCCTTCGGTCAGCGCGGCGCCGCTGGCGCGAACGATTTGAAGACGTGAGGCGCTGGTGGGCGCGCGATCCTTCCGCCCGATCATCAGCCAGACGGCGTGTGGAAGTTGGGTCGTGAGATCGTGAACGCGCAGCGCCGACAGCAGACAGACCGCGGCTCTTGGCGCGGTCTTGGCGGCCTCGATCAGGCTCTGGTTCTCTGAGGCGGTGAAGTCGACCAAGCGGTAGAGGCCGCGGCCCACGCGCTCGATTTCGCCGTCATCGACCATCCGTGCAAGCGTGGCGGAGGTGACGCCAGCGGCTGCAAAGTCGCGCCAGCGAATGATTCCTCGGTCCTGGGCGAGCGCTAGGGCAGTTTCTCGGAGACGGCTCATCTGGTTACTATTGTCGGTCGAAACATACGATGACCGACATTTGTAACCGCGGCGCGCGTTGGACGCAAGCAGCGCGAGTTCCCGCTCAGGCGCGAAGCCGCTCTGCGATGAACGCCGCGATGTCGGCGTAGCGGTGCTTCACCGTTTGGCGGCTCAAGCGGACGAACTTCAGTTCGCCGCCCTCGTGGCGCCAGCGGGCGAGGGTCGAGGTGGAAACGCCCAACATGTCGGCGGTGTCTTCTGGGGTGAGCAGGGCGTTGGGATCGATCTTCACGAACATTTTCGGCCTCACCGAGAACGAGTGACGAAAAGAGGCGACCGGGCCGCGTCTTCAGCTGGGTGCGCAGCGGATGTGCGCGTTCGCCCTGTCGGCGCGGATCGGCACTCGCTAAGCCGCCGCGGCGTGCGCCCGGCGGTCAGCGCCAGGAAGCAATCGATGACGCTATCGACATAAGCCTCGGTTTCGCGAATCGCGGGGACGCCGCCCGCGCGGTCGACGCGGCCGGGGCCGACATTGTAGGCGGCGAGCGCGAGGCGCACGTCGTCGGAGCGGACGAACATCTGGGCGACCTAGGCACCCCCGCCCGCGACGTTCTGGGCGGAACAGAAGGCCCTTGAAACCGAAGCCGCCGCGGAGTTCAAATTGGCAGCGTAACCGGCGCAGTGTGCTGTCTCATAACCGTGCCCCAGTACATCGTGATTTGTTCGATAAGCGCCGTGACCTGATGGCTCGTGCGGCTGTCGTCGGAAATGTCAGACTTCCTTGCTTGGTTCGAACACGGAGCAGCGCTGGACCCGGTGTTGAAAGCGGCTCTCGCGCACCTTTGGTTCGTGACCATCCACCCCTTCGAGGACGGAAACGGGCGGGTTGCGCGCGCCATCGCGGACATGGCGCTGGCGCGATCAGAACGAAGCCCGCAACGCTTTTACAGCATGTCCGCGCAAATCCGCGCCGAGCGCAAAGCCTACTACGACATTCTCGAAGCCACGCAGAAAGCTGACCTCGACATCACGCAATGGCTCGCTTGGTTTCTTGTGTGCCTTGAGCGCGCCATCGAAGGTGCGGAGGCAACGCTTGCGAGAGTTTTGACCAAGGCGCGATTTTGGGAGGCGATCAAAGATCAGCTGCTCAACCAGCGCCAGCGCGCCATGATCAACTGTTTGCTCAACGGCTTTGAAGGCAAGCTCTCGACATCCAAATGGGCGACCTTGAGCAAAGCCTCGCAGGACACGGCGCTGCGCGACATCACTGATTTGGTTGCGCGCGGCATTCTCGTCCGCGATCCCGGCGGTGGGCGGAGCACGAGCTATTCGCTGAAGATGCCTGAATAGCCATCAGGACAGGCCTCATGCATGAGGCCGCGCCTCAATGAACGCCGCGATGTCGCGCGTAGCGATATTTCATCGTCTGGCAAGGCTCAAACCAAAGCAGCCGCCTGCTCCAAGTCAAGGATTGCTCCCGCCACATCCTTGCGCGAACTCTGCTGTGCTTTTCGCAACAGTCTTTGATCGGCGGTCACGAACGTGCAGCCCTTGTCCAGGGCAAGCGCGATGTAAAAGCAATCATAGGCTGGATGGTCGAGTTCGATCGCAAGTTCTGTTGCGCGATGGAGTTGTGCGCCCATGGCGACAAGCTCAATGTCGGCCCGCTCCAGAAGCTGCGCCGCGGCAGACGCTTGGGCGAACGTCAATTGGCTAAGCCTGTGCTTCTTCCATAGGATGTTTGCGCACTCGGGGATGATGAGGTCCGGCGCTGCCAACTTGGCCTTGCGCAGCGCCAATGCATCTGGCGTACCGGCTTCTTGAACGACCCATTTGACCGCGACGCTGGCGTCGATGACGAGTGTTGTCACCGTTCATCACGTCCTTCTCGCAGAAGTACTTCTGACGGGGTCTGTTTACGCTCTGCCGTCAACTTGCGCAGTTGGGCCGCAAGCTCTTCAAACGAGGCCTCGGGCTCCACGCTTAAGGCTTGGCGGAGGATTTCGCGATGCTCGGCCTCGGTGGATCGGCCATGGCGCTGGGCCCGCCGTTTTAGCCGGGCAACCAATTCCTCGTCGAGATTGCGCACATGAAGGCTTGTAGCCATGACGGCCCCCGCAGCTCGATAAAGAATGCTATAAGTGATTGCAGTGATAGCATTGAGGCGGCGCCACTGCAACCGCTGCTCAGGCATGAAGCCGAGCCTCGATGAACGCCGCGATGTCGGCGTACCGGTACTTCACCGTTTAGCGGCTCAAGCGCACGAACCACAGTTCGCCGCCTTCGTGGCGTCAGCGGGCGAGGGTCGAGGTGGAAACGCCCAACATGTCGGCGGTGTCTTGTGGGGTGAGCAGGGCATTGGGGTCGATCTTCACGAATGTTTTCGGCCTAACGGAGAACGAGCGACAAAAGGGGCGAGCGGGCCGCGTCTTGGGCTGGGGGCGTAGCGGCTGTGCGGGATCGCCCTTGCGGGGCGGTTCGGCTTTCGAGCATGGCGCAGGCCACCGCCAAGAGCCGGTCGGCGACGCCGCGCAGTGCGCGCCCATGCGTATGGCCGCGGGCGCGCAGCGCGCCATAGCGCGCCCGGCTTCGGGGGTCGTGCTGTGTGGCCAACCGCGCCCAGTGATAGGCCGCTGTGCGCAACCGCCCTGAGCAGGCCTGGCGCATTTCGACGCGACAAGATTTGCCGCTGCGCTTGGTCACCGGGGCGACGTCGCACCCCCCCCAGGCGCTCGAAGACGCAGGGGGCGAAAGGCTGCTCTCGATCAGCCGGCCCGAGGCGGATAGAATCAACCAATCCGCGGTTGAGGGGTACAGGGGCGTGTCCCAGCCCGCCTGATGCCGGGCCGCTGACGCCGAACGTTCGTCACGTGATGGGGTTGCTCCGATCGCTGAGTGGGACTTGCTTTAACTTTTCTCGCTTGCGACGGGCCCCGGGGGCCGGCGCCGAGGGTTTGGCTTCCGGGGTGACCGCCGGGGCAGGCTCCGAAACCATACCAACAGGTCTTCCTCCAGGTCCGGGGGCAAGTCGTCCCGCGCCAGTAATCGCCAGATATCCGGTTTGGGTGGTTTCTCTGGTGTCGCCATTGAACACAATTCTTTCTGTGAAAATCTCAGTCCCAGGAAGCGCCAGAGCTCGGTCTAGAGCTTGGTGACGACGCGTTTGGGTCGAGCGGCGGCCTTGGCAGGAGGGTCGAGTGGCTCGTCCTTCGATCTGGTGGTTTCAGAGGCAATGGCGCGACGCCTGCGCCTAGGTCACGCATCATGAGGCACGACCAACCTCACCGGCGACCGCCAGCGTGATCCCGACCCGGGCCATGACCCCATCTAGGGCTGCGGCGCTGCCGCTGTTGTTGGAGGCGCAAAGCAATTCTTCATCGTCCCGCTTTGCTGAAGCGCATCATATTCGCCCCTGAGGCGGGACAGTTCCTCGCGCTTGTCATTATCAGACGCGAGGAAAAACAGGGCCGGCCAAAAGATCACAAGGCCGACGCCCATGGCGACGGCGTCATTGTTTGCTGCCCTTTGCTGTTGGCCTGAGACTTCGGCGACGCGGGCGCCGATCCGCTGGAGTTCCATGCTGATCTGCTCGCAGGAATAGCCCTGATAGACCATCGGCGACACATAGAGGGGGGAGATATTGTTCGGCGAGGAGGCGCACCCAGCAAGACCAAGGCTCAGGCAAGCTAACGCGACAATACTTTTCATGCCAAACTCCACCATGAGCGACGCCGACGCCCCCAAATGGGCGGGCCTTGAAAAAGGGAACGGGCTGGAATCTGTTCGACAGAGACCCGACCGAAGTGATACCTACCAGAAAGCGGAACGATGAATCAAGTAAAACGATCCATCGAATAAAAGTGGTTAAGGGGGTGATTTTGGCGCGGAGAGGTGTGCAGGCCTTGGCTTATGGCGTAGGCGGGCGGCAATCCCCACAAAGGGCGCATAGCGATCGGCGCAGAGATGGGGTCGCTCGTGTATGGTCTCGAGGGGCTGGTGCAAGCCAGCGTTGAAGCGCCGCCCCAAAGACCCTTGCATTTCTCGGCCCACAGCAGCAGCGCTTCATCGAGGCGCGTTGGCGCTTCGGGATCGAGCCCGGCCGATCGCACAGCGATGTCGGTGCGGTGCGCGAACTGGGCGCGAACACGGCCTACGCGGTCGGGCTGCGCAAGCGGTTCGCGGTGCAGACGAACAGGATGTTGGTGACGGTTTCAGTCACGATCGTGCGCTCCGGTTTATTGATTGCGGATTCCGGAATAGTTCGGCCGCCGATTCCAGAGTGAGTTCGGCCGGGCATTCCATTTCGACGTCGGCCACCGATTCCGAAGTGAGTTCGGCCGCCGATTTCAAAGTGAGTTCGGCCACCCCGTTGGGGTGATCGCGCGCCCTTCCGGCTCGCGCCTGCGCAAGGTGTCGTCACCATGCGGCGGAGACAGGGCTTCAGGCCCGGCTCCGGGCGCACTTCCCGCGCCTAGAGCCCGGTCCCGCAGGGGACACGCCAGAGTGGTTCATATGCCATATTGGCCCTTGGAAGATCAAAATGGACTTTATATTACACATTCCTCCTTGCAGGGAAGTTTTAGTATGTGTATTTTATAAGGCAAAATGGCCTTTGGAGGGCCGTATTGTCATGGAAAACACACTACGCTCTCTCGGTCCTGCCGAATCCAGGGTGGTCCTCACCTTCCGGGAGCAGGAGCGCACAGTCGTCAGCGCCGCCGAGATCGTCGCCCTGCTGGGCTCAGAGAACACCGCGCGCAAGGTCATTCGCAATCTGCTGCGCAAGGGCTGGCTGTCGCGCATCGTCGGCGGACGCTACATGCTGCTGCCGCCCGAGCACGGCCCTGAGAATCTTGGCGAGAACAATGTCCTGGCGCTCGCCGCCGCAGCGGTCGAGCCGTCTTACATCAGCTGGTGGAGCGCTGCCGCCTGGCACGGCTTTACGACGCAGAAGCCGATGACGGTTTTTGTCGCCGTCCTCAAACAGAAAAAGCCGCGCGAGATCGAAGGTGCGAGCGTGCGTTTTGTCAAAGTCGCGCCGCGCAAGTTCTTCGGCCATGAGACTTACAACGTCTATGGCCGCATGGTGCCGATCGCAACGCCCGCCAAGACACTGATCGACTGTCTTGACCGTCCCGATCTTGCCGGCGGTCCGGCTGAGCTGACGCGCATCGTCCACAGCGCCCTTGGCGATATCGACATAGGCGCGGTCATGACCGCCGCCCTCGCGATGAAATCTCACGCCGTATTGCAGCGCCTTGGCGTCCTTGCAGACCTCACCGGCCGCCCGCTGCCGGAGACAGTCCGCGAACAGCTGCGCACCGCCATACCGGGCAGCTACCGCGCGTCCTTTGGCAGACCCGAACGGCGCGAAGGTGATGTCGGCTATGTTGCTCCCTGGGGCGTGCACGTCAACGCCCGGCGCGAAGACCTGCTTGCCGACATACCGCGCCGGGGAGGCTGAGAATGCTGAGCGCCAATGAACTTCGCAAAGTGGCGGCGCGCTCTGGCGCACGCGACATCGGCAATGTCGAGATTGACGTTATCCTCACGCAGCTGCTGCAACTCTTCACCGAAACGGGCATCACAGAACATGTCGCCTTCAAGGGCGGCACGATGCTGCGCAAGATGGTCTTCGGTCCGCGCGGGCGGCTTTCAACCGATCTCGATTTCACCTGCCGCAGCGAGATTACGACCGACGATCTGATGCTCATGATGCTGAGCGCGCTCGATCAGCCCTATCGCGGTCTGTCGTTTCGCTATGACAAGGACAAGGACTGGTATCTGACCGACGATGGCTGCGCCGCCAACCCGGTCTGCTTTCACAGCGACAAT
Source organism: Alphaproteobacteria bacterium (assembly GCA_018971945.1). Classification (GTDB taxonomy): domain Bacteria; phylum Pseudomonadota; class Alphaproteobacteria; order Caulobacterales; family Aquidulcibacteraceae; genus REEB509. The sequence continues at coordinate 1,291 of JAGWZH010000077.1, read as the reverse complement.
CCGCAAGGGGTCAAGATCAAGCTGCAAGTCAGCACCCGCGAACAACCGATCCTGCCGGTCACGCCGGTTGCGCAGATCGCGCAGGATTATTTCACGGCGCTGGGATTTGAACCGGCGGCGATCCCGTGCCTTGCGTTCGAGGAAGCGGTTGCAGAAAAAATCCGCGCCGCCAGCCAGCGCTCCAAAATCCGGGACCTGCATGACCTTGCCGAACTCGCCGCCCGGCCGCTCAACCGCGACCTGATCCGCGCGCTCGCGGTCCTCAAGCTTTGGAACAGCGGCGGGCCGGGCCTTGACTATGAGCGCTTCCGCGAGCGCGTCGCCGGCAGCGCCGATTACGAAATCGGCGATCTCACAGCGCTGCTGCGCAAGGATCAGAAGCCAGGCCTCAAAGCAATGATCGCAAAGGTGACCGAAGGCTACCGCTTTCTCGGCGATATGACGGATGCGGAACGCGCGCTCGCCGCCGACAGTCACCGCCGGAACCACAAGGACGCCGACGCCCTCAAGACCACACTCGCCGGCATCATGAAATAGATGGAAGGAGGGCCGCCTATGCGGCGGCCCCGGCGATCTGGGCGCTCTGAAGCCCGTGCAGGTAATCGGCGGCGCGCTGCGCGTGCGCCGAGGCGGTGAAGATGGCGCGCTCGTCACCGCGCCGGTGCGCGACAGCCTGACCGGCGCCCATGTGCTTATCCCCCAGGGCGCACGGCTGATCGGGGCCTATCAGGACGCAGTGAATTATGGCGATCGCCGCATTTGGATTATCGGGGCACGGCTCATTCTCCCCAATGGCTGGTCGATGGACCTCGCTGGGCTTGAAGCCACGCTGTCTTCGCCGCGCAGGCCCTCAAGCACGATGCGGATCTTCTCTTCGGCTGAGAACTGCCGGCGTGTCGCCCGGCGGATATCCTTGATGACCCGCTCTGCTGGCGCCTTATCCGGACCGGATTCCTTGTTCATCTTCGCTCCTTGAGGCTGCGATGAACCAGAAATCCTCCCTTCGCGAAACGGCTAGGAATGTCTCACGGGTGCTGACGGGGGACAAAAGCAACCATCGCTTTACAGCCATCTGTTGCTTGCAGCGCATGCTGTGCGTTACCTCGCCCTACCGGAGAGCGATGTGGGACGCCGCGTACACCCGCCGGCGCCACAACGCCGTACTCGGCCAGATGCCCGCGCAGTGCGTTGATCGTCTGTGTGCGCTGGCGCACCAGCAGGTCTCGGGTACGGTAGGCCATCGCCATGGCCTGCTGTTCCTCGCTCTTCACGGCGACGAACCGCATCGTTG
>JAGWZH010000076.1 GCA_018971945.1 Alphaproteobacteria bacterium | reverse complement strand
TGGTGCAGCAATCGGTTGAGGAAACGAAAGCGCGGATGGCGGAGGTGCTCGCGGCGCAGAAACGCGCCCATATCCGCGAAGGGGCGCCCAGCGTCGCGCTCCGAAAGGATCGGCTGAACCGATGCATCAGTATTCTGGTTGATCACCAGAGGGAGATTGTTGAGGCCGTCAACGCCGATTTTGGCGCTCGTTCCAAGGATATGAGCTTGATGACTGAGGTCATGGGCTCGATCGCTCCGCTGAAGAACGCGCGCGACCATCTCCAACACTGGCTGCGCGCCAGCAAGCGCAAGCCTGAATTTCCCTTCGGCCTCTTGGGCGCGAAGGCAGAAGTCCGCCTCCAGCCCAAAGGAACCGTGGGGGTGATCAGCCCATGGAATTTTCCCCTGCAGCTGACCTTCGGGCCGCTGGCCGGTATCCTCTCGGCGGGCAACCGCGCGATGATCAAGCCCTCCGAACTCACCCCGGAGACCTCCGCTCTCATGGCGCGGCTCTTTGATCTCGTGTTCGATGAAGAAGAGGTCGCTGTGTTCACTGGGGGACCTGAGGTCGGCCAGGCCTTCTGCGGTCTCGCCTTCGATCATATCATCTTCACCGGCGGCACGAGCATCGCCCGACATGTGATGCGGGCGGCGGCGGATAATCTCGTGCCCCTCACCCTGGAATTGGGCGGCAAAAGTCCCACGATCATCGGGCGGTCCGCGGATTTCGAGCAAGCCGTCACGCGGATTATGGCTGGCAAGACCATGAATGCTGGGCAGATTTGCCTGGCTCCTGACTATGTGTTCGCGCCCGTCGAGAAACGCGACGCGTTTGTGGCGGCGGCGACCGCGGCGGTGGGGAAGATGTTCCCCACGATCAAAGACAATCCTGACTACACCGCTATCATCACCCAACGGCATTATGACCGGATCAAATCCTACGTGGACGACGCCAAGGCGAAGGGCGCCACAATCATCGAAATCAACCCTGCCAAAGAGGACTTTACCCAGCAGGAGCATCGCCGGATTCCGCCGACACTGATTCTTGATCCGACAGACGATATGAAGGTCATGCAGGAAGAGATTTTCGGTCCTGTGCTGCCGGTCAAAACCTACACTGAAGTCTCAGAGGCTTTGGCTTATGTGAATGCGAAAGAACGACCCCTGGGTCTTTATTATTTTGGCGACGATGAGGCTGAAACAGAGGCTGTGCTCAACAGCACGACCTCCGGCGGGGTGACCCTCAACGACGTCATTTTCCATGTCGGCCAAGAAGACTTGCCCTTTGGCGGCATCGGTCCATCCGGGATGGGCGCCTATCATGGCCGCGACGGGTTTTATGAGTTCAGCCACAAGAAGGCGGTCTATACCCAAACCAAAAACAACATCACCGCAGCGTTTCGTCCGCCCTGGAGCGCTCAGGCCCGGACAATGATCGCTGGAAGGATCAAGAAATGAGCCAAATCGGCCCGCGCATGGTCGCGGGCCGACGATCGCTGCTCCCTGGCGCTCGGACATGCCCATCGGCGTTTTAACGAAGGCGAGGAGGTCGGCGCGAAACAGGCTTCGAGCCGATCAGACTCTTGGCCCGCGTCATCGCTCAACTTGCGCTGGCCGCCTGCGTCGGAGAGGGCGAAGTCGTCGCCGACCGCGCGCCCAAAGCGGCTCTCCTTGATGGTCTTTGCGTCAGCGAAACAAGGCGCCAGTAAAGCCGCGCGCCTCCGAAAACACCGTTCAGGAGAGACGTTGTTTAGGAAAATCACTGTTTAGGCATTGGCCGCGCCGGGCAAAACGGCGCTGATCAGATGCTTTGGGTCTATCTTGGCGCCTGCGGGCTTCACTCGGATAGGTTTTCTCAAATGATGGCGCGGCTTGGCAAGCAGATCCGAGCAAGGCCAATCAGCATAGCCTGCTTCTTTTCCAAGACAGTGCGCGCGCCGAAGGCCCTCTGGGGCGCTCCCCTGCCTTTTGGAGGAGAACGGAGAAGGCGGACAATGCCCAGGATCATCTCCTCGAGCCCATGGCGACGCTGTTCTCTGAGACCCAAATATCGTAACGCGTTCTAGTCCTTCTTGCGGACTGCGGTGATCAAGAACGCTGGCACATCGTCGCCAAAGCCGAGCATGCTCGGGGCTTCCTCGCGCTCACGACGGTCTCGGCGGGGCTCGCTGTCCCTGTCGCGTTCTGGATCGCGGCGGGCGACGCGGCCGTCTTTGGGGGGCTTTTCATTCCTTTCGCGGGACTGCGGGGACACGCGGTCGGGCTTATCGGCGCTCCGGCCCCGGCTGCGGCGCTCGGACTGCAGCTCTTCAGCCCGCCGTCCACGGCCGCCGCGGTCAGACCGGTCTCCCAAAGCATGGTCTGGAAGATCGGGGATGGTTGCGGCTTCGATCGCGGTCCCGGTGAGTTTCTCTATGGCGGCCAGGGACTTTGAGTCTTCCGGGGCGATCAGCGTGAACGCTTCCCCCGCTCTCCCGGCGCGGCCCGTTCGGCCGATGCGGTGCACATAATCTTCCGCATGCCGCGGCGGCTCGTAGTTGAAGACGTGGCTTACGGCGGGAATGTCCAGGCCGCGGGCGGCGACGTCTGAGGCGACAAGCAGTTTCAGCTCGCCGCCTCTGAAACGGTCCAGGGTCTTGGTGCGTAGGGATTGATCAAGGTCGCCGTGGATCGGCGAGGCGTCGAACCCATGCCGGGCCAGGCTCTTTGCAACCACATCGACATCGGATTTGCGGTTGCAGAAGATGATCCCGTTTTTGATCTCGCTCGCCTGAAGCACCGCGCGCAGAGCCGCCCGGCGCGTCCGCGGATCGCCTGAAGGCAGCTTGACGATCTTCGCCACAATGGTTGATGCGGTCGTCGCCGGACGCGATACCTCCACGCGGACGGGATTGGACAGAAACTGCTCTGTAAGCCGTGTGATCTCCGGCGGCATCGTGGCGGAAAAGAAAAGCGTCTGCCGGGTGAAGGGCGTCAACTTGAAGATCCGCTCGATGTCAGGGATAAAGCCCATGTCCAGCATGCGGTCGGCTTCGTCGACGACCATCACCTGAACGCCTGAAAGAAGCAGTTTTCCCCGCTCAAAATGATCCAAGAGCCGACCAGGTGTGGCGATCAGCACATCAACGCCCTGCATTAAAAGCGCGTCTTGATCGCCAAAGGAAACCCCCCCGATCAGCAGGGCTTTGCTGAGCTTATGGTTTTTGCCATACCGGTCGAAACTCTCAGCCACCTGGGCGGCTAGCTCTCGGGTTGGTTCGAGGATGAGGGTTCGTGGCATCCGCGCCTTCGCCCGCCCCCGAGACAAGATCTCTATCATCGGGAGGGTAAAGGAGGCGGTTTTGCCCGTGCCGGTTTGGGCGATACCCAAGACGTCGCGTCCCTGCAGCACAATAGGGATCGCCTGCGCCTGGATCGGCGTCGGGGTCGTGTAGCCGCTCTCCTCGATCGCTTGCAAAACCGGAGGGGAAAGACCCAGCGCATCGAAACCAGCGGCTGTCGGGACGTCTTGAGAGGCTGCAGCATCCCCTGGGTTCATGGGGCGCTTCTGGTTTCCTGCGCCATTCGGCTCCTGGGCGCCTTCCGGGTCCTCGGCGCCTGGGGCGCCTGCGTCATCAGTCATTCACACTCTCAAAGGGTTGGGGGCAAGGGCCGCCTGGCGGGGTGCCACGCGCATAAAGGGACGCGCTAGGGTCCGTCGATTAACTGAAATAGCGCGTCCTGTCGCCCCTGCAAAACATGGGCCGACGAAAAACGGCGGACACGGCCCTTGCGGGCCTTTAGACGTCAACATCCTCGACGAAGCGGGCGTGATCTTGAATGAAACCATAGCGCAGCTCGGCCTTGCGCCCCATGAGGGTCTCGACCAAGGCTTCGAAACTCTCTGCGCCTTCCGGAGGCAGCACCACGCGCGTCAGGGTTCTCGTGGCGGGGTCCATTGTGGTTTCTTTAAGCTGGGCGGGCATCATTTCGCCTAAGCCCTTGAACCGACCGATCTCAACCGACTTCCCTTTGAAATGGGTGTTCATGAGCTCGGTTTTGTGCCGGTCGTCGCGGGCGTACACGGTCTGCTTTCCCGTGGAGAGGCGATAGAGCGGCGGCATCGCAAGAAAGAGCCGCCCGGCTGTGATGAGCTGCGGCATCTGCCGGTGAAAAAACGTGATCAGCAACGATGCGATATGGGCGCCGTCGACATCGGCGTCGGTCATAATGATCACGCGTTCATAGCGCAGCTGCTCGAGCTTGAAACCTTTGCCAAGGCTCACGCCCAAAGCGAGCGCTAAATCGTTCAACTCGGCGTTGGATGAGGTCTTGTCGCCGGCCGCGCTCGCCACGTTCAAGATTTTGCCGCGCAAGGGAAGAATGGCCTGGGTTTCGCGATTGCGGGCGGACTTGGCGCTTCCCCCCGCGCTGTCGCCCTCGACGAGGAAGATTTCCGTGCCCTCCGCATCGGATCGGGCGCAATCGGTGAGCTTGCCGGGCAAGCGCAATCGCCGGGTCGCTGTTTGCCGTTGAATTTCTTTCTCTTTGCGCCGCCGCAGCCGTTCCTCGGCTTGCCCTGTCACCCACTCCAAAAGCTTGGCCGCATCCTGGGGACGGGCGGCGAGCCAGTGATCGAAGGGGTCACGCACCGCCTGCTCGACAAGTCTGGCGGCGTCGGTTGTGACAAGCCGCCCCTTGGTCTGGCCCTCGAACTGGGGATCACGGATGAAGACGGACACAAGAGCGGCTGCCGTTCCCATCACGTCTTCCGCCGTGATCAGGCCCGCCTTCTTGTCGTTCTTCAACTCCGCATAAGCCCTGAGGGACTTGGTTAGCCCCATCCTGAGGCCCTGTTCATGGGCCCCGCCGTCCGGCGTGGGGATGGTGTTGCAATAGCTGCGCAGGAACGCGTCGGCCTCGCCGAACCCGTCCTCGACCCAGTTGACCGCCCATTCCACCTTGCCGCCGTCCCGCTCAATCCGGCCGCAGAATGGCTCCGAGCAGACGACCCGCTTCTCCTTGGCGATTTCGCCGAGGAAGTCCTGCAGGCCATTAGGGAAGGCGAGCACAGCCTCCTGCGGGGTCGCATCCCCAGGCCTCAGACGTTCTGCAGCGCAGCGCCATAGGATCCGAACGCCGCGATGCAGATAGGCCTTGGATCGCGCCATCTGAAAGAGACGGGCGGGCTTGAAGGAAAGATCCCCAAAAATCTGCGCGTCAGGAAGGAAACGAACGGTCGTGCCGCGGCGGTTGGGCGCGGCGCCGATCTGACGTAAGGGCGCGATCGGCGCGCCGCGCGCATATTGCTGGCCGTAGAGCTTGCGGTCCCTCGCCACCTCGACCTCGAGCTTCGAAGACAGCGCGTTGACCACGGAAATCCCTACGCCATGGAGACCCCCTGCGGTCTGATAGGCCTTGTCGGAAAACTTCCCGCCCGCATGGAGCGTGGTCATGATGACCTCAAGGGCTGAGGTCATCGGGAATTTGGGGTGGGGGTCGACGGGAATACCCCGCCCATTGTCGGAGACGCTCAACGTCCCGTCGGCGAAGAACTCCACCTCGATACGGTCGGCGTAACCCGCGACCGCCTCGTCCATGGCGTTGTCGAGCACCTCTGCGAAGAGATGGTGGAGGGCCCGCTCATCGGTACCCCCAATATACATGCCCGGTCGCCGACGCACCGGCTCCAGGCCCTCAAGGACCTCGATATCCTTGGCTGTATAGCTGGTCGACAGACCAAGCTCTTGTTGCTGCTTCTGCTGCGGGATGGCCATGGATCAAGCCTTTGGAGGACAACACGCGGCAACGCAACAGGCTTCGGTTGCCAGGGCGTTAACCGTCGCGCAACGCAGCGGCTGCTTTCAACGGAGAGTCCCTGCCTTGGCCTGGACCAGCGCATACACGACGAAGCCGACGCCAAAAGCGAATATCACAACCTGCATGATCATGATTGCGGGCGTGTTCATCTCCGCAAGCGGTGCAATCATGTAGGTGTAAAAAAGGCTCGCCACGTAGGCCAGCAAAGAGACCAGAAAAACCGGCGCCGCGAGGCGCCGCCTCAGCAGAAGCAGGACCGAACCCAAAAGCGCGCCCCATACGCCGATGGCCCAAACCGCGGTCATCCAAGCTGGCATGGCGTTGAAATGGGCAATCTGGCTCGCGGTCATGCCCACCTGTCGGAGATAGATGTCCCCCTGAATCTTGGACATCGCATAGTCGAAACAGCCATAGGCGTTCCACAGGAGCCCCAGCCCGCCCACGGCCCAAATGTGCCAAGGGGGCTGCCCGCGGCCAGGCTCGATCATCGTCATACTCTCTCCCCCTCTCTCCCCCTTTTCGGCCCGAGGCCAGCCTCACATAAGCTCTCCTCCGCCCAAAGAGAAACCCCGCCCGCGCAGCCGAGCGCGGGCGGGGTCGAGGGATGCGCCCATTGGGACGCTAAGCTCAGGCTTTATAACATCAGGCCTTGTAATACATGTCGAACTCAACAGGGTGCGGATGGGTTTCGAACCGGTCCAATTCTTCGAACTTCAGATCCATGTAGGCGTTGATCATGTCGTCATCCATGACCCCGCCCTTCTTCAAGAAGTCTCGATCGGCGTCGAGGGCTCCGAGGGCCTCGCGCAAGGAGCCGCAAACAGTCGGCACTTGCTTCAGCTCTTCAGGAGGCAGGTCGTAAAGATTTTTGTCCAAAGCTTCGCCCGGATGGGTCTTGGTCAGGACGCCGTCAATGCCCGCCATCAGCAGGGCCACATAGGTCAGGTACATGTTGCCCGCGGGATCTGGAAAGCGCACCTCGACGCGCTTGGCTTTGGCGCCGGCGCCGTGCGGTATCCGGCAGGAGGCGGAGCGGTTTCTGGCCGAATAGGCGAGCAGGACGGGGGCCTCGTAGCCCGGCACCAAGCGTTTATAGCTGTTGGTTGTGGAGTTCGCGAACGCGTTGATCGCTCGGGCGTGCTTGATAATACCGCCGATATAATAGAGGCAAGTCTCGGACAGATCTGCATAGCGGTCGCCTGCGAACAGATTTTGGCCGCCCCTCCAGATGGACTGGTGGACATGCATGCCCGAGCCATTGTCCTTGTAGAAGGGTTTCGGCATGAAGGTCGCTGTCTTGCCGTAACTCGCGGCCACGTTGTGGATCACGTATTTGTAGAGATTCATATTGTCCGCCATTCGGACAAGCGTGTTGAACCGCAGACCAAGCTCATGCTGGGCCGGGGCCACTTCGTGGTGGTGTTTTTCCGGCTGCAGTCCGATCTCGCCCATCACCGCGAGCATCTCGCCGCGAAGGTCTTGGCCGCTGTCGATCGGCGGAACAGGAAAATAGCCGCCTTTCGGCCCCGGGCGATGCCCCATATTGCCCGCTTCATAGTGCTTGCCGGTGTTGGCGGGCAGTTCTGTGGAGTCAAAAGAATAACCCGTGTTCCAGGGGTCTGTGCTCCAGCGGACGTCGTCAAACACAAAGAACTCGGCCTCAGGACCGAAATAGCCGGTGTCGCCCACGCCAGAGGCCGCGATATAGGCTTCCGCCTTTTTGCCGATGCCCCGCGGGCATCGGTTGTATGGCTGCAGAGTGCCAGGCTCGAGAATATCACAAAACAGCGCCAGCGTGGTCTGCTGGAAGAACGGATCGATATGTGCGCCCATCGGATCAGGCATCATCACCATGTCGCTCTCGTTGATCGCCTTCCAGCCGGCGATAGAGGACCCGTCGAACATCGTGCCTTCTTCGAAGAACTCTTCATTCACCATGGAGACGTCCATGGTGACGTGCTGCATTTTCCCACGCAGGTCTGTGAAGCGTAGGTCCACATACTGCACTTCATTGTCTTTGATCATTTTCAGCACGTCTGCAGACATGGGTCGTTCTCCTGCCTAAGTTCATGCCCCCGCATAGAGGGGCCTCATAAACGGAACGCCCCTTCGAAGGGGCGTTTGAAAGAAGATCGGGACGGCGCCGAGGCCCGGTCGCCCGCCGTCAGATGGCCTGAGGGCCGGTCTCGCCTGTGCGGATTCGGATGACATTGGCCACGTCGGTCACAAAAATTTTGCCGTCGCCGATTTTGCCGGTCCGCGCCGCACGCTGGATCGCCTCCAAGGCTGGTTCGACCTGTTCGTCGCCGACGACCAACTCCAGCTTCAGTTTCGGCAGGAAATCGATGACGTATTCAGCCCCGCGATAAAGCTCGGTATGGCCCTTCTGGCGCCCAAAGCCCTTGGCCTCGACCACAGTCATGCCCTGCAGTCCAATCTCCTGCAACGCGTCCTTCACGTCGTCCAATTTGAAGGGCTTGATGATGGCTTCGATTTTCTTCATGCGCCGATGACCTCCATGGCGAGCCGAGCCGCGCGCGCCACCCCGTTTTGGGGACGGCTCCGCCTCTCGCGCGTGATGCATGGTGAATCCCGCCGCTCGGTCGAGGCGTCAAGCCGGTCTCGGCGCCGCAAGAGAAGGAGCGAAGCGGGGGCGCGGCGGCGCCCTGTTCGCAGGCAAGGGCGCCCAGGGAAGCGGCGCCGCCTCGGCTCTTGCCTTTCCGCAACGGGAACCCATTCCTTGCACCGATCCGTCGCCGCCATTCCAGCCATAAAGGACCGACCCATGATCGACCCGCGCACCCCCGTTCTGATCGGCGCGGGGCAAATCACCTACAGAAAGGGTTCGGCGCCCGGACCCCGCGGGATGGTCAAGGACGCCGCCGAACGCGCCGCCGAAGACGCTGGCCTCGCCCCCGGAGCCCTTGCGGGGATTGATTTGCTCGGGGTCGTCGGTTTCACCATCGACGCGGGCGGGCCGACAGGGCGGCTTCCGATCCCGCGCCTCGCCAATCCCCCGGCGACCCTGGCGGAAGATCTCGGCGCCGCTCCTACCCGAGCGGTTTACGCTCATATGGGAGGCAACACGCCGCAACAGCTTGTGAATTTCGCCGCAGAGGAGATCGCCGCCGGTCGGCATGATTTCGTCCTTTTGACCGGCGCGGAGTATCTCGGCACCTTGTTGAAGCGGTTTAAGGGCGGAGAGGACGTGGCGCATTTCGGCGGCGGGGCCGAAGGGCGTCCTGAGCGCTTTGGCGACGGCCGACCAGGGGAAAGCAGGCAGGAGGCCGCCCACGGCTGTGAGTTTCCCGCCAATGTCTACCCGATGTTTGAAAACGCGGTGCGCGCACACAGGGGGCGGAGCCTCGATCAGCACAAGATGGCTATGGCGCGGTTGTTCTCGCCCTTCAGCGCAATAGCGGCGAAAAACCCCTATGCATGGTTCCCGACTTTCCGGACCCCGGAGGCGATCGCCGCCGACGGGCCGGATAACCGCCTCGTGGGGTTCCCCTACACAAAGTTTATGAACGCCGTGATCCAGGTGGACCAGGCGGCCGCCGTGATCATTTGTTCGTCGGAGAAGGCCGACGCCTTGGGCGCGCCGAAGGATCGCCGGATCTATCTGCATGGCTGCGGGGAGGCCACGGAACGCTGGAACCTGCTTGATCGGGTAGACTATCACTCCTCGCCTGCGATCCGGACCGCTTCGCGGGAAGCCCTTAAGCAGGCTGGCCTTGGGATCGACGACATCGCTCTGTTTGATCTTTATTCCTGCTTTCCTGTCGCTGTGGAGTTGGCCTGCCAGGAATTGGGCCTGCGGGAGGATGACCCGCGCGGGCTGACGGTCACGGGCGGACTTCCCTATTTTGGCGGGCCGGGCAATAATTATGTGATGCATTCTATTGCAGAAATGGTCTGGCGGCTGCGCGACAGGCCAGGGGACTATGGCCTTGTCACCGCCAACGGCATGCATCTGACCAAACAGGCCGTCGGCGTTTACGCCGCGCACCCGCCCAAGGCCTGTTTCAGCCGAAGGCCGCCGAAAGACTATCAAACCGAAATCGACGAACTCGTCTCGCCCGAGACCATCGCCGAACCCAGCGGCGAGGCCACAATCGAGACCTATACCGTTATCTGGGGTCGCGATCGGGTCCGCATGGGAATCGTGATCGGCCGCGACGCCCAGGGGAGACGGTTTGTCGCCAATACGCCCCCAGACGAGGCGCTGCTCTTGGATCTGCAGTCCCGAGAAGGCGTTGGCCGCCGCGGCGTGGTTGAAAGCTTCGACGGCGGGATGCGCAACGTCTTCACCCCGCTTTGACGGCGCAGGGAGGCCATGAGCCCGACCCCGATCATTTCCATCGCGCAGATGCGGGCCATGGACGCGGCCGCCCCCCTTTTGGGGGTCCCGACGCGGGGGCTTATGGAAAACGCCGGAGAGGCGTTGGCGCAGTCGGTCATGGCCCGCTTCTCTCCAAGGCCCACTGCGGTCCTCTGTGGTCCCGGGGCCAATGGAGGCGACGGCTGGGTTTGCGCGAGGCTTCTGCATCGCGCGGGTTGGCCCGTCTGGGTGGAGACCCTGGTCAGTCGCGACGCGCTAAGAGGAGACCCAGCGGATGCGGCGGCCGCCTTTGCAGGGCCGATCATGGCTTTGGGCGATCCTGCTTGCCCCACAGCGGCGCTGGCTGTGGACGCCTTGTTCGGAGCGGGGCTCAACAAGCCGCTTGAGGGCGCGGCTCGCGCCGCAGCGCTGGCCTGGGCCTACAGGCCTGAAGCCGTGGTGGCCGCTGACACGCCAAGCGGCGTTCCCGGCGATGGCGGGCCGCCGTTGGGAGACGTCGCTTTTCGGGCCGGTCTGACGGTGAGCTTCGAGGCCCTCAAACCGGCCCATGTGCTCGAGCCGTGGCGGTCTTTTTGCGGCGAGACGATCATCGCTTCGATCGGCATGCCGCCGCAGGCCTTCGCTTCGGCTGGCGCGCCGCTCGCCACGGCGAACGGTCCGGCGCTCTGGGGCGCGGCGTTGCCCCGGCCTGGGGTTGAGGCCCACAAGCATTCCCGCGGCCATGTGATGGTGGTGTCCGGCGGACTTGTCCAAACCGGGGCGGCGCGGCTTGCCGCCATCAGCGCCTTGCGGGCGGGGGCGGGACTGGTGACGGTCTTGTCTCCTCCCGATGCGGTGCGCGTCCATGCCGCTCATCTCACCGCGGTGATGCTGCGTGAAATCCCCGATCTTGTGGCCCTGGAGGCTGCGATCAAGGAGGCGGACGCCGTCGTGATCGGGCCGGCGCTGGGGCTCGCCGCAGATTTTCAGGACCATGTCCTGGCGGTGTGCCGAGGCGGCGCGCCAGCGGTTTTGGACGCCGACGTTTTCAGCCTGTTCCGAGACCAAGCGCAGATTCTTTTCCAGGCCCTGAGGCCGAGCGATGTGCTGACCCCGCATCGGGGCGAGTTCCAAAGGGTTTTTCCAGAGCTGCTCGAAGTCTCGCCGAACCGGATCGCGGCGGCGAAGGCCGCCGCGACCCTCGCGAGGGCGACGGTATTATTGAAGGGTCCAGACACCGTCATCGCCGCGCCCGACGGCCGGTGCGCGGTCAACGGCGCGGGAACGCCTTATCTCGCGACGGCTGGCTCGGGGGACGTACTGGCCGGCGTCATCGCAGGGCTTCTCGCGCAAGGCATGGACAGTTTTCTCGCCGCGTCAGCGGGAGCATGGCTGCATGGACAGTGCGGGGAGGCGCTCGGACCGGGCTTGATCGCGGAAGATTTGCCGAGCGCTCTGCCGGGAGCGTTGCGGTCCGCCCTGGAGCGCCGGTCGACGCTGGGCGAGACCGAGGCCTGAGCAGACTGATTGTCGGTTCGTTGCATTGTGCTTTAATGAGTGGGACTTATCGCGCGCCGGGGCAGGGGGCGCGCCCGATCAGCGGAGGGGTGCATGGACTGGTGGTGGTGGATTGTGCCGGCCGCTGTCGGCGTTTTCGGATTGGCGTTCGTGCTGTCCGGCCTGGGTTGGATGTTTCGCGGTAAACCATTCAAGGGCGGCCGCGGCGTGGTGACAGGCGGGGCGCTGCTGGCCATCGGCTCGGTGGCGAGCCTTCTTGGCCTCAATGTGCAAACCTATAACCGCCTGTCCTACGAACGGCCCGTCGCGACGGTGGCTCTGGCCGCCGTTCCAGGCGCGTCTCGGACCTATGAGGCGACGGTGATCGAACTCGGAGACGAAGGCCTGCCCATCTCCACCCAAACCTACACGCTGGAAGGGGACCAGTGGCAGATGGACGCCAGGGTTATCACCTGGAAGCCATGGGCCAATGTGGTGGGTCTGGACGCCCAGTATGAGCTTCAGCGGATCTGGGGACGAGATGTAACCAGCGGCGCCACCGCGACGGCGGAGGGCCAGCGCATGGACGTCGCGCGCGAGGGCCTTGATTTCATGGCGTTGGCCGAGGGTCTTGGCCGTTTTTCTCCCGTGACTGCTGAAGAACGCCAATATGGCAGCGCCGTCTTCATGCCCATGGCGGACGGGGCTGAATACGAGGTGCGGATCACCCAGGAGGGGCTTGCGGCGGACCCGAAGAACGACTTTACTCGCGGCCTTGTCCAAGGGGGTGCGCTGCGGCTCCAGCCTGCGACTGTCCCAACAGACGTCCCGGCGCCGGCGCCCTGAACGCTCTGACCGGGACGCCCCTTGGCTCGATCGGGGGGAGGCCCATCGCTCTGGCCCGTCTGGCGGAACTGGTAGACGCACAGGATTTAGGTTCCTGCGCCGAAAGGCGTGTCGGTTCGAGTCCGACGGCGGGCACCAGAGCGGCTTTGTTCAATCAGCGCCTGGCTGACAGCGCCGCGCTTATAGACAAGCGGTCCTTGCTTTGCGATAAGCCGCGGCTTGTTTTCCTTGTGACCGCACCCGCATGAACACGGATCATCGTGTTTCGCCGCCGGACGGTTGAGAGCGACGCTTGCCTTGTGCGGGCTTGGCTGCATAGACGGATGTGAGAGACAGAAACCATGGAACTGATCGAGAGCCAGGCGGAGGGCTTGTCCCGCGTCTATCGCGTGGTCGCCTCGGCGGCGGACCTGCAGGCGCGCCTTGCCGCGAAAATCGAAGAGGTGCGTCCTAAAATGCGCCTGAACGGCTTCCGTCCGGGTAAGGTTCCGCCAGCGCATATCCGCAAGCTCTACGGGCCGTCGATGATGCAGGATATCATCAACGAGACGGTGCAAAAGAGCACCCAGGAAGGGCTTGCGCGAGAAAATGTGAGGGTCGCCTCCGAGCCGCGGCCAGAGCTGGAATCTGACATTAATCAAGTGATCGCGGGACAGCAGGACCTCGCGTTTAAGCTGCATGTCGAGGTGATGCCGGAGTTCACGCCTGCCGATGTGCGGAGCGTGTCTCTGGTTAAAATCGTGGCGCCGGTCAGCGAAGAGCAAGTCGAGACGCGGCTCGCCGAACTCGCCAAATCCAGTCGCCGTTTCGCCGAAAAAGACGGCCCTGCGGCAGAGGGCGATCAAGTTGTGATTGATTTCATCGGAAGCATTGACGGGGAGGCCTTTGAAGGCGGCGCAGCCACGGACGCCTCTGTCGAGATCGGCGCAGGCCGTTTCATCCCCGGGTTCGAAGAACAGCTGATCGGCGCCGCGCCCGGCGAGGAGCGCACCCTGGACGTGGTTTTCCCCGACGCCTACCCAGTGGAGAGGCTCAAAGGAAAGGCCGCCAGTTTCGCCGTCACCGTGAAGGCGGTGAAGGCGCCGGCGGAGACCGAGATCGACGAGGCCTTGGCTCAAGATGTGGGCTTTGATAGCCTTCAGGCGCTCCGGAGCGCGTTGCGGGATCGTTTGGAGCAGGAGCACAGCGCTCAGACCCGGCTCAGAGCCAAGCGCGCATTGTTCGATAAGCTAGACGCATTGCACGATTTCCCCCTGCCTCCCGGCATGGTGAACGCCGAGTTCGACCAGATTTGGCGGCAGCTGAGCGCGGATCGCGACGCAGGCCGCTTGGATGCAGAGGATGCTTCCAAATCCGAAGAAGAGCTCAGGATTGAGTATCGCCGCATCGCAGAACGGCGCGTGCGGCTAGGGTTGCTGTTGGCGGAAGTGGGCCGCCGCAACGACGTGGATCTGACCCAGGAGGAGGTCCGGGAGGGGCTGATCGCTCAGGTCCGCCGCTTCCCAGGCCAAGAGCAGTCGATCTATGATCTTTATGTGCGCAATCCTCAACTCATGGCGCAGGTGAGAGCCCCGCTCTATGAGGAAAAGGTCGTGGACTTCATGTTGGAGCTCGCTCAGGTCGAGACGAAAACCGTCAGTCGGGAAGAGCTGTTCGCTGACGATGAGGCTTGACGGCGTTCGCCGCAGCTTGAGGGTTGCGCCACGAGGCGACGCGCCACACATGAACGGTGAGCGGGCGGGCGTGGCCCTGCGCGCATGAGATTAGGATGGCCGGGCCGATGATCGATCACAGCGAACGCTTAATGAACTTGGTGCCGATGGTGATCGAACAGACCAGCCGCGGCGAACGGGCGTTCGATATCTTTTCCCGGCTCCTGAAGGAACGGATCATCTTTGTGACCGGGCCGATCGAAGACGGGCTTGCGAGCCTGGTTACGGCCCAGCTTCTGTTTCTGGAGTCCGAGAACCCGAAGCGTGAAATATCAATGTATATCAATAGTCCGGGCGGTTACGTGACCTCCGGGCTCGCGATTTACGACACCATGCAATATGTCCGTAGCCCGGTTTCAACCGTTTGCATCGGGCAGGCGGCGTCGATGGGCTCGCTTTTGTTGACGGCAGGCGAGAAGGGCATGCGGGTCTGCCTGCCGAACGCCAGGGTGATGGTGCATCAGCCATCCGGCGGCTTCCGCGGGCAAGCGTCCGACATTGAACGGCACGCAGAGGATATCCTGGCGACCAAGCGCCGACTTAACCAAATTTATGTCAAGCACACAGGGCAGCCCTACGAGACGATCGAACGCACCTTGGACCGGGACCATTTCATGACCGCCGAGGAAGCGCAGGCCTATGGTCTTGTGGATCGGGTGTTTGAACGCCGCGAGGGCGTGGACAGCTAGGATCCGCGTCAAGCGTTCCACGCTGCGACATTGTAGCGAGCGACTTGCGACGCGGCTCAGGCTGTGATCGAATGAAGCAGAGCGTGAACGGTCTCGCAATAGAGATGGGTCATGCTGGCGGTGCGCGGGGGCACGGGTCCCCAGATCCGGCGACGGCCCGCTGAGGAGCGGCGAT
>JAGWZH010000199.1 GCA_018971945.1 Alphaproteobacteria bacterium | reverse complement strand
CCGCCCCCCGTAACGGAATGATCCCGCCCGGGTGAGTTCCGGGCTTGGCGGGGGGCCACCGTTGGCCTGTCAGGTCGCTTCCTTTGTCCCGAGCAGAGGAGCGGTCGATGCCAGCGGAGCCGATCAGTATGAGACATGCGCGCGAGATTATTCGTCTGAAGTCTCTTGGCGCCTCGATCCATGAGATGTCGCGTCGGGCTGGTTTGGCGCGCTCGACGGTGCGCGAGACCCTGCGGCGCGCTGAGAAGGCCGGCCTCACCTGGCCCTTGCCTGAAGATCTGGGCGACGAGGCGCTTGAGGCGGCGCTCTATGCCGAGCGGCGCAGCAAACAGGGTCATCGGCGCCTGGAGGAGCCGGACTGGACGGCTGTGCATCGTGAGCTCAAACGCAAGCACGTGACGCTTCTGGTCCTGTGGGACGAATACATCGCCGCCAACCCCGGGGGCTACAGCTACTCACGCTATTGCGAACTCTACCGGGCCTTCGAGAAGACGCTGTCCGTGACCATGCGCCAGACCCACGTGGCGGGTGAGCGCCTGTTCGTGGATTATGCCGGCGACGGCGTGCCTGTCGTCGTTGACCGTCTGACCGGCGAAGTCCGGATGGCGCAAATCTTCCTCGCGGTGCTTGGCGCGTCAGGTTTCCTGTTCGCCAAATCGACCTGGACGCAGACTTTGCCAGACTGGATTGACGCTCATGAACACGCGTTCGGAGCGATTGGCGGGACGCCTAAATTCATTGTGCCGGATAACACCAAGACCGCGGTCGTGAAGGCGTGCCTGTACGACCCGCAGATCAACCGCACCTACGCCGAGATGGCCGCACATTACGGCACGGCGGTCCTGCCGACGCGCCCAAGGCGACCGCGTGACAAAGCAAAAGTTGAACAGGCGGTGCTTGTGGTCGAGCGCTGGCTCCTGGGCCGGCTACGCAACCGAATCTTCCACAGTCTTGCCGACTTGGACGACGCCATTGCTGAATTGCTTCTTCGGCACAATGAGCAGCGGATTCTACGCCGCCTCGGCGTGACGCGCCGCCAGCTGTTCGAGGACATCGATCAGCCAGCGCTGAAGCCTTTGCCAGGCGAACCCTTTGAATACAGCGAGTGGCAGGTTCGCCGCGTCGGGATCGACTACCATGTCGAGGTCGACGCCCATTTTTACTCTGTTCCTTACCACTTCGCCCGCGCAGAAGTTGATGCCCGCCTTACGGCCCGCAGCATTGAAATTTTTCACAAGGGTGCGCGCATCGCTGTCCATCTCCGAAAGGGCAGCAGCCGTAAGCATACAACGGTTCCGGAGCATATGCCTTCCAGCCATCGGCGCTATGCCGGCTGGACCATAGAGCGGATTCGGCAGGACGCAGGCAAAGTGGGCCCAGCGACGGCCGCCCTGTGCGAGCACATCCTCGCAGCAAGACCTCATCCGGAACAGGGTTATAGGGCATGCCTTGGCATTATGCGCCTTGTCCGGTCGTTTGGCGTGGAGCGCGTCGAAGCAGCGGCGGCGCGCGCCATTGAGATCGGCGCACGCACCTATGGATCTGTCAGGTCAATCCTCGACAACAATCTGGACCGGCGCCCGACATCAGGGAGAGCCGCGCAGGAGGCGGCGCCGATCCTTCACCCCAACATCCGTGGCTCTCGCTATTACAACTGAGGAGATATCAGCATGCTGAAACATCCAACGATTGATCAGCTTCAGGCGCTCGGTCTTCATGGGATGGCCAAAGCCTTTGCAGAACTGGTCGGAACAGACGAAGCAAGGCAGCTCCCCCATCCTGACTGGCTGGCGCTGCTCCTGGACCGGGAAACATCCCTGCGGCGGGACAAACGCCTGACCACCCGGCTGCGCGCCGCCAAACTGCGGCATCAGGCAAGTGTTGAAGACGTTGATTACCGCACGGTCCGGGGCCTTGACCGCGCCTTGTTCCTGAAACTCGCCGCTGGCGACTGGATTGACGCCCACGACAATCTTGCCTTGGTTGGGCCGGCGGGCGTGGGCAAGAGTTGGCTTGCGTGTGCGATCGGTCAGAAGGCGTGCCGCGACAATCGTTACGTCCTCTATCACCGCTGGCCGAAGCTGTGGGACGATCTGGCGCTTGCCCGGGGCGACGGACGCCACCCGCGCATCATGAAGGCCCTCGCCCGAGCCGATCTGCTCATCCTGGATGACTTCGGCCTCAAGCCGCTCGATGCAGGCGCCCGCAACGATCTCCTGGAGATCCTGGAAGACCGGTATGGACGCCGATCGACCATCATCACCTCCCAGCTGCCCATCCAAGCCTGGCATGAGAACATAGGTGATCCAACCTACGCCGACGCCATCCTGGATCGCCTGATCCACAACGCGCATCGTATCGAGCTCTCCGGTGAAAGCATGCGCCGTGCGCGCGCCAAATCCCAGAAGACGTCCTTGACGAACAGCCAGGGCGAGTGACACAC
>JAGWZH010000007.1 GCA_018971945.1 Alphaproteobacteria bacterium | reverse complement strand
CTCAGCTTTGGGCTGATATGGGTCGGGCTGGCGCTCTTTACGTGGGAGTTGTTTTTTGTCAGGACTCGGCCGTGAGCAATGCGGTCTACTACGCGATTGGCGATGTGCACGGCGAGGCCCGCAGGCTGGCCTATCTTTACGAGCGGATCTTGGCCGAGATCGACGCTGATCGTATCGAGGCCTGCATCGTTCATCTCGGCGACCTCATCGACCGCGGCGCCCGTTCCCGCGATTGCATCGCTTTGGCCATGACGCTTCACGCATGCGCCTCAGGCGCCTTGCGTGTGGTGACCTTGCGCGGCAATCACGAGCAGATGCTGCTCGACGCCGTCGAAGAGCCTGAAAGCGGGGCCGCCCTCCAATATTGGCGTCGCAATGGCGGCGACGCCGCCCTCGCCAGCTATTGCGACGTGAACGGATGGGACCGGCAGAACTGGCGCGCCAGCGTCGACCAAGACCATATCGCATTCTTAAAGACGCTGCCTAATCTGGCAGTGGACGAAGAGCGCCGTATCGCGTTCGTCCATGCAGGCATTGATCCCCAGACTTACCCGGACTGCCGTGACGACGTCCGTCTCTGGACCCGCTCGCCGCGCTTTTTCAGCGTGGACAAGTGGCCCGACAGGGGAGAGTTGGAGGGCCTGGTTGTCGTCCACGGCCACACGCCCACTCCCGACTTGGCGCCCCAGATCGTGGGGCCCCGGATTAATGTGGATACGGGGGCTGTGTATGGAGGCCCCCTCACCGCTGCCGTGCTGGCGCCGCGTCAGCCTGTCCGATTTCTGCAGGTTTAGGCGCCGCCCGACGCATCGCCACTATGATCAGGGCCCACCCCGCCATGGCCGCAAACGGCGCTGGGACGTGGCTTCCCACCGAAAACAACAATCCCGGCGCAATCCAACAATAAGCCAAGACGCCTTGCTCCCAGCGTGCGAGGTGAGACCAGCCTCCCGCCTCCCGCACAATGAGGGCTGCGGCGACCAACAACAGCGTCAAGTCGTAGAAGAACAGATAAGGCGATATCAGCGTCGAGGCCGCCGCCAGCGCCGCTCTGGCGCTGAGCCCGCCTCCTGATCGCCACATGACGCAAACCGAGAGGGCCGCCGCAAGCGCTGAGCCTGCGTGCGCAAGCCCCGCGGCCCAGACCGGCGCTCCAAGCCCGCGCAGATTGGCGAACAGCGTCGCATAGGTCCCCGGTGCGATCTTTTGATCCGTCACCATGCCTTGCGCATTGGCCAAATTCTCAAAGAACGCCCGCCATGGTTCGGGGCCGAACGCCCACAGCGACAGCCCGACAAGCCCAAGCGTCGCTGCCGCCGCCGCTGCGAAGGCCCGCCAGCGTCCTCCGACGGCGAAGGCCAGGGGAAAGAGCACCGCCAAATGCGGCTTGATAGCGAACAGTCCCACCAGCGCGCCCGCCGCAAGCGGACGCCGGTCGAGCCACACAAGCGCCAGCCCAGCGAGCGCCGCGGTCAATAGCCCCGTCTGCACATTCCCAAAATGCATGGCGCTCGCCGGCGCCATGGCGGCGAAAAAAAGCGCAGCGGGGGCGGGCGTGATCGCCCGCGTCGCCAAAGCATAGAGCCCGCCGGTGAAAGCCAGGAACAGAGCCGCCGCCCCCAGATAAGGCGCAAACGCGAGCCCCGTCGCCGCCAGAAGAAAGGTCGGCGGATGATGCCATAGATAAACGACCTCCAAGCCCGGAGCATGCCGCAGCTGTTCTTCATAGATCGGCCGCGCCTCATGCACGTGATCGATAGAGCCCTCAAGCGTCATCCGCCCGGCGCTCCAGAAGGCCATGAAATCCCCCGCGATCAGGCGCTGATTGGCCATGATCAGCCCATCGCCCGCGCTGAGCGCATAAAAAACATTAGCCCCGAAGATGAAGAGCCCGATCGCGCCCGCGCCGGCATAGAGGCCGAAGCGCTGCAGCCAGGCCCAGGCCTTTTTCACAGGCATGAATAGACCGCCGCAATGAGCCGAAGCGCCCGCGGATCGCCCATCAGATGCGCCGACTGTCGGTTGATCACATAAGCGCCGCTCAGCCGATGGGCTGGATCGGCGAAGCCGATGCAGCCGCCCCAACCTGAATGCCCCATTGCTTTGGGGTTCGGCCCATAAAAGGCGTTCGTATTGAGCAGGATCCCAGCGCAGAATGTCAGATTGAACGGCAGCACAAGATCAGGGCCCCCAGGCGCCAAAGGCGCGGTGAGAGCCGCGTGAGTTTCTGCGCTAAAGATCCGCCGGCCCAGCATCATTCCTTCGCAGGCGAAGGCCTGATAAAGCTGGGCTGTGGAGAGGGCCGTGCCATGGCCGTTGGCGGCGGGAAACTCCGCTTCCCGCCAAAGTGCGCTTCCCCGCGCCGGCGTCGCCCAAGGCGCTCCGAACGCGGCTTTGACGAGATCACGGTTTTGGGTGAAGGAGGGCGCAGCCTTCGGCTTAACGATCTCGGCGCATCGCGGATGCAGAGCAGCGGGCGTGCCGATCGTGAACGCCACGCCCATGGGCTCGCAGACCTCCTGCCTGAGGATCGTCCCCAACGAGCGTCCATCCGCCCGGCGCGCCAAGGCCCCGGCGATAACGCCGAAAGTGTACGGATGATAGCCGTGCGCCGTCCCCGGCGGCCACATGGGCGCGAGCGCCGCAAGCGCCTCCTCAATCCCTTCCTGATCATACCAGAGCGCCGGGTCGATCGATGTCAAGAAGCCCGGCGTCCCCGCTTGATGCCCCAAAGCCTTGGCGATGCTGATTTCGCCTTTGCCATGGGCGGCGAACGCTTCCCATACCGACGCGATGGGGGCCCCCAGATCCAAAAGTCCGCGATCATGCAGCATGCCGATCACCAGGGATGCGATGGGCTTGGTGACGGAATAAACCGGCGCGAGCGTGTCTTGCGTCCAAGGTCGTGTTTTGCTGCGGTCGGCGTAACCGCCCCACAACTCCACCTTTTTTTCTCCGTCGATGAGCAGTGCGAAACCTGCCCCGAGCTCGTCGCTGTCGGCGAAGTTTTGCGAGAACGCCTGTTTGACGGGCTCAAACCCGGGCGCAATGAAGCCGTCGATCATGGCGGGTCCTCAATCAAGCGGCGGCAAGGGCTTGGCCGTCGGCCAAGTCACCGGATCCGCCAAAAGCTCTTGCGCAGACGGCAGCGGCAGATCGGAGGCCGCTTGCGCCAGCTGGCGCACCAACACATCGTGCACGCTGCCCGCCGCCGCCTCGAGCGCCACCGCGGGCGCAGACCCTAGAAGGCGCCGCGCCAGGAAAAGGGCGGTGAACAAATCACCGGCCCCTTTTGCCGCCAGAGGCAGAAGCGGCATCTCCACAAGCCAGTCTCCCGTGGGCGCGGCGTAGAGCGTCCCAATCCCCTTAGGGCTTGGCGTCGATGTCACCAGCGCGGGTTTTCCAAGTCGCCGCGCCGCCTCCCTCAATCCACGAAAGTCGAGGCTGTCCCGCCCGACAATCCGCGCAAGCTCCCATGCGTTCGGGGTGATCCAATCGGCCTCCCGCACAAGCGTCTCCGCCACCCCTTCGGCGACATGATCAGGCACATAAAGCCCACGTTCCACGTCACCGATCACCGGGTCGAGCACGAAAACTGCTCCTCTGTTGGCGCTCCGCACCCGATCGACAGCTTCCAGGACAACGGAAATTTGCTCCGCCAAGGCCAGATAGCCGCAATGCACCGCGTCCACCTGCCCCAAAAGCCCATCGTCACGCAGCCCCTCAAGCATGGCGCCCAAAAGCGTCGCAGGCATGGGACCGCCTCCTGGCTTGCCGCGATCGGGTCGGCGCCCGTAAAGCACCGTCGGCAATTGCAGCACCCTTACGCCTAGTCTTTCCATGGCGAAGGCCGACACGCTGTGCCCCACACGGGCCCCAGCGACATGGCTATGGAAAGACAAAACGGTTTTCATGGGCGGGGCGCAAAGATTGTCGGATCATTCACTCGGCTATCGCAGCCGCGAGGAAAAAGCCATGCCGGAAGGAACCATTGTGACTGCAGCCCCGCGTAGGTCTTGTCTCTACATGCCAGGCGCCAACCCCAAGGCGTTGGAGAAGGCTAAAACCCTGCCGGCCGATGTTTTGATTTTCGACCTCGAAGACAGCGTCGCGCCCGAAGCCAAAGCCGAAGCCCGCGAGACTGTTCGCCGGACCCTTGCCCTTGGCGGCTATAGCGACAAAGAAATCGTGATCCGTGTGAACGCGCTCGGCACACCTTGGGGCGTCGCGGACGTAAGAGCCGCTTGCGAGGTTGGCCCTGCCGCGATCCTGTTTCCCAAGATTGACGGGCCCGAGGATATCGCCAAGGCCCGCGATGTCGCGGCGAGCAATGGCGGCGAGCGCATCGCTCTTTGGGCCATGATCGAGACCCCTTTGTCGATCCTCAATGTCGCCGCCATCGCCGCAAATTCTGAGCAGGCCAATCTTTCCGCCTTCGTGATGGGCGCCAATGATTTGGCCAAGGACTTGCGCTGCGCGCACACGCAGGACCGCGCCCCGCTTCTGACCGCGCTGTCCATGACCGTCCTCGCCGCCCGCGCCTATGGCCTTGTCCCCATCGACGGCGTCTACAACGACATCCAGAATGAAGACGGCTTCGCTGCCGTTTGCCGTCAGGGCCTTGGCCTGGGCTTTGAAGGCAAGACCTTGATCCATCCAAGCCAGATCGCGCTGTGCAACGCGATTTTCGCGCCGACCGAAGCCGAGCTGGCCTTCGCCCGCGCTGTGATAACCGCCTTCGCCGCTCCCGAAAACGCCGGCAAAGGCGTGCTGAAGGTCGACGGCAAGATGACGGAATTATTGCATCTTGAGCAGGCCAGGCGGGCTGTCGCCATCGCCGAAGCGATTGCGGCGAAAGCTTAAGGGCGGTGTGTCGACGGCGCGGACCAGGTCTCTCCCCCATTGGGCCTCCGCGCTGGGATCGCCGGGTGGAGCCAGAATTTTTCGCCCAAGCCCGCTCAGGCGATCGGGCGGCCGCGGTCTCTGTGGCGAGAGCCCGCGCGGAGATCAGGGTTCTCGAAGCCTTCGCCGCATTGACCCACGCGGCGAACGCCTTACCGTGCCGCTCCGTCGAATTTGAGAGCGTGCGGCGTCGATCGCGCGCTCACCCATCTCCATCTGCGAACGCTTATGCGGAGGCTGTCGGTGAGTGCATATGACCTCGTCATCATCGGAGGCGGTCCTGGCGGCTATAATTGCGCCATTCGCGCCGGACAACTGGGCCTGAAGACCGCGATTGTCGAAAAGCGTGGTCTATTGGGCGGCGCCTGCCTGAATGTCGGTTGCATCCCATCCAAGGCGCTGCTCCATGCTTCGGAGTGCTATGAAGCCGCGAGAACAAGCTTCGCCAAAATGGGCGTCAAGGTTCAGGGCGTTTCCCTGGATTTGCCACAGATGCTCAAACAGAAGGACGAAGCCGTCGACGGCCTGACCAAGGGCGTCGAGTTCTTGATGAAGAAGAACAAAGTCGATTACATTAAAGGGACCGGTCGGATCCTCAGCGCTGACGCGGTGGAGATCACAGCGCCAGACGGCGGCAAGCGGACAGCGCAAACCAAATCCATCGTGATCGCGACGGGCTCAGCGCCCGCTGATCTGCCGGGCGTCGTGGTGGACGAGGAGCGGATCCTATCCTCGACCGGCGCTTTGAGCTTGTCCAAGGTCCCCAAGAAATTCATTGTTATCGGCGCCGGCTATATTGGACTTGAGCTTGGATCTGTTTGGCGAAGACTTGGCGCTGAGGTGACGGTCGTTGAGTATTTGGACCGCATAACCCCCACGATGGACGGCGAAACCGCAAAATTGTTTCAGCGTATCTTGACCAAGCAGGGCATCAAGTTTGAGCTTGGCCAGAAGGTTGTGGGCGTGGAGCGCGCGGGCGACGGGGTGACGGTGGCTATCGAACCTGCCGCTGGCGGCGCCCGGCGTGTGATCGAAGCCGAAATGGTTCTGGTCGCGATCGGCCGCAAGCCCTTCACGGCAGGCCTTGGGCTTGAGGCGGTGGGCGTTCGGTTTGACCAGCGCGGCTTTATCGAGACTGATCGCTTCAAGACCTCTGTGCCCTCGATCTACGCGATCGGCGACTGCACCCATGGGCCGATGTTGGCCCACAAGGCCGAGGAAGAGGGAGCTGTCGTCGCCCAACTCATTGCTGGCCTCTGGGGGCATATGAACTATGACATTATTCCTGGCGTCGTTTACACCAATCCCGAGGTGGCCGGCGTCGGAAAAACAGAAGAGGAACTCAAGGCCGCGGGCGTTCCCTACAAAGTGGGTAAGTTCCCCTTCATGGCCAACAGCCGCGCCCGCACCAATCATGAGACCGAAGGTTTCGTCAAAATCCTTGAGGACTCCAATACCCGCCGGGTTGTTGGCGCCCACATGATCGGCGTCGGGGTTGGCGAGATGATCGGGGAGATTTGCGTGGCCATGGAGTTTGGCGCTTCCGCAGAAGACATCGCTCGGACCTGTCATGCCCACCCCACCATGACCGAGGCCATCCGAGAAGCGGCCAAGGGGGTGGACGGCTGGACCATGCAGGCCTGACCGCCTCGAGAGCCTTGCGGCGGCGGCGAGCTCCCACCTGGGCTGTTGCACGTCGAGTGGACCGCGACGCAAGCCTGCTTGCAATGTTTCGGGGGCCGGAAGCGAGCGGCCTCAGGGCGCTTGAGCCGGTTGCTGGGCCGGCCAAGCCACCCCCAAATGTCTCAGAGCGATGGCCTGACGAGGCAAGGCCGGGGCGTTGAATGGGCTTTTCGAAAACGCGTTGGTTCGCCGTCAACGCCAAGAGGGCGCGATCGCCTTAAGCCGGCCCCGAACGCTTGCACGCCAAGGGTCCCCAAAGCGCCATAAAGTCCTAACCGCAAAAGCCCCAATGGACGAAACCCCATGGAACAGAACCTGAAGGCGCAAAACCAAGGCCATAAGGCGCTGCGAAAAGCTGGAGGGAGCTGACGCCGGCATGAGGCGATCACACAAGATCAATGCGCCGCCTCCCTGATCATTGGATGCGCGGTCTGTCCCGTTTGCACGACCTCCGGGCGGGGCTTCTTGAAAGCGGATGGCTTCTTCTTTGAACAAATCGGCTGCTTCTGCGCCGTCATCGCTGGTTGGCCGATCCAAACGATGCGCCTATCCATGGGCGCGCGCCCTGCTCAGCCGCCGGGTCGTTTGACGCTCGGCGGCTTGTCCAGCCCCGATCGAGCCAGAAGGTCGTGAAGGGCTTGAGGGCGACCTTCACGATACTCTGGTTCGGGACGCAAGGCGGCGCCCCTGGGCCCGCCTGCTCATAGCAGAGAGGGGTCTCTCTAGAATTGCGACGCCCAGGTCAGGTTGACCTTGCCGATCGCATCGGCGCTTTCCTCGGTAAGACCGAAAAGCAGGCCGGCCTCCAAGCCGATAGCGCTGTTGGCTCCGATCGGTCTCGACGCATAGAGCGTTGGTCCGAGATACTGTCCCAGAGAACCGAGTGCGCCGAACTCTTCATCGGTGCCGAGCTGGCCCGAATAGGTCAGCGCCGCCATGAAGGCCTCGGTAATCGGCAGCCGTCCTTCAATGAGCAGGTCGAAGGCGACGTCGTCGCTGGCGCCGCCGCCGACTTCGCGCAAGGCGTCGAGATTGGCCGCCAAGGTAACCGGGCCGATCTCGCTGGCGGCGATCGCCCGCAAGGCCACCGCATCATTGACCCCGTCGGGGCCGCCGCCGATATAGGAGCCGATCAGGCCCCACTCGAAGGGCATCCAGGCCGGGCGAGGGCCTTCAAACCGCACTTCCGCCAGATAAGCGTCCGCCCGTGCGCCTTCTCCGACGGGGTCATTGACAATGACCCCGACGCCAAGACGAAGATTGTCGGTAAAAGAATAAGCTGCGACGGCTTGGTGCGCATAGGCGTCTTCGTCGCCCACGACTTCGTGCGCATAGACGCTGTCGGTCTCTACCTCGAACCGACCCTTCAGAATATCGGGAGTATCGACGGTAACGGATTGAGCGAAGGCCGGTGTGGCGGCGAAGGCGAAGCCCACAGCGACGGCGGCGGCGAGTTTGGTCACGACGGCGATCCCCCTTTGGAGCGCAAGAATGAGTGGCGAGGGGATAGCCGGCAAAGATTGTTAAACTATAAACATCCTTGACATCCATCGACGACTCAGGTCCCCGCGGCGTTGAGGGGCCCTGGCCGCTGGTCCGCTGGTCCGCTGGTCCGCTGGTCCGCTGGTCCGCTGGTCCGCTGGTCCGCCTGGCGCCCAAACCCTTAGGGCGTCAGAGGCCTTCCCTCGATGAACATGGCTGGTGAGAGAGCGCTGCCCCGACCCTCTTGCCAATCCTCCCGATCAGAGCCGCTGTCGCCGCCGGGGCCCCTTGGGCTTGCATCCAGGGCGGCGTGCGCCCCAACGCCGCGGCCATTCGGCCCGAAACCGCGTTGCGCGTCGGGACGGTTTGTGCAGAGGGTGCAGATCGGGTGTGGCTTCCTCGGTTTCTGCAAACTGAGGAAAGTCTCGGTGCGACGACCACGAGCGCCCCAATGACACGGCAATAGGGAAGGGATGGCATGCGCGAGATTGATCAGTTGCGGTCCGTGCTCGAGCAGACACTTCCCCCAAAGGACATCTTTGTTCCCTGGGCGGATCGCCGCGCTCGGATGGACGCGTTCGGCGCCACAAGCCCTCTGGCGGACGCTTGGAGCGTAGCCCAGGACGGGTTGGGTCGTCCCGCCGAGCGCCATCTGGGTCCCGGCGCGCGCACTGATGTGGCGGCCTTGTATTTGCACGGCGGAGGCTATTGCGTTGGGTCGGCCCAAAGCCATCGGGGTTTGGTCAGCCACCTGGCCGCAGCAGCTGGCGCGCAAGCCTATGCGTTGGACTATCGCCTCGCCCCGGAGCATCCTGCTCCTGCTGCGATCGAAGACGTGCTGCTGGCTCTCAAAGCTCTCGAAGCCAGGGGCGTGCCCCCTTCCAGAGTGATCTTGGCGGGCGACTCCGCCGGCGGCGGCTTGGCGTTGGCGGCGACCCTTCGCCTCCGCGACGCCGGCCAATCCATGCCCGGGGCGCTGCTTTTGCTGTCCCCATGGGCCGACCTGACCCTCTCGGGGCGCTCCCACAAAACCCGCGCCCAAGCCGATCCGATCCTGACGACCCAAAGTCTTGAAGCTTTCGCCGAAGCCTATCTGGGCTCAAAGATCGATCGCGCAGGTCAAGACGCCTCGCCGCTCTTGGCGGATTTGAGGGGGCTGCCGCCAATGCTGATCCAGGTTGGCGCCGATGAGATTTTGTTGAGCGATTCAGAAGCCCTCCAGGCCCGAGCCGAGGCCGCTGGCGTGATGGCCGCTATGGAGGTTTGGCCAAACATGATTCATGTCTGGCACATATTTTATGCGATGCTGACCCCAGGACGGGCCGCCATCGCCGACGCCGGGGCCTGGATGGCCCGCCGGTGGGCCTAAGGCCGGCCGGAAGGGAGCGCACCAGAAGGAGAAAATGGCGCGCTCCCCGCACGGGTCCGTTCAGCGCGTTGCAGGCGCCTTTTTCGACACGCGCGGGGCGCGCGTCGCGGAGGCTTTCGCCGGCTTCGTGGTCTTGGAGGCCTTCGCGGGCTTAGCGGCCGGCTTTGACGCTTTCGGCGCCTTCGTCGCGGTTTTGGCCACAGCCTTCGGGGCCTTCACGGCCTTGGCAGCGCTCTTGGCGGCTTTCGGGGCCTTCACGGCCTTGGCAGCGCTCTTGGCGGCTTTCGGGGCCTTGACCGCCTTCACCGCTTTCGCAGCGGTCTTCGCGGCGGGCTTCGAAGCCTTGACGGCCTTCACCACAGCCTTCACCGCTTTCGGGGCCTTGACGGCCTTGACGGCAGGCTTCGCGGCGACCTTGGCCTTCGGGGCTTTGGCGGCAGCCGGCTTCGCGGCCTTCACAGTTTTTTTGGCGGCGGGCTTCGCAGCGGTTTTCGCAGCAGGCTTTGAAGCGGCTTTGAGGGCCTTCTTGGCGGCCGGAGCCTTGGTTTCTTTCGTGGTCATTTTTCTTTCCTCGTCTTTTAGGTCAGTTTATTTTAAGTTAGCAAAAGCCAAAATCGACCTTGCCAGAGCCTGATTTAGAGCTGTTTGGTATGAAAAGAGTAAAAGTAAGAGCATCTACTGTATTTTTTTGAGACAAAATGATTTTTTTCTTGGGAATTGCTTCAGGCTCTCGGGTGGGCTTTGCGATAGGCGGCCTCCAGCCGGCCTGCATCGACGCCGGCATAGGCTTGCGTGGTTGAAAGCGACGCGTGGCCAAGGAGTTCCTGGATCGCCCGCAAGTCGCCGCCTGCGCTCAATAAATGCGTTGCGCACGCATGCCGCAGGGCGTGCGGAGTGGCGCTTGGCGGCAGACCAAGCTTCGCCCGCAGCCGCGCCATCAGACGCTGGATGATGCGCGGCGACAAGGGTCCGCCCTTCTCACCCCGAAACAGCGGCGTCTGAGCGTTCAGCGGATAGGGACATCGCTCAGCATACAGACGAACTGCCTCCCGCGCCGCCGGTAGCGTGGGCGCGAGGCGCATTTTTCCGCCCTTGCCGATAATCCTGAGCTGGGAGGGCAGAACAGCCTCCGCTCCGGTTAGCGACAAAGCCTCCGAAATGCGCAAGCCGCAGCCATAAAGCAGGGTCAAAAGCGCCGCGTCCCGCGCCGCAATCCATGGCGCGGTCTCCTGGTTTTCGGCTTCTTCCAAGATCGCCAACGCCGCCGCCTCTGACACCGGCCGCGGCAAACCCGGGCTCACGCGCGGGCCGCGCACCAGCTTGAGCCGCGCCATCTTCAGTCCATGCCGCC
This sequence comes from Alphaproteobacteria bacterium, assembly GCA_018971945.1. Taxonomy (GTDB): domain Bacteria; phylum Pseudomonadota; class Alphaproteobacteria; order Caulobacterales; family Aquidulcibacteraceae; genus REEB509. Next base: position 51,158 of record JAGWZH010000007.1, on the reverse strand, counting down.
GATCAAGAAACGCAAAAAAGGAACGCAGCGCCGCCAACGCCCGCGCCGCTGATCGATCGCTAAGCGGTTCCAGACCCTGCCGCCGAAACGCGAGATAGGCCCTCAAATCCTGCGGGGTAAGCCCAGAGAGCCCCGCAACTGTCGGCGTTTCGCCGAGATGCTGAGCAAGGAAGCTTAGGAAAGCCCGGGCGTCTCTTGCATACGCTTCCACCGTTCGCGGCCCGAGGCGGCGCTCTGATAGGAGCATGACCGTCCAGCGCAAGAGCGCCTGTTCCGCTAAAATGCCCGAATCGGCTGCTTGGTGTGGTCCGCTCATGAAACCCTTAGCCCGAGGCTCATCTTTGCGATCGCGTCTGACCACGCGGCTCGAAAGCGCGCGCCTGCCAGGCTTTGAAGATGAACCCGAATCGCCGCGCGCGACAGGCCCAGCTCTCAAGGCCTCGGTGCTGTTTCCGCTGCCTTTGCCCGAGCCCTTTGATTATCGGATCCCTGAGGGGCTGAAAGCGTCGCCCGGCGATCATGTCCTCGCCCCCATCGGGGCGCGCCTGGTTCGCGGTTGCGTCTGGGCTGTGAGCCAATCGCCGACAGTTGATAATCTGAAGCCGATCGCCGAGATTCTGCCTGGTCCGCCTCTGCCGGAGGAAACCCGGCGCTTCCTTGATTGGGCTGCGAAGTTCCTCGTCGCCTCCCCTGGCAAGATTCTTTCCATGGTGGTGAGGTCCGAAGAAGCCCTTCGCGATCCGACCTTCACGTTGGTCTATGCCCCCTCAGGCGGCGCGGTCGGCAAGATCACCGAGGCGCGCGCCCGGGTGCTGAGCGAAGCGGCGAAAGAAGCCGTCGCGCCTGCCGAACTCGCCCGACGGGCTGGGGTCTCCGCGGGGGTGGTCAAAGGCCTGATCGAAACCGGCGCTCTCGTCGGAAGCCGTCGCCTGGACGATCCTCCCTTTCCAAATCCCGATCTCGGGCGCGAGGGCAGGGCGCTCTCCCCCACCCAGCAGGACGCTGCAGCCGTCTTGATCCGCGCGGTGGCGAAAAGAGAGTTTGCCCCCATTCTGCTCGATGGCGTGACGGGTTCGGGAAAAACCGAGGTCTATCTCGAGGCCGTCGCGGCCGCTCTCGCGATGGAGCCTGACGCCCAGGTCCTGGTGCTGCTGCCAGAAATCGCGCTGACCCAGGCCGTCTTGGCCCGCTTTCAGGAACGGTTCGGCGCGGCCCCTGTCGAATGGCACTCCGCCATAGGCCAGCGCGCCCGTCGCCGCGCCTGGCGCGAGGTCGCCGCTGGCCGCGCCCGCCTTGTCGTTGGGGCCCGCTCCGCGCTGTTTCTGCCATTCCCTAACCTGAAATTGATTGTCATCGATGAAGAGCATGACGGCTCCTATAAGCAAGACGACGGCGTCGCTTATCACGCGCGCGATCTGTCGGTCGCGCGCGCAAAGCTGGGGGGCTGCGCCATTGTGATGGCGTCGGCGACGCCGTCCCTTGAAACCCTGATGAACGCCAAGTCCGGCCGCTACGAGCATGTGGTGCTGAAGGCGCGCCATGGCGCCGCCCTATTGCCCGCCATCGAGCTCGTCGATCTGCGGGAAACACCCCCCGAAAAAGGCAGGTGGCTCTCGCCCAAGCTCGCTGTTGCTGCCGCAGAGGCCCTCGCGAACGGCGAACAAGCCCTCTTTTATATCAATCGTCGCGGATACGCCCCGCTGACCCTGTGCCGCGCTTGCGGCCACCGCATGGTGAGCCCAGACACCGAGAGCTGGCTGGTCGAGCACCGCTATTCTGGCCGCCTGGTCTGCCATGTCACCGGCTTCTCAATGCCGAGGCCGAAAGAATGCCCGCATTGCCTCGCCTGTGACAGTTTCGTCGCCATCGGCCCCGGCGTCGAGCGTGTGGAGGAAGAGGTCCGTGATCTCTTCCCGCAAGCACGGGTGGAGATTTTTTCGTCCGACACCGCGCCCGACGGCGAAAGCGTAAGGGCCCTTGTCAACCGCATGGCCGCCGGCGAGATCGACATCCTGATCGGCACCCAGATCGTCGCGAAGGGACATAATTTTCCGCGCCTCACGATGGTCGGCGTGGTGGACGCCGATATTGGCTTGAAGGGCGGCGATCTTCGGGCCGGGGAGCGCACCTTCCAGCTGCTTTCCCAAGTGGCGGGCCGCGCCGGCCGCGCAGACCGCCCTGGCCGCGCCCTGATCCAGACTTACGCCCCCGATCATGAGGCTATGCAGGCGCTGAAGCGCCAAGACCGCGACGCCTTCCTCGAGGCGGAGGCCGCCATGCGCGAACAGGCGGGCATGCCGCCTTATGGTCGCTTGGCCGCCGTGATTGTGGCGGGGCCTTCCGACGCTCTGGCCAGCGCCGCTGCCGACCACATAGGCGAAAAGGCTCCGCTCGCCCACGGGGTCGACGTCTGGGGTCCGGCGCCAGCGCCCTTGGGGGTCATCCGCGGCCAACATCGCAAGCGATTCCTGATCCGCGCCGACCGCAATATCGATCTCTCGGCCTTTATGGCGGCTTGGATGGCGCGGATAAAAGTGCCCTCAACGATCCGGGTTCAAGTGGATATGGAGCCCTATTCCTTCCTCTAGCGTCTCTGTCAGCCGCGTGGATGGACCAGCCCTCCGCAAACGGCGTCGGACGTCGGGGGCGCGATGATGATCCCCGTATCGGTTTCGGTCTCTTCAAAGGCGGCGATGGCGAGCCCCACCAAGACAAGCGCACGAGCCACGCCTTCATGAACCGCCATGGATGCCGGCCCCGTGGGTCCGTAAGCCTGCGGCGCCCCAGTTTTTTCCGCGACGCGGAAGAGGACAAGCGCCGCCGTCCCCGACCCGATCCCTATCGAAAGCGCGCCGCCCAGCGCCTGGGCGGCCACATCATAAGGGGAGTGGTTCGGCGCGCTGAGCGCGACAAGCCAGGAGGGCCCCGCTTCCAGCTGGACGCTAAATTGCGGGTCTGGGCCTTCCAATCCCTCATGGGCGGATCTTGTCAGGGTTAATGCGGCCGCGTCCAAAGGCTCCCGCGCGGCGAGCGGAGCGTTCCTCACAAAATGCAAGAGGCTTCCCGACGCCGGGCTTTCTGAAAGGCCTGGCGCCATAGTCGTTTCCGGCGCGGCTTGCGACGCGCCGCAAGCCGCCAGAAAACCAGCCGCCAAGATCCCGAAGAATGGTCCCCGTATAGTGTCCTCTTCCCGCGAGGCCCCGGGGCCAATAAGGCTTCTCAGCTTCTTGGCGAAAAGACGCGAGGACCAGGCGACGCCGCAGCGCCTTGTCCCGCAAGCTTCGCGCCAGCCCGATCACAGACGCTTCAGCGCGCGGCGCCCCGGCGCCGGAGCACGATTGTCAACCGCGAACATCGCATGCTATGACCCCCGCGCTGCGCAAGCCGGGGGGTAGACGAGTCCGTCTGTTTGCCCTTGCGCATCAACGTCATTCATTCGCCGTCTGGTCTCCACTATCGGCGCGCGTCGCCGGCTCTCCGCCGGGCCCGCTGTCGCCTTTGGTCGCCCCGGCGCTCTGGAGTAGCCCCGTCGGCCCCACCCTTGGGATTGCCAAGGCAAGAAGAAGAACGATGTCGTGACAGAACATGTATCCCATGAAGTCGACGGAGAAACCTCGCAAGCCGCGGAGCGTTACGCTCAGGCGGCTTTTGAGCTTGCCTTGGAGGCTGACGCCTTGGGGGCGCTGGAGAAGGACTTGGCTTCTATCGCTCAAGCCTTCCGCGTGAGCGCCGATTTGCGCGTCGCGGCCGCCTCCCCGTTGATCGATCCCGCCGAGAAGTCCAGGGCGCTTGTCGCGATCGCCCAGAGATTGGGTTTGTCGCCGCTCGGCGTGAAGTTGGTCGGTCTCGCCGCCCAGAACCGCCGCGCCGCTGAGATCCCGCAGATCGCCAGGGCTTTCGCCAAACGCGCCGCCCGCCATAGGGGGGCCCGACAGGTGGAGATCATTTCCGCGAGGCCGCTCTCCGAGGATGAAAAAGCTGACATTCTGAAAGGCCTTCAAAAGAACCTCGGCGCCGCGGTCACAGCGACGACGAGGGTCGACGAAAGCCTGATCGGGGGGTTTATCGTCCGCGCCGGCTCGCGTCAGTTCGACGCCTCTCTCAAAGCCAAACTGGACGGCCTCAAGCTCGCCCTCAAATCCGCCTAACCGCCCGCTCGGCTTAATATCGAAGGAGCATTGGTCCGATGGACGCTCGCGCCGCTGAAATTTCCGCTATCCTTAAAGAACAGATCAAGGGCTTCGGCGCCGAGGCTCAAGTCGCCGACGTGGGCCGCGTGCTGAGCGTCGGCGACGGCATCGCCCGCGTCTACGGCCTTGAAACCGTCCAGGCTGGCGAGATGGTCGAGTTTCCTGGCGGCGTGAAGGGCATGGCCCTCAATCTTGAGCGCGACTCGGTCGGGGTCGTCATCTTCGGCGAAGACCGCGGGCTGAAAGAAGGCGACACGGTCAAGCGCCTCGGCGAGATTGTCGACGTACCGGTCGGCAAAGGTCTCCTGGGCCGGGTGGTGAACCCGCTTGGCGAACCAATCGACGGCAAGGGCCCGATTGTCGCCGCCGAACGCCGGCGTGTGGACGTTAAAGCGCCGGGGATCATCCCGCGTCAGTCGGTCAATGAGCCGATGCAGACCGGCATCAAGTCCATCGACACTCTGATCCCGATCGGCCGCGGCCAGCGCGAACTGATTATCGGCGACAGGCAGACCGGCAAGACAGCCATCGCCGTCGACACGATCCTCTATCAGCGGGATGCGCACGAAAAGAACCTCTCAGAGACCGAGAAGCTTTATTGCGTCTATGTCGTGATCGGGCAGAAGCGCTCCACCGTCGCCCAGATCGTGAAGATTTTGGAAGACCGCGGGGCTCTGCAATATTCGATAGTGGTCGCCGCCACCGCTTCTGAGCCGGCCCCGCTTCAGTTTCTGGCGCCTTTCGCCGGCTGCGCGATGGGCGAGTGGTTCCGCGACAACGGCATGCACGCGCTCATTATTTATGACGACCTGTCCAAGCAGGCCGTCGCCTACCGTCAGATGTCGCTCCTGCTGCGCCGCCCGCCTGGCCGCGAGGCGTATCCTGGCGACGTCTTCTATCTGCATTCACGCCTGCTCGAGCGGGCGGCCAAGTTGAACAAGGACAACGGCTCGGGCTCCCTGACGGCGCTGCCCATCATTGAAACCCAGGCCAATGACGTGTCGGCCTATATCCCAACCAATGTGATCTCGATTACCGACGGCCAGATCTTTCTTGAAACTGACCTTTTCTATCAGGGCGTCCGCCCGGCGGTGAATGTCGGCATCTCTGTGTCGCGGGTCGGCTCCTCCGCCCAGATCAAGGCGATGAAGCAGGTCGCCGGGGCCATCAAGGGCGAACTGGCTCAATACCGCGAAATGGCCGCGTTTGCGAAGTTCGGCTCAGACCTTGACGCCACCACGCAGCGGCTGCTCAACCGCGGTGCGAGGCTCACCGAGCTTTTGAAGCAGGACCAATACGCCCCCGTGCCGGTCGAGGAGCAGGTGGTGCTGATCTATGCTGGCACACGGGGCTTCCTTGACGCCGTGCCGACCGCTGCGGTCCGCCGTTATGAAAGCGAGCTCGTGGAATGGATGCGTGCGAAGAAGAGCGACCTCCTCGCCGCCATCCGTGACAAGAAGGACATTAAGGCCGACGACATCGAGGGCAGGATCAAGGCGGCCCTCCAAGAATTTGTTGGACTTTTCCAGGCCTAGGCACGATCCGCCCTCCCTGCGCGAGCAGGGGAGGCGGTCGCCGCGGCGATCGAAAAAGGGCGTTGTGTCGCCGGCAGTCTTGCAAAGCGTCGAGAGGGGCTCATGCCGAGCTTAAAAGAATTCCGCAACCGCATCGCGAGCGTGAAGTCCACGCAGAAGATCACGAAAGCGATGCAGATGGTGGCTGCGGCCAAGCTGAAACGCGCGCAGACCGCCGCGGCCGCCGCGGGCCCTTATGCCGAGCGCATGGCGACAGTGATCGCCAACTTGACCAATAATGTGAGAGGCGACTCCGCGCCCCTGCTGCTTCGCGGCACCGGCAAGGACGAGGTACGCCTTCTTGTGGTCGCAACCTCAGAGCGTGGCCTCTGCGGCGGCTTCAACACCCAAATCGTCCGCCTCGTCCGGGAGCATATAGCCCAACTCCAAGCCGCTGGAAAAACAGTCAAAATCCTTTGCGTCGGCAGAAAGGGTCGTGACCAGCTGAAGCGACTGCATGGCGACAAGATCATCGATTTCGTCGACCTTTCAGGGTACAAGACCCTGGACGCCTCCGCCGCAGCGCTGATCGGCGACAAGGTCCGCGCCTTGTTCGATCAAGGCTCCTTTGACGTGTGTACGCTTTTCTATTCCAAGTTCCGGTCCGTGATCAGCCAGACGCCGACAGCACAGCAGCTGATCCCCGCGACCCCCCCCGACGGCGCGAGGGCGCCTGATCTGAAAGGCGCGATCTATAGCTACGAGCCCAGCGAGGCGGCGATCCTCGAGGGCCTTTTGCCGCGCTATGTTGATGGCCAGATCTTCCGCGCGCTTTTGGAAAACGCCGCCGGCGAGCAGGGCGCTCGGATGTCCGCCATGGACAATGCGACCCGCAATGCAGGCGATATGATCAAGAAGCTTTCCCTGCGCTATAACCGGCAGCGTCAGGCTAACATCACCAAAGAATTGATCGAGATCATCTCTGGCGCGGAAGCGCTTTAGTCCGCGTTGACAGCAACACGAGCAAGGCGCATCTGACCCCTATGCCAGTTTTCGCTATTCGGATCCTGTCGGAGAATGCCCGCGCGGTGTTTGGCCCGCGCGCCACAGCTTCAGCGCGCCCTGCGGCGGAGGCCTCAGGTGCGCGAGGCGTTCCATTCTCCAGCGCTGGGGCGGCGCGCGCTTCATCCTTGATCTTCGCCCCGCGCCAGGCGCACCCATACTCCAACGCCACCCGCGCCAATCCGCCGGTTGTGATGAAGGCCATACGAAGAAGCGAGAGAAGACGATGACGAAACCCATAAAAGGCCGCGTGGCGCAGGTGATCGGCGCTGTTGTCGACGTTGAGTTCGACGGCGAACTCCCTGACATTTACAACGCATTGGAAACCCTCAACCAAGGATCTCGGCTGGTTCTGGAAGTGGCCCAGCACCTTGGCGAAGGCGCCGTCCGCGCCATTGCGATGGACAGCACCGACGGCCTTGTTCGCGGTCAGGAAGTCACCAATACCGGCGCCCCGATCGCGGTGCCGGTCGGCGAGGGCACGCTGGGCCGCATCATGAACGTGATTGGCGAGCCGATCGACGAGGCTGGTCCGGTTCACGGCGAAACCATGCGCGCCATTCACCAGCTGGCGCCGTCCTTCGAGGAGCAGAAACCTGTCCCCGAAGTGCTGGTCACTGGCATCAAGGTCGTCGACCTCCTGTGTCCATACTCCAAGGGGGGCAAGATCGGCCTTTTTGGTGGCGCAGGCGTCGGCAAGACTGTGCTCATCCAAGAGCTGATCAATAACATCGCCAAGGCCTATGGGGGTTATTCAGTGTTCGCCGGGGTCGGCGAACGCACCCGGGAGGGCAATGATCTCTACCATGAAATGATCGAAAGCGGCGTCAACAAGCATGGCGGCGGCCAGGGCAGTCGGTGCGCGCTGGTCTTCGGCCAAATGAACGAACCGCCTGGCGCTCGCGCTCGGGTCGCCTTGACGGGGCTGACGATCGCTGAACATTTCCGCGATCAGGGCAAGGACATCTTGTTCTTCGTGGACAATATTTTCCGCTTTACCCAGGCTGGCTCCGAGGTGTCGGCGCTGTTGGGCCGGATCCCCTCCGCTGTGGGATACCAGCCGACCCTGGCGACCGAGATGGGCGCCATGCAGGAGCGCATCACGTCCACAGTCAAAGGGTCGATCACCTCGGTGCAGGCGATCTATGTGCCGGCCGACGACCTGACTGACCCGGCCCCGGCCACGTCCTTTGCGCACCTGGACGCGACCACCGTTCTCAACCGCGGCATCGCCGAAAAGGGCATTTATCCGGCAGTGGACCCTCTCGACTCCACGTCACGCATTCTTGATCCCCTGGTCGTCGGCGAAGAGCACTACACCGTTGCCCGGAAGGTTCAGGAAATCCTCCAGCGTTACAAGGCCCTTCAGGACATCATCGCCATCCTCGGCATGGACGAGCTTTCGGAGGAGGACAAACTTGTGGTCGCCCGCGCCCGCAAGGTCGAACGCTTCCTGTCCCAGCCTTTCCATGTAGCCGAAGTCTTTACTGGTTCCCCCGGAGTGCTCTGCGCGTTGGAAGACACCATCCGCGGCTTCAAAGGTCTGGTGGAGGGCGAGTACGACCACCTGCCGGAAGCGGCGTTTTATATGGTCGGCACAATCGACGATGCGATGAAGAAGGCCGCAAGATTGGCTGCGGAAGCGGCTTGAGCGCTGCCGCTCAAGCCTCTCTGCGCCTTGAAGGCCAAGCCAAGCGGTCAAAAGCGTCTCCTGCCCAATACCGCGATCTCGGCGAACGCTTGCGCCGCGATCAAGCTAGAAGCGGGATGACAGTGCCATAGCCTCATACTGGGGCTCGTCTTACAGAGGCCCCCCGTGCGCCCTCAGTTATGATTGAGGTCAAACCCTACGCGAGAGCGTTCATGTAACCCTGCTTCGCCGCCGCCAAGAGACACCTATGCCGGCGGCGTCATGGAGGCTGCATCATGATGAAGGATGCTCGAGAGCTGCCGCCGGGAAGCCAAATAGAGGCCGATCTCTGTATTATCGGCGCGGGTCCGGCTGGATTGGCCATGGCCTTGCGTCTGGACGGCGCCCCGTTCCGCGTGGCGGTTCTTGAGTCTGGGGGCCTTGGCCCCGAGGAAGCCTCGGACGCGTTGTCTGCAATCGCCAGCACGTCCAGGTTCGGGGATGATTTGGCCGTCGGCGCCTACCGCGCCATTGGCGGGTCGGCCACCCGCTGGAGCATCGATAACGGCCGCACAAAACGCAATGTCCGTTTGACGCCGATGACAGAGGCGGATTTTGAAGAACGCCCCTGGATGGAAGAAAGCGGATGGCCGATCCCTAAGGAGGCCCTGGACGCCTATATGGATCGGGCCAAAGCCTTTTTCGGCCTGCCACAGCGGAGCTTCCTGCCGCAGGACTGGGTTGACCCAGAGACGCCCGCCCTGCCGATCCCCGAGGACCGGATCCGCACCCGGATGTTCATGTTCGCCGACGCAGATGCTCTCTTGTCGGAACGACGCCGTTCGATCGAGCGCTCGCAAAACATCGTTGTCTATGTCCACGCGACCGCGATGTCTCTTGAGAGGAGCCCGGACGGTAAGACCGTCAGTTCTGTGTGTGTGCGTGCGGGGAGGGACCATGCTTTCAGCGTCCGCGCCGATCAGGTGATCCTCTCTGGGGGCGGGCTGTGGGTAACCCAGCTCCTGCTCGCCTCCACCGCGGTCGCGGGGGAAGGCCTTGGCGGAGGAGGCGACCATCTCGGTCGCCATTTCAATACCCACCCATTCCTCTACGGCGGCAAATTCTACCCCTCCGATCCCGCCCTGTTCGCCAAGACCAAGCTCTACGACATGCGTTTTGTCGGCGAGACCTGCGTCATGGCGCATTTGCAGCTCACTGATGAAGCCCTGCGTCGTGAGAAAGCGCTAAACATGAGCATGATGATCTTTCCTGTCGAGAAAGAGGCCGACGCCCACCGGGCATTAAGCCCCCGACAGAAACGAGGCTTCGACGCTCTTATTCGGATGCGCTTCGCCTTGCGCGGGCAGGAGCGTGTCCGTTTCCGCCATGTCGTCGATTTGGTCTGCGGTCTGGACGGCGTTCTCAAACGTCTTGTCGGCGCAATCCTTTGGCCCAAAACCCATATCGGCAAAGGCGGTTGGTCCCGGCTGGACAGGCTCGATCGGCGCTATCAGGCCTATGACGTGTTCCATCTGGCCGAGCAGGGCCCTCATCCCGACTGCCGCATCACCCTGTCTGATGAACGTGACGATCTCGGCCAACGCCGCATTCACATTGATTGGCGCATGCGTCCTGAAGACTCCGCCGCCATGCGTCGCGCCCAAGAGATTTTTCGAGAGGAACTCGCTAAAGCCGGTCTCGGTCGGTTTGAGATCGCCGACCACGAGGGCGGACCGGTTTTTGTCCATGTTTCCACCAACCATTTCATGGGCCTCACGCGCATGGCTGCAAACGCGCAAGATGGGGTCGTCGATCCCGATTGCCGCGTCCACGGCCTCGATAATCTCTACATCGCAAGCTCAAGCGTGTTTCCCACCGGCGGCTTCGCCAATCCCACCCTGAGCATCGTCGCCCTTGGTTACCGCGTCGTCGATCACGTGCTTGCGAAAATGACGCGCGTGCACGCTTCCAATCGCGTTAGCGTGGGGGGTTAACCCAGGTCTGCCTCTTGCCAAGGCGTGGAAAACCGCCAAGCTCGGAAGCGGTTTGGCGGTGGATGAGGGAGGCGTGGACATGGAATTGCTCCTCGCGCTGGGGTGGTTCGCGCAACATTTCATCATGGCGCTCGCGGTGACCCTGGCGTTCGGCTTCGTCTATGTCTTGGCGACGCCCCATCGCGAGTTGGCGCTGATCCGCTCGGGCAATCTGGCCGCAGCGGTGGGTTTCGTCGGCGTGCTAATCGGCTATGCGATCCAAGTGAACCATGTGTTTTCCCGCACGCCCGATCCGTTCGAGGCGGTGATCTGGGGGGGGGTCGCGCTTGCGGCGCAATTGATCGCACTTACCCTCGCTCGCTTCGCAATGCCGAACCTTGCGACCGACATCGAAGCTGGACGCCTGTCCGCTGGCGTCGTCCAGGCCGGAATAGGCGTCGTCGTCGGTTTGATTACGGCGCCGGCTTTGGCTTCCTGATCCTGACGACCCTGCTGAAGGATAGCCTCGGTGATCCCACAAGCGCAGGGCCGCCATCGCGCCTGCGTTGTTTGACCACGGTTCGCGGTTTGGACCTTACCCGCGGCGCCCAGGCCATTGCTTTGGCGGATCTCTCAATCGCGGCGCGCAACCCACTTCAGCGAAGAGCGCCTCGAGCTGGACGCTCCCGCCCCCGAAGCGGCCCTTTGCCGGGTCTGACCCTCGCCGCTTCATGGGTCACTGCGCATGGCGAGGAGACGCCGGAGCCTCGGCAGCCTGACCTCGTTCTCTCCCAAGACCTCGTCTTCTCCCAAGGCTTTTTGACAGCGGCGCCTAACCCGTCAAGCTGGAGCGCTCTTCGGCGACAGGGCCGAATCATCCCAAAAGGCGGCGATGCAGACTACCGAAGATTTGATCGCCTCTCTGGTCGCCCATGGCTGTCTGCCGATGGTGGCGGGCCTCCAACCGTCCGGCCCACCCCCGCAAGGCGATCTTCTCACCCATGCAGAGCGCGCCAGGGCAGGCTTCAATGGGGCTGGCTTCACCTTCCGATATATTGCCGCCGATAGCCCCGTCTTTGCGGACTTCGGGCCGCAAACAGCCACGTTGCGCGCCGAAAATGCCGATGCAGATCGCGCTCTGAGAGCCCTAGGGCTCGCCATTGAAGGCGTCGCTGCTGACATCGTCATCCGGGAGGAGCCGCATCCCAGCGACGCCAGCCGCACCCAGCGGGTTTTCTTGGTCCGCGTGAGCGAGCGTCGCTACGCCCGGGTCATCGTAGCTTTTCCTCGACTTGGCGCTCTCTCGCGCGCCGGCATTGAGGTGAAAGTGGCGGGTATGGAGGCTGTCGGCCGCCGCTCGGCAGTGGGCTGATTGATCCTTCCGCGTCGACGCGCTAAGCAGCCTGCATGGCTGATAAACTGCATTTTTCCTTAGTCTCGCCTGAACGCGAGCTCTACGCAGGCGATGTGGACCACGTTGTGGTGCCGGGTTCTGAGGGAGAGTTTGGCGTTCTCGCAAACCATGCGCCGTTCATGACCACGATCCGTCCTGGCCCGTTGCGCATCCTCAACGACGGGGGCGAGCGGCGCATTTTCGTCAATGGCGGCTTCGCCGACGTCACCCCAGCGGGCCTCACCGTTCTGGCGGAGGATGCGGTCGACCTCGAAGATTTGGACGCCGCCAAGCTTGACCAGGACCTGAAAAACTGCCGCGAAGACGTCGGCGACGCCAAAGACGAAGCCCAAAAGCGTGACGCCGAAGCCCGGCTCCGCCGCCTTGAAGCGATCCGCGCGGCGATGCGCTGATCCTGAATGGGCGATAACGGGGCTCTTGCACTCGCGCCGGTTGTGATCGGCGTGGCGATCGGCGCCTCAGCCCTGACCCTGTTGGGTTTTTGGGCTTATGAACAGCGGCTTGACCCCAAGCGTCGTTGGCCCGCCGCGGCGATGGCGGCGGCAGGCGTGCTTCTTTACGCGCTCTGGGTGTGGGGTGCGCTGGTCGCTCCCCGCATTGTCAGCTTCGCTGAGCGCACGATCGTCAGCCGCGCCTGGATCGGCCCGCCTGTGACGGTTGCGGTTCTCGCTGCGCCAGAGTTCGGCCCTGAAGGGCTGGACACCGAAGGCGTCCAGCGGCTGATCACACGCCTCAATGCGAAAGATCCGGATCTGGTGGTCGTTATGGGCGACTTCACGAGCCCCAATCTGGCCCAGGCCAGCATGGAGGATCGCTTCGCGGTTACCCTCAGTCTTGGGGCGTTCGCACGGCTGGAAGCAGAGCTGGGCGTCGTGGCTGTGATGGGGCCCTTGGACGCAGCCTATGGCCGCGACGTCCTGGCCCGCGATCTTGAAGACGCGGGCGCGGCGCTTCTATGGAACCGTTCGGTGGTGGTGGAGCGAACCGGGGCCCCCTTCGCCGTCGCCGGTTGGGCGCCCGCAGATGCGGCTGATCCGAGCAGCGCAAGACAGGCTGCGCCCTCCGAGCTGCCCTTGATCGCCGCCGGCGTCGCGCCTGAGGGCTTTGGGGAGGACCAGGCTGCCGCTCTGACCCTTGTGGCCTCGCCCCGATGCTCAGGCCTTTGGGGGTGCCGCAGGCCGGCTGGCGTGCAGGGCCCGTATGTTGGGACGCAGGGCTTGCGCGGCGGTGGTCTCTCCCCGCCCACGATTCTTTTGCTTACGCTCCAGGGGGAAAGCCCCAACTGAACAATTGCAGCGGCTTCCGACGCGTGGTGGGCGGCGCTGCATCCGCGAAAATGCCTTTCTTGACGAGCCACATCAAGGCTGTCTCGGCCACCTGCGGCCATTCCTCTTCCCCCATCAGCCAGTGGCTCATGGCGTCAAACGGAACATAGTCCGCCTGGCTCTTGGGGAAGCGACCGACGAGCCGCCTGATGGTCGTCGTCGGATTGACCCGGTCCTGTCCTCCTGCGATGGCGAGGATCGGACAAGAAATGCGGTAGACGGGGGCTGCCGACGCCATCGCGTGATCGAGCCACCACTGCACCGTCTCCATGATGGCTCGGCCGCTCTCCGGCACAAAGCGCGCGAAGATCTTCCGAGCGGCGTCCCGAGGCAGCCGATCGAGCGTCGATTGCCGCGCCACCCGATAATCCGGTGGAATAGTCCGCCGCCAATAGTCCCCCAAAAGAGAAAGTCCAAAGCTCGCGCCGTGTTCCTCCAGCGTTGTCGGCATCACGCCCCAAGGCGCCGAGCTCCCCAACAGAATGAGCCCAGCGCATGGGGTCTGCGCCGCCGCGAGTTGGCACACCAGTCCCCCCATCGAGTGCCCCACCAAGACCGGCGGCCGGCCCAATCCTTTCGCATAATGCGCGATCGCTGCAGCGAAGTCGCTGACGCTGCATTGCGCGAGGCGCTCCAGATCTGAACCTCGCTCATGGAAGGGCAGGTGGGGGGCGTGGGTTTCGTAACCCGCCCGCTCGAATGGTTGGCGAAACTGGTCGAAAGCCCAGCCGCCGCAGAAGGCCCCGTGCACGAACAGCACTGGTTGCGCCATGCCGATATACCCCGCTTTTACGCCCTGAGGCCCAGCCGCAGCCGTCACCCTGGCGCTGTCGCCGGCGTCGCCCAGCGGGCGAACCGACGCGCTACTTCTTCATAGACGATGCGTTTGAAAGGCACGATAAGCGTCGGGGCCGCTTGCAGCCGCGCCCAACGCCATTCGGTGAATTCGGGCGTGTGCGCGTCCAGACGAATATCTGCGTCTGCGCCATGAAACCGGAACGCGAACCACCGTTGCCGCTGACCCCGAAAACGCCCTTTGGCGCCGTCCTGCCTCAGACCGCCCGGAAAATCATAATAGAGCCAATCGTCCAGCTCTTCCAGCAAGGTGACATGACGCTCTGTGACGCCGATTTCCTCCTGCAGTTCCCGCAACGCGGCCGCGCGTATGTCTTCGCCGCGATCGACGCCACCCTGCGGCATCTGCCACACAAACGGAGGCGGCGCTCCGATCCGTCGGGCCAACAGGACAAGTCCATTCTCGTGAAAGAGCGCCATGCCCACATTAGGGCGGTAAAGGTCGGGGTCCCGAACGGCCATCGAAGGTCACTCTACGCGGCCCGCCACAAAGGGTCAAAGCGTGCCCGCGCGACTGCGCAGAACCGCCGAAGCCGGCGCCAACTGATAGCCGCGAGCAGACAGCTCCGCGCTCCAGCGGCCGACCTGATCGATGGTGACGGGATAGGCGAAACCAGCCCCGATCGCTGCGCCGTTTTGCAGGGCCAGCGCTTCCAACGTCAAAAGTTGCTCGTCGATGGCCTCAGCTTCGCGTTGGCTGTCGATGACCCGATCCGCCGCAGTCATAGGCAAGGCGGCCCGCCGCGCCTCCGAAGACAAGGCAGTGCGCTGGCCGATGCCGGTCGTGATCAGCGCCAATCCCCTGCGCCGCAATGCCTGCGCCACGGGTCCGGCCGCCTGGGCGTTGGCCGCAAACCTTCCGCCTTGATAGTTCGTGACCCCGAAATAACCCGCGGCCCGCGATAAGATATTCTCAAGCCGCTCAATATTCTCCGCCGGGCTAATGCCCACCTGCAGCGTCTGGGGTCCTGTGTCGTCGGCTTCGGGATCGAAGGGCTCCATTGGCACCTCCAGCAGCACCTCATGGCCGTCGGCCCGAGCCGTGTCGATCCAGTCCTGCAAACCGGAGGCGTAGGGCACGAAGGACAGGGTGACGTCCTGTGGTAGGTCCTCGATCGCCTGCTGTGTCGCCCGGCGATTAAAGCCGAGCCCGCCCACGATGATGGCGATCATCGGTCGCTCCGATTGCGGCGTGAATGGTCGCGCATAGGCGTTTGCAGCGGTCCGCCCGTCTGAGGCGATGATCGGAATGGGGCCGAGTGCGCCCGCCTCATAAAAACCGGATATCGGCGCCCGAGGCAGAGGGGTGACGGGACTTGTTCCTCGGGTCGGCTGCACGAGCGTAATGCGCAACTGGCCAGGGGGCGCGGTTGGGTCGCCGCCAGGAAAAGGCGCCACGGCGCCCGTCGGAGCAGCGCCTGGGATCGGCTGTCCATGTTCATCAAGCGGCAAAGCCTCGCCCATGGCCCCAAGCTCGAAGCTGTCCACCGCCGCTTCGCTGAAGGGTACCCGCTCTGCAACCCCGGCGCTGGCCGGCGACGGGCTCAACGAAACCACGCGCCGCGGAGAGGCCGCGCCTGGATCGCCGAAGAGTTGGATCAGCGCCACCGTCACTGCGCAGAGTACAACAAAGACCCCTACCGCGAGGGGCAAGAGCTGTTCGGTTCGAAGCGAGCCAAAAGAAAACGGCGATTTGAACGGCATCGAGGGGTGGCCGAAAAGTGAGAGGAAAGCACAAGGAACGCCAACCCTGAGAGCGTCCACTTCAAAACATAAACCTGATCAGATTCGGCGAAGCCGTCACGCCGCCGACGCTTCGCACCGCGATGACGCCTGAGCGCGAGGTGGGTCGTCTCAGCCAGCCCTATCCGCCAGGGTCTGGGCAACGACCCCTGTTTGCAGAAGCTCAAGCGCCCTCGAGAGCTGGTAGTCCTCGCCCTCGGCCCAGTCCTCCGGCGGCTGCTCGTCCGGCACATGCAGGCCGCGACGTTGCGCCCCAGTCTCGTTGTCCAGGGCGTTCGGGAGATTTTCTTCCATGAAACGCGTCTGCCGCGCAAGCTCCTCTGGAGGGATGCGGGCGTTGGCGATTTCCCGGTCAGGCTCGATACCCGCTCCTTGGATCGATCGGCCGCTCGGCGTGTAGTAGCGCGCTGTCGTCAGTTTCAAGGCCCCCTCTCGGCCGCCGTCTATCGGCAGAACGGTCTGCACCGATCCTTTGCCGAAGCTGGCCATACCCACAATCAGGGCCCGATCATGGTCCTGGAGGGCGCCGGCGACAATCTCGGAGGCGGAAGCGGAACCGCCATTGATCAGCACGACCATCGGGAGGCCGTTCAAAAGGTCTCCGTTGCGGGCGGTGAATAATTGCATGTCGCTCTGCCGGCGACCGCGCGTGTGCACGATCTCGCCTCTGTTCAGAAAAGCGTCCGCGACGTCGATGGCGGTGGGCAAGAGCCCGCCTGGATTATTGCGAAGGTCAAGAATGACGCCTCTGGGCCTTCCGCCGGTCTCCCTCATGATCTGACGCACCCCGTCTTGCAGGGCGGGGTAGGTCTGCTCGTTGAACGTCGAGATCCGGATGATCCCGATCATTTCCTCCACCCGCGTCGTCACCGCCCGGACCTGTATGACCTCTCGCGTCAATGTCACGTCGAAAGGCTCGGTCCCCTCCCGGTGCACGCGCACTGTCACTTCTGTACCCGCCGCCCCCCGCATCCGATCGACCGCTTCGCTGAGGGTTAGACCGATAATGCTTTCTCCATTGATGGCGGTGAGATAGTCCCCAGATTGAAGGCCCGCCCGCGACGCCGGTGTGCCGTCGATGGGAGACACCACTTTCACCGCCCCGTCCTCTGAAGTGACCTCGAGGCCAAGCCCGCCATACTCTCCGCGCGTTTGTTCCTGCAGTCCCTGCAGGTCGTCCGGCGACAGATAAACCGAATGCGGGTCCAAGGACGACAGCATGCCGTTGATCGCCGCTCTGATCGCCGCCTCTTCGTCGATATCGTCGACATAGCGGTCCTCCACCTCGGCCAGGACCTGGCTGAAAAGGGAGATCTGCGCGTACATGTCGCCGCTGGCGGCGTCGGCGTTTTGCGAGGCCCAAACCACCGCTCCGGCGGCGGCGGCGATCCCCACAATCGGGGCGGCGATCAGGGCCTTTCGCATCATTTCAAACCCTCCAAGCCATGCAGCATAGGCTTTGCCATGGTTCAGAAACCATAAAATCAATCACGCCCTTGAAGGGGGAAGCCGTCAAGGCCTCCCCTCCACAGCTGCGCCCTGGACCCTTGTGTCGAGGGAAGCGACAGACCAAGAACGCGCCGCCCTCTCCGGGTCCACCGGGCGGGAAGCTCGCCGAACCTCGACATATAACTCAGGCTGAACCGCAGCGGACTGGCTGAAAGCGCCAAGAACGCTCCCCGCGCCCACACGATCGCCCGCCGCGACTTGGATGGCCTCAAGACCACTAAACACCAGATGATAGCCTGAGTCGAATGCGACGATCAAAACCTGGCCATAGCCGCGCAACGGCCCCAGAAACGCGATATGGCCTTCTTCCGGGCAGACGACAAGCTGTCCCGGCGCGCCGGCGTAAACCACCCCTGGCCGCTCCTCCGTCGCGCCGAGCACCGTGCGCGCGCCTTCCGCCCCGAACAGGGCCGCCGCCATGCGCGGCGCAGGCCTGCCGCGCGCCGAGGGATCGCGCTGCAGCGACCGCGCCCGGCCCTCTGCGAGCGCCAAACGGTCAAGGATGGCGACATGGTCTTCGCTGCGCGCGCGCAGCTGCTGGCTGGCGTCCGCCAGCCTTGTGGCGCCCCATTCGGTTTGGGACGCCAAACGCGTCGCGGCGTCCCGCCGCCGCGCCGCGATGGCTTGCGCAGCGTCCGCGGCCGCAAGGTTTGGGGAGCGCTGGGCCGCCGCGTGCTGCGCCGCGAGCCGGATCGCTTGCAGCGCGGTTGGCGGAGAGCCGGCCGCCCGAGCGAACCAGGCCTCCGTCACAAGGCGCTCCAGAGCTTCCGTGTCCGCCCTTGCCTTTTGCGCCGCCGTTTCTGCAGCGGCTTCAGCATCGAGAGCCGCTGCCCGGGCCAGTCTCAAGGCTGTTTCCCGCAAAGCCTGCGCACGAGCCTGAGCTGTGGCCGCCGCGCCAAGTGCGGCGGTCTCCGCCGCCAGCGCCGTGGATCGCCGCCGCAATGATTGGGCTTGCTGAGAGAATTCCTCGAAGCCCGCGGTCCGCGCGGCGACAAGGGGTTGCGCGGCGGAAGGGGCTAAAAGCCCCAGCGTCAGCGCTGCCGTAGCGCTTCCCACAAGCGTCCGCCCCAAACCCATGCTCTCGGCCCATGCCCGAACCATCGGCGGCCCGGCCAAGTTTATCTCAGCTCGTCCCGATGGTACGGATTACCGCTCAAAATGGTGCAGGCTCGGTAAAGTTGTTCGGTTAACAGGACGCGAACAAGTTTGTGTGGCCAAGTTTGCTGGCCGAATGAAAGGATGGCTTGCGCTCTGTCTTTCAAAGACTTTGCCGCTCCGTCCGCGCCTGCGATCCAAAACACGAGTTCAGAAACGCCTTCGTCGCGATAAGCGGCCAGCCTGTCAGCGATCCGCCGCGAGGACCATGTTTCGCCTCTTTCGTCCAACAGAACGCAGACGGCCCGTCCGGGCGTCGCTTTGATCAAGGCTTGGGCTTCCGCCTGCGGCTCCGCTGAAGGCCGTCCCTCGACCTCGACCACATCGAATGCAGAGAAGCCGAGGCCTCGGCCAACGCCTCGCGCCCGTTGCAGATAGTCCCCGATCAAGTCCAACTCGGGGCCGACCTTCATCCGACCCACCGCGATGATCTTAATCCGCATGGCGACAAGAGCGGCTCAGGACGCCAGAGGCTTGGCGGCGCTGTCCCCACCCGCTGGGGTCCATATGCGCTCGATACCATAAAACGCTCGGACTTCCGGGCGAAACAGGTGGACAATAACGTCCCCAGCGTCGACCAGCACCCAATCGCAATGGGGCAGCCCTTCGACCCGCAAATCCTTCGCGCCGGCCTCTTTGAGCTTGCGCATGACGTGATCCGCAAGCGCGCCGACATGTCGCTGCGAGCGCCCTGAGGCGATGATCAGCCGGTCTGCAAGAGAAGATTTTCCGGTGACATCGATGTCGACAATCTCTTCGGCCTTATCATCTTCCAAAGACGCGAGGATCAGAGTGGCTGCGGCTGCGGCGTCCAAGCCTCCAGCGGGGGCTGCGCTGCGTGCGGGGTCGGCAGGAGGCGGCGAAGGGCCGGCAGGGTCGCTAGGCAGTGGGGGCTCCTCACGAAGAACGTTCATGTTCCTTAACACATGTTCCCCTCTGCGACAATCGCGGCGCCCGGCGCATCGGCTTCGCCTGGCCATCCCGCCTTGTTCGCCACAGCCAAGCGGCGCTGGCGAGCGACAGCAGGGCGAACGTCGCCCCCACCCGCAGCCAGGGGGCGAGTGCGCCTGAGGATGTCGAAACCGTCAGATCCGCCTGCGGCGTGCTCGGGGCGGTCAACGCCCTTTCCGGCGCTCTTGTAAAAGGGGCTGGCGCGATGTCGTTGTCGATCATGGCCGACAGGCCGAGCACCGTGCCGACAGCGTCGCTGAGAAAAACGATCTCGCTTTCGTCAAGAGTATCGTCAGGATAATCTGAAAAAGCGACGAAGGCCTCTCCGCGCCAAGGCGTCAGCCGCCCATGCAGCGTCCCGAATTGGATCGTGAGGCCACTACCATCCGGAGCCGCCGCGATTGCAATCTCTCCATAGGCGGGATGGGTGTAGCGTCCGGCATAAGCCTCAGGGCGTAGACGGGTCCCGAAAGCGGGGTCCCGGGGTCCGAGGCGGTCGATCCGACCGGGGGGTAGGGGCCGATCCCGACTGAGCGCGCTCGCCTCCGCCTGGCGACGTCCAGCTGCGAAGCCCAAAAGATCAGTTTGCTGAGGCAAACCCAAGAGCCGTTCCGCCAGAACCCGCGTCGCAAGATCCGCCATCGGCGTCGGCCCCAGATTGGCCATCACAGCGATCCCCACTGCGCGATCGGGAAACAGCGTCACCCGAGCCCGGAAACCGTCCACCGCGCCAGCATGGCTGATCCGCCGAACGCCCCGCCAGGCGTCTGCGCGCCACCCTAGGCCATAGCCTTCGCTGTCCGGGCCCACAGGCGTGAAGGCCTGTCTCAGGGTGTGAGGCGCCACCAGCGGACGCCCCTCGATCCCTCCGTCTCCCGTGAGCATCAAGAGCCAGCGGCCCATGTCATTAGCCGAAGCATTGATGCTGCCCGCGGGTCCGAGAAGCCGGCCGTCGCGGTACGGCACGGTTCGATTGACCCCGTCGCGCCGCTTGGTCGCAAGGGCGGCGTTGCCGTCCGCCAAAAGCCCCTCCGACGAGAAGTTCGCCCTGCGCATGCCAAGCGGCTGGAAGATCCGGGCCGCAGTGAAGGCCTCCCAGCTCATGCCTGTTTTGAGTTCGATCAAACGCCCGGCCAGGATGTAAGCGGAGTTGGTATAGCCGTATCCTGAGCCAGGCGACCGCAGCATCGGCAGGTCACCCTGGATCGCGGCGAACCGCTCGCGGCTCATCCCGGGAAGGGCGTGCCAGACAAAGTCATGCCGCGCGAGGCCCGAGCGCTGCGATAAGAGGTCAAAAACCCGCAATTGCGACAAGGCGCTCTGGGCTGGCAGCTGCAAGGACGGATCATGCCCAGCCACAAGGTCCTCAAGCCGCAGCCAGCCTTGTTCGGCCAACATCGAAACGCCAAGAGCAGTGAAGGCCTTCGTACAAGAGCCGATGGCGAAGCGGGTGTCGGCGTTGACTGGCGAGGCGTCCTGGTGGCCCCTCTGGCCGTAGGCCTCAGCCAAAACCACCCGGCCCCCGGCCACGACGACAACCGCCAGCGCTGGAATGTCGAACGCCGCCCGCGCCGCGTCGAGTTCCGGCCCGATCTCTGCTCCGAGCCTCGCCAAGGCCTCGTCTGCGGTTTGCGCCCGCGCGGCCGGGGTGGTTCCAAAGGCCAAAACCGCCAGAGCGAGGAGGGCGAAGCGAACTGACACGGCGCGATCATAAAGCGCCTCGCCCCTTGGGGCCAAGCGCATGTCGACAGGTTATGTCGACGGGTTCATGGCGACGGATTCATATCGCGCGAGGCGAAGTCTTTCTTGAGCCGCAATACGGTGGAGCTGATCGCGTGCAGTCGGGCCGCAGCAAAAGCGAAAGCGGGCGGCGCGGCCAGCGGCAGGGTCCGATCACCCGGCCGCCGCTGCGCAGGGGGGAAAGGCTTGGCGAAGCGCGCGGCGACCCCGACCCCTGGTCGCGACACAATGAAGACAGGCGCGCGCTTGAGGATGTCCCGCCACTGCCGCCAGCGGGTAAAGCCCGCCATCCCGTCCGCCCCGATCACCAGCACAAACCGCACCCCCGGGTAGCGCCGTCGCAACGCGCTGAGCGTGTCTGCGGTGAACTGCGTGCCCATGCGGGTCTCCAGGTCGGTGACCTTGTGGCGCGGTCCGGGTGCGGCCAGGCGCGCGCCGGCAAGGCGCAATGCAAACGCAGAGCTTCTGGATTTCAAGGGATTTTGGGGGCTTACCAACCACCATACCGCGTCCAGATCGAGCCGATTCAAGGCGGTGTCTGCAACATGCGCATGACCAGCGTGCGCAGGGTCGAAGCTGCCCCCGAAAAGCCCGATCCGCTGGCCCGCATACGCCCTCGGCCAACCCCTCATGGCCGGATTTGGCCCGAGCCCAGAAGCTTGTACTTGAACGTGGTGAGCTGCTCGGCTCCCACCGGCCCCCGGGCGTGCATTTTGCCCGTGGCGATCCCGATTTCCCCGCCGAAACCGAACTCGCCCCCGTCAGCGAATTGGGTGGAGGCGTTGGCGATGACGATGGCGCTGTCCACAGTGTTCAAGAAGGCCTCGATCGCTGCAGGGTCCTCCGCCACGATAGCGTCGGTGTGACCAGATCCGTAAAATGCGATATGCGCCATCGCCTCTTCGATCCCGTCCACAATCTGAATGCTCAGGATCGGCGCCAGATACTCCGTCCGCCAGTCTTCCGCCGTCGCTGCCGCCATGGGGAACAGCCGAACGGCTTCCGGCCCGCCACGCAGCGCGCAGCCCTTGTCTTGAAGGGCCCGGGCGATGGGCGGCAGGAGAACCTCCGCCGCGCTGCGATCGATCAGCAGGGTCTCGGTCGCCCCGCACACGCTCACGCGCCGCATTTTAGCGTTCAAGGTGATCGCGAGTGCTTTGGTTGGGTCGGCGCTGGCGTGGAGATAGGTGTGGCAGAGCCCTTCAAGGTGGGCGAAGACCGGCACCCTGGCTTCTTCCTGCACCCTTTGCACAAGGCTTCTGCCGCCCCGCGGCACGATGACGTCAATGGCCCCCTCAAGCCCTTGCAACATCATCCCTACCGCCGCCCGGTCGGTGTGGGGGACCACCTGCGCGACGTCCTGAGGCAGACCGGCCGCCGCGAGCCCCTGTCGGCAAGCCGCGACGATCGCCGCCGTCGACCGCGCGGAATCCGAGCCGCCGCGCAGGATCGAAGCATTCCCCGCGCGCAGGCAGAGCGCCGCCGCGTCCGCTGCGACGTTCGGCCGGCTTTCAAAGATCACCCCGATCACGCCCAGAGGCGTTCTCACCCTTTGGATGCGCAAACCATTGGGCCGGGTCCAATCGGCGAGCACCGTGCCGACCGGGTCTGGCGAAGCGGCGGCCTCCCGCACCGCGCCCACAACGCCGCGCAGACGCTCCGGAGACAGCGCAAGCCGGTCGATAAAGGCCTCCTTAAGCCCCTCGGTCCGCGCCTGCGCCACGTCCTGCTCGTTAGCCGAAAGGATTGTCTCGGCATGCGCCTCAAGCGCTGCAGCCATGGCGTTTAGCCCGGCGGTCCTTTGCTCCGGGGATGCGTTTCGCACCATCGTCGCCGCCGCTTTCGCTTGCCGCCCGAGGCGCGCCACTGCGGCGACGAGGGCGCTGTCGCTGGGTCCTATTCTGGGCGCATTCATGATGGCACTCTTACAATCAGGGCTGGAGTCAGGGAAGGGCCTAACCACGATGCGCCAAAACCATGGGTTTCGCCCGCCCGACCCCTCATCCATGTCCCGTCGCGTCTTCGCCTCGGGGATCGCCGCAGTCATGATCGGGGAAGAGGCGCTGGCCCAGCCCCAGCGGTTTCGCCCCGGGGCGCCCTGGTCGACCGCGCGCCCGAACGCACGCCTCCCTTTGACCCTTACTTTCCGCACCCCAGAGGGTGAAACGACCTTGGAGGAGCTGCTGAGGGGTCGCCCAGCCATTATCAATCTCTGGGCGACCTGGTGCGGCCCCTGTGTCGCTGAGAAGCCGGCCTTGAACCGCTTGGCGCGGCAAGAGGCCGCCCGCGGCGACCGCATCGCCATTCTTTCCGTGTTGGCCTATGACCCCGCCGTGGCCAGGCCAGACCAGCTCCAGAACGCCTATCGCCGATTCAGCGCTCCCGCGCTGCGCCCTTTGCTCGCTTCGCAGACAACAGAACAGGCGTTTGTCCGCTATTTTGGATCGGGCGCCCAAAGCAACCGAACGGCGCTGCCTTCAAGCACCCTGATTGACTCCACGGGACGCGATCTCGGTCGGATCGTCGGCGCAGCTGTCCTTGGCGCCGCGGCGAGGCCCTATTGGACAGATCCCCGCGCCGAGCAGATGATCGATCAGCTTCTCTCCCACCCCATGTGATCAGCTTGCCGGCGCGATATCGTCGGCATGGATGAGCGTCGCTCCGGCGGCGTAACCCAACACGCTCTCGATGGCTTCGCTTTGAAGTCCTTTGATGGCGTCAGCGTCGACGCTGTCATAACGCGCGAGCCCCCGGCCGATCTCTTCCCCGCCTGGCCCCAAGATCCGGACGGCGTCGCCTTTTTCGAACGGACCGCGCACGGCGGTCACCCCAGCAGGGAGAAGGCTTTTTCCCATCTTCAGGGCCAACGCCGCGCCCGCATCGACGACCACCGCCCCTTGCGGCGACAGCGCTCCCGCGATCCAGGCTTTGTAGGCCGCCCGCGGCTCTGCGCTCGCGTGAATAAAGGTATGCGGCGCGCCGGCGAGAAGAGCCGCCAGCGGGTTTTCGTCCCCCCCCTTGGCGATGATGGTGGCGCACCCTGCCTCGCCAGCGATTCTTGCGGCTTCGAGTTTGGTCCGCATTCCCCCCGATCCGACCGGCGAGGATGCGTCCCCCGCCATCGCCATGATCGCTGGGGTGAGCGAAGTCACCTGAGCCAGGCGCTGCGCGGCAGGGTCGGTGCTTGGGTTTGCGGTGTAAAGTCCGTCGACGTCGGAGAACAGGATCAGCGCGTCCGCCGAGATCATTTGCGCCACCCGCGCCGCCAACCGGTCATTGTCGCCGTAGCGCAGCTCCTGCGTCGCCACCGTGTCGTTCTCGTTGATGATCGGCATGGCGCCGCGGCCGAGCAGGGCGCCCAGCGTCGCCCGAGCGTTGAGCCATCGCCTGCGTCGTTCGGTGTCGTCAGGCGTCAGCAGCGCTTGGGCGACGGGGACGCCATGCGGCTCGAACGCCTCCTCCCAGGCGCGCATGAGGCGGGCTTGCCCGGCCGCCGCCGCGGCTTGCTTCTCTTCAAGTTTCAGCTTGCCCGAAAGCTTCAACGCCGCTCGGCCCAAGGCGACCGCGCCCGAAGAAACGATCGCCGTCTCACAGCCCTGCGCCTTGAGCGAGGCGATGTCGGCCGCGACGCTCCCCATCCAGTCCTTGCGCGCCGCGCCATCCGGCCCGATCAAAAGCGAAGAGCCAATTTTCACCACGACCCGCCGCGCCGAACGGACCGTCTCCACGCCCGTCACAGGACGTCCTCGAACGCCCGCCGCCCGCCGCCCGCCGTCGATCTGCAAGAAGCGCGCGCCCGCGCCCGCCAAGGCGCTCGAACAAGAAAGACGAGCTTAGGCGACAGGATCGCCGATCCTGGACGGTCGCTCTCTCGCCGTCCGTCCTCCTGCGGCCCAGCTCCCCGAAACGCATCTCCCTGCAGCGCATCTCCCTGCAGCGCATCCTTTTCCGGCGCCGCCAAGCCGACAAGGGCGCAGAGAGCGTTCAAAACCCGGACGGTTCGCATCCGCGCCGCCTGCAAGAAGCGCCGCACGCGGTTTTTCCGCGTGAGACCGACGCGCACCGCCTGGGCGACGACGTCATTGTCTACCTTAACCGACGAGATCGCTTCCGTGCGCCCCCCACAGTGTCGAACCAGCGGCGAAGAAGGCGCGGCGGCCTTAATAGGCTGTCGCCCAGCGGCCCGCTTCTCCCGCGCCCAAAAGAGGAGTGCGCCGACCATTGTCCTGCTCATCTCTATGGTCTTTCGGAGGAAGATCACGGGATCCAGTCCTGCGTGCGGATCTCGGCCTTAGCAGCCGGTCGCGATGCTTGTACCTGCTGAGCGACCTCGATGGTCAACTCCCGCACGCCCTCCAAAGACACCCCAGATAAAAGCCTGACCGGTTTGCCGATCGCCCGCGACAGCGCGCTGCGCTTGCGATTGGCCTCCGCAGGCGTGAGCGCGTCGATTTTGTTGAGCGCCACGATTTCGGGCTTGTCGGCCAGCCCGAAGCCATAAGCCTCGATTTCCCGACGCACGACGCGATAGGCTTTGGTGGGGCTCTCCGCAGTGGCGTCGATCAAATGAACAAGCACGGCGCAGCGCTCCACATGTCCCAGAAATCGAACGCCGAGGCCTGCGCCCTCCGCCGCCCCTTCGATCAGCCCAGGGATATCGGCCAGCACAAATCGCGCTCCCTCGCCAAGATCGATGACGCCCAAATGCGGATGGAGCGTCGTGAAAGGATAAGCCGCCACTTTCGGCGTCGCTGCCGACACCGCCCGCAGCAATGTACTTTTCCCCGCGTTTGGCAGCCCAACAAGCCCAGCATCCGCAATGAGTTTAAGCCGCAGCCAGACCCAGCGCTCCTGGCCTTCAAGGCCTGGATTGGCCCGCCGCGGGGCTTGGTTGACAGGTCCCTTGAAGTGGGCGTTGCCGAAGCCGCCATTGCCGCCGCGGGCGAGAATGACGCGTTGGCCGGCCCTGGTCAGGTCTGCGAGCACTGTTTCTTTGTCCTCGTCCAAAACCTGCGTGCCCACCGGCGCCTTCAGGATCAAGTCATCCCCGTTCGCCCCGTGCCGGTTCTGGCCCATGCCATGGCCTCCGGTCTCGGCCTTGAAGTGCTGTTTGTAACGGAAATCGATCAGCGTATTGAGCCCCTCCGCCGCCTCCAAGACGACGTCTCCGCCCTTGCCTCCATCGCCCCCGTCCGGACCTCCATAGGGGATGAATTTCTCTCGTCTGAAGCTTACCGCCCCCGCCCCCCCATCGCCGGAACGGACAAAAATCTTGCATTGGTCTAAGAACTTCATCTGGGCACGCGATCACACAAAGCTGTGGCGGAAAGGAAGCATCATATGGGTTCTGGGGTCCTCAAGGAATGGGACAGGCTCGCCGATTTCACAGCGCGGCAAATCGCCTTTGGCGGCGACGTCAGACGGGTCTTCGTCGCGGGCGAGGGCCCTGGGGTTCTCGTCATGAGTGAGCTGCCGGGGATCACGCCCGAAGTCGGCCGCTTCGCCCGTTATGTGCGCGACGCGGGTTTCACAGTTTATATGCCCGACCTCTTCGGGGTCCCAGGCAAACCTTTTGACAATGGCTATATGCTGGTCTCGGCCTTGAAGATTTGCATCAGCAAAGAGTTCCGCCTGTTCTCCTCTGGCGACCAAACAAGTCCAATCGTGAACTGGCTTCGGGACCTGGCCGCCCTGGCGCACAAGGAATGCGGCGGCAGGGGAGTGGGCGCCGTGGGCATGTGTCTGACCGGGAATTTCGCCCTCGCAATGATGCTGGAGCCCGCCATGCTGGCGCCGGTCCTGGCCCAGCCCTCTCTGCCGGTGAATGACGCCGCTGGGCTTCACATCAGCCCGCAGGACCTGCAAGCCGTCGCCGATCGGCTGCAGAGAGAGGACCTGACGGTGCTGGCCTATCGCTTCGCGGGCGACCGGCTTTGTCCCGCCGCGCGTTTCGACGCGCTTTCTGCAGCCCTGGGCTCCCGGCTTCAGGCGCGCACTCTGCCTGACGAAGCCGCCAAGCAGGGCGCCCCGGTCAAGCCTCACAGCGTCCTCACAATCCATCTGATCGACGAGCCCGGCGAGCCCACCCGGGCCGCCTTGGATGAGATTTTGACCTTTTTCGCCAAACGGCTGCGCTGATCACTCTGCTTCATCGTCATAGCCGACAAGCCGCAAAGGCCGCGCCGTCAGTCCTTGGCCTTTGGCCCAGTGCGCGAGCGCGTCGTCCCGCCCATGCGTGATCCAAAGCTCCTGTGGGGCGACTTCAAGCGCGGTGCGCGTTAATTCCTGCCAGTCGGCATGGTCAGATATGATGAGCGGCAGCTCCACCCCTCGTTGCTTGGCCCGCTGTTTCACCCGCATCCAGCCAGAGGCGAAACAGTCGACCGGGTCGCAAAACCGCTGCGCCCAGCGGTCAGCGAAAGCCGAGGGCGGAGCGATGACGATTTTGCCCGCGAAATCCCGCCTCGTCCCCCGATCGGCGATCGTCGCCGGCGCCAGCGGCCCTAAAGCCACTCCAAAGGACTCATAGAGCCGACAAAGGCGCTCCATCGCCCCATGGAGAAAAATGGTTTCTCCATAACCTGCTTCCCGCAACAGAACGATCAGCCTCTGCGCCTTACCCAAGGCGTAGGCGCCAAGGAGGTGGGTCCGCTCCGGATGGGCCGCCACCGAACGCAAAAGCTTGGCCGCCTCCTCCCGATCATCAGGATGGGTGAAAATGGGGAGGGCGAAGGTGGCCTCGCTGATGAACACGTCGCACGGCACAGGTTCAAAGGAGGCGCATGTCGGGTCTCTCCGCCTTTTGAAGTCTCCAGACACCACAATCCGCAGTCCTTGGCGCTCCACCACCGCCTGGGCGCTGCCCATCACATGCCCCGCCGGAGAAAGCCGCACGCTCACGCCCTGGTGGTTGACCCTTTCGCCATAAGCAAGGCCCTGCGCCTGCGCGCAGAACCCTTCGCCATAGCGCGCCGTCATGATCGCAAGCGTCTCGGGCGTTGCGAGGACGCTTTGGTGCCCGGCTCGGGCGTGGTCGGAATGGCCGTGGGTGATGACCGCCCGGTCGACTGGCCGAACAGGGTCTATGTAAAAATCCCCAGGGGGACAGTAGAGGCCTTCGGGGCGGGGGATGAGGAGGTCCTGTGGGCGCATCTGGAGCGACATGGCGAGCGTGGGTCCGATCGGCAATCGCGCGAGCGCTAAAAACCAGAGGCGAAAAACCAGAAAATCGTGACCTGCATGTCTGCTTAAGCCTTTGCCTAAAAGCTTAATTGTGGGGCGATCCTGTGGGGCCAAAAACGCTAACCGCCAAAGAGCTCCGAAGGCTTCAAGCATCAGATCAGCCCTAAAGAGCAGACCAAGCGCGACAAGGCGAAGGCCGAAGCTGGCCGCGATGTGCGGCGACGCGTTAGGATCGTGGGGGAGGCAGCGCAGGCCGAGGCGGCGTCATGCTCTTAAGCGCTCGCGTTTCCTTGCGCAGGATTGGTTTGCTAAAACTCCGCGCTCATGCCCGACTTCGCTCTCCCCTTTCGGTTCAACGCTTGGTTCGCCGCCCGCGGCTGGACCCCCCGTCCTCACCAATTGGCCTTGGCCGAGCGCGGCCTTGCCGGCTTGTCGACCCTGCTCATCGCGCCGCCTGGCGCAGGCAAAACCATGGCGGGCTTTCTCCCCAGCCTGATCGCCTTGGCGGACCAGCCCGCCGAGCGTCCCCATCGTTTGCACACGCTTTATCTGTCGCCCCTGAAAGCCCTGACAGCCGACATCCATCGCAATCTGCAGGCGCCGGTGGCCGAAATGGGTCTTCCGCTGCGCATCGAGACCCGCACTGGCGACACCCCGCCCGCCAAACGCCTGCGCCAGCGCGCGAGGCCGCCGGACATCCTGCTCACCACCCCCGAACAGCTCTGCCTTCTGATGGCTTCGGGCCATGCCCGCGCCTTTTTTGAAGATGTCGAGGCCGTCATCATCGACGAGGTCCACGCGCTGGCCCCCACAAAACGAGGCGATCTCATGGCCTTGGCTCTTTCCCAGGTCTCTGTCTGGGCGCCGAGATGCCGACGCGTGGGGCTCTCAGCCACCGTCGCCGAGCCCCAGGCCTTGGCGCGCTGGATCGGCCCCGAAGTCGAGGTCCTGCACGTCGGAGGCGGCGCGGCCCCCATCGTCGACGTGCTCGACGCCCAAGGCCGCATCCCCTGGGCGGGCCACACAGGCCGCCACGCCATGGCTGAGGTCTACGAGGCGATCAAACAGGCCCGGACGGCGCTGGTCTTTGTCAACACCCGCGCTCAGGCCGAGTTGGTTTTCCAGGAGCTCTGGCGCGTCAATGACGATGGCCTCGCCATAGCCTTGCATCATGGCAGTCTCGACGTGGAGCAGCGCCGAAAGGTGGAGACCGCCATGGCCAAGGGTCTGCTCCAGGCCGTGGTGTGCACCTCAACGCTCGATCTCGGCGTCGATTGGGGCGACGTGGACCTTGTGATCCAGCTCGGCGCGCCCAAGGGCGCGGCGCGCCTTGTCCAGCGCATCGGCCGCGCCAACCACCGACTGCACGAGCCGTCCCGCGCGCTTTTGGTGCCGACAAACCGCTTCGAGGTGCTCGAATGCCGCGCCGCCCGTGACGCTGTGGCCGAAGGAGCGATGGACGGGGCGCCCATGCGCATTGGCGGTCTCGACTGCCTGGCGCAGCACATCATGGGCTGCGCCTGCGGTGACCCCTTCGACGAAGACGAACTCTACAAGGCCGTCATCGCCGCTGATCCGTACAAGGCCCTTCCGCGTTCGGAGTTCGACAAGGTGCTGGATTTCGTCGCCGTCGGCGGTTACGCGCTCAAGGCTTATGATCGTTTTCGGAGGATCATCTGGGATCCGAAAACGAAACGCTGGCGTGCGAAAAGTCCTGCAATCGCTCAACAGCACCGGATGAATGTCGGGGCGATTATCGAGGCCGCGATGCTGGATGTCAGGCTCGTTTCGAGGAGCGGGAGTGGCGAAAGGCGAACATCGCAAGGGATCCCCGGCCGGAGATTGGGCCAGATCGAAGAATGGTTTGTCGAAGGCCTCACCCCCGGCGACACATTTCTTTTCGCCGGCGAAGTCCTGCGTTTTGTAGGCCTGCGCGACCTCGACTGCCTTGTCGCTCGGGCGCCATCAGACCAACCGCCACGGATCCCAAGCTATGCTGGCGGCAAGTTTCCTTTGTCGACATTCCTCGCCGGTCGCGTCCGAGCGATGCTTCATGATTCCTCTTCCTGGGACCGTCTTCCGGAGCAGGTGAGCGAGTGGCTCCGGCTGCAGCAGAGCGTCTCGATGATGCCAAAACCGGATCATTTGCTGATCGAGACGTTTCCGCGCGCGGACAAATACTACTTGCTCGCCTATCCCTTTGACGGCCGTCTTGCGCACCAGACCCTCGGTATGCTTTTGAGCCGCCGCCTTGAGCGCGCAGGAGCAAAGCCCATGGGTTTTGTGGCGAGCGAATATGCGCTCAGCGTCTGGGCCCTTGAGGATATGGCCGGGCTTGATTTCGACGATCTTTTCGCAGAGGACATGCTGGGCGACGATCTTGAGAGCTGGCTCGGTGAAAGCGCGCTGATGAAGCGCACCTTCCGCGACTGCGCCGTCATTGCCGGCATGATCGACAGGAAGGCGCCGGGCCTTGAGAAAACCGGTCGTCAGGTCACCTTCTCGGCGGATTTGATCTACGACGTCCTCAGGCGACACGAGCCCGACCATGTTCTGCTCCGCGCAGCCTTCCAAGACGCTGGCGACGGCTTTCTCGATTTGAGGCGCTTGGGCGCTCTGCTCGCGCGTATCCGCGGCAAGATCACCCACGCCCGTCTGAGCCGGATCTCCCCATTCGCGGTCCCCATGATGCTTGAAATCGGTCGCGAGCCGGTCTTCGGCGCCGCGGACGAAGCCATTCTCGAAGCCCTCGCCGCAGAGATGATGGACTCCCAGGCGATGGGCGGCGAACCTTGACCGAAACGGGTCGACCCTCCAAACGAGAGGCCGCATCTGTGAGAGAAAGAATTCGTGTCCGTCATCCTCTCCATCGAGGGCGTGTCCAAGACTTACGCCACCGGCGTGCAGGCTTTGCAGCCCACTGATTTAAGCATCAACCGCGGCGAGATTTTCGCGCTTCTTGGACCCAATGGGGCGGGCAAGACGAGCTTGATCGGCCTTGTGTGCGGCACGGTCCGTTTGGAAGCTGGCCGCATCATCGCCGACGGTGCAGACACCGTCCGCCAATATCGGCGGGCGCGGGCCAAGATCGGCCTTGTTCCTCAAGAGGTCTCGACGGATTCTTTTGAGACGGTCTGGGCCACAATGCGCTTCTCCAGGGGTCTGTTTGGCCTCTCCCGCAACGACGCGCATTTAGAAAAAGTGCTGAAATCCCTGTCCCTTTGGGAAAAGCGCGAAGCCAAAATCCAGACCCTGTCCGGCGGCATGAAACGCAGGCTGATGATCGCCAAGGCCTTGAGCCACGAGCCTTCGATCCTGTTCCTTGATGAACCTAGCGCCGGCGTGGACGTGGAGCTGCGTCGCGACATGTGGGCCATGGTCCGGGGGCTCAGAGATTCAGGCGTGACCATCATCTTGACGACGCACTATATTGAAGAGGCCGAGGAATTGGCCGACCGCATCGGCGTCATCAACAAGGGCCGCTTGATTTTGGTCGAAGAGAAAACGACCTTGATGAAGCGGCTCGGAGGCCGAAAGCTTAAACTTCATCTGGCCCAGCCGCTCGCTTCGATCGATCCGCGCCTGGCCGATTTCAACCTGACCCTGGAACAGGACGGCCGTCGCCTCGTCTATGCGTTTGACAGCGTCGCGGAAGATACAGGCGTGTCTCGCCTGTTGCGCAGCCTCGAAGCGGTCGGCGTCGACTACAAGGATCTCCACACCGAGCAAAGCTCGCTTGAGGACATTTTCGTGAGCCTGGTGAGCCAAATTCCATGAACCTCCACGCCGTCCAAGCCATCTATCACTTCGAAATGGCGCGCTGGTTCCGCACCCTCGGCCAGAGTCTCTTTTCACCTGTGCTGTCCACATCGCTTTATTTTATTGTCTTCGGAGCGGCGATCGGCGGCCAGATGGGCGTCATTGAGGGAGTCTCCTATGGCGCGTTCATTGTGCCGGGGCTCGTGATGCTGTCGATCCTCACCGAAAGCGTCTCCAATGCCTCTTTCGGGATCTATATGCCGAAATGGTCTGGCGCGATTTACGAGATCCTGTCGGCGCCGGTGTCGCCCTTTGAGGTGGTGCTCGGCTTTGTCGGCGCGGCGACGACCAAAAGCATTGTCATCGGCGCTGTCATTCTGATGACAGCGAGATTGTTTGTCCCCTATGAGATCCAAAACCCGATCCTCATGGCGGCCTTTCTTGTGCTGACGGCCTTCACTTTTTGCCTCTTTGGCTTCGTCTTGGGCGTTTGGGCCGACAATTGGGAGAAGCTTTCCATCGCGCCTTTGCTGATTATCACGCCGCTGACTTTTTTGGGCGGTGCGTTTTACTCCATCGGCATGCTGCCCGAGTTCTGGCGTACGGTGGCTTTGTTCAACCCCGTCGTCTATCTCATCAACGGTTTTCGGTGGAGTTTTTATGGAACCGCCGACGTCCCGGTCTGGGTGAGCCTGACCATGATCACGGGGTTCCTCGCCCTGTGCCTATCCCTCGTCTGGTGGATTTTCCGGACCGGCTATCGTCTCAAAGCCTAAAGAACGCGCCTTGATCAGCTCTTCTTCTTGGCCAAGGGATGCTTGGTCTCAACCAACGCCTTCAGCCTGCCTTGCGCCACATGGGTGTAAATCTGCGTCGTGGCGATATCGGCGTGACCGAGGAGGCTTTGCACCGTCCGCAGATCAGCCCCGCCTTCCATCAAATGGGTGGCGAAGGCGTGCCGCAGCATGTGCGGGCTCACCGCGTCCGGATCGAGCCCGCAAGCGAGCGCTGCAGCATCGATGATCTGCCCGACCCGCCGGCGGGTCAGCTTGCCGTCCGCCGCCGTGGCGGAGGGAAACAGATACCGGGCCGCCTTTGGCGATTGGGCTTTTTTGAGCAGAACCTCTCGCGCCGGAAGCCAGGCCTCGATCGCCGCAAGCGCAGGCCGGCTCAGAACCACAAGCCTCTCCCTCCCGCCTTTGCCCTTCATCATCATGGCCGAGGCGCCGGATTTCGGCGTGGCCAATAAAGGCATTCCAACGAGTTCGCTCACCCTCAGGCCCGCTCCGTAAAGCAGTTCCAAAAGCGCCCGGTTGCGCAGACCAGAAGAACCCGGAGCCGCCGCCGCGGCCTCGATGAGCCGCGCGATAGCGTCTGCGTCGAACACCCTTGGCAGCCCGGGGGTGAGCTTCGGCCCCCCGATATCGGTTGTGGGGTCGTCCGCCCTGAGGCCCTCCGACATATCGAACCGAAAAAACTGTTTTAAGGCTGAAAGCCGCCGCGCCGTCGTTCGCGACGACAGTCCACGCTGCGCCAACGCCGCGAGATAGGCGCTAATATCTTCAGGCTTCGACCCGACCAATGATCCCCCGGCCGCGGCCATAAAGCGCGCCGCGTCCTCTAGGTCTTTCGAATAAGCGCTGAGCGTATTGACGGCTGCGCCGCGTTCAGCGCTCATCATTTCCAAGAAGGCTTCGATGCGTGCGGCGTCGTTCATGCGGGCCGAATCAGAAGCGCTTCCATGCCGATCGCCTGCGCGGCGTCTTCCAGGCCCACAAGCCGCAGGGCGTTGATGATAACCCACAGGCTTTGGCCATCAAGCGTGTCCGCCCCGCCCGAAGCGGCGATGGCGGCCAGCAAGGCCACTTCCCCGACGGCTTGAGCTTCAGCGGCGCTTTGAAGCGCGGCGATCACAGCGCCGTCAGCGGGCCGTCCCCCGGTTGGCGATTGCCCAAGTTGCGCGCGCCGCACCGAGGCGTCCACCGGGAAGCCGAGCGCCTGTAGGATCAAGACGTCCCTCATTGCTGGTCCGCCGCCGGTCCCATCGTCGATCCGTCGCCGCACCACCAAGGCCGCTTGCGCTTCTGTGAGACCCCGAACGCCTACCCAAGCCGCCGCGCGAAGCGAGCCTAAGGCCGATTGCTCCGCTCCCGCGGCCTGAGCGAGATCGAGGAGCCGCAGACCTGTGCTGCTGTCGCCCGCTGCAAGCGCTCCCCGCGCCAGCGTGACCCCTGTCGCCGCATCGGGCGCTGAGGAAAGCGCCGACAGATCATCGCGAAAAATCCGGGAGATTGCGATGAACTCGCTTTGGCTGCGCGCTGCGCCGAGGACCGAAGCGATTGCTGTCGCCGCCTCGAGGCCGCCAGGAAGTGCCTCGGCTTGAGCGATCGCGAGGCCCAAGGGCGGCGCAGTTCTGGCGTCGCCAGTGGCCAGCGCGGCCCGATAAAGGGTTCGCGTCAATGCGGGCTCCATGGCGCTCCGCCCCAAAGCGGCGAGACCTGCTTCCGCCCGCAGACGCGCGTCACCGCGATCAGCGGACGCAAGCGCCACCAGAGCCAGCGTTGAGGCGCCGTTCAAAGCATTGCGGGCAGGGGTCAAGCGCCCCGCCAGCGACAGCCAGGTGTTAAGGCTTGTGTCGAAGCGCGCGGCCGGAGGACGCGCCGGCGGCGCGCCTCCGATCACGGCCAAGGCTTGTTCAAACCAAGGGTCCCGCGCTTCCCCGGTTTCCCGCAGGAGCGAAAGCGTGAGGTCCAAGGCGCCGATATTGCCTTCGACCGCGGCGCAGAACGCCCGCAGCCGCAACAGATAGGCCGAGCCTGCAGCTTGCGCCCGGAGACAGGCCCCGCCGAGATCGCCGCGCGCCAACTCGGCTTGGGCCGCGAACTGCGCAATGGTGGGGTCTGAAGCGATGGCCGCCGGCCGCGCCATGATCAAAAGATCGTCCACGGCCCCCATCCGGCCCAGCGCTTCAAACCGCTTCCGGCTGGCTTCCGCCGGATCTCCCAGGGGCGCTTCCGCCGCCGACGCCAACGCGCGGCGCGCCAAAGAGCGGGCCGCTGGCGAAGCGAAATCGCCAGGCGCCCTGTCAAAGAGCGCCTGCAGAGCGTCCGGATCGCTATCGAGCCACAAGGTTCGGGGCAGGCCTCCCGAAGACGGGGCGATCGAGCCGACGCTCCAGGCATTGAGCTCGGTCAGCGCCTCAACTTCGATGGAAGGGCGCGTTTGCGCTGTCGCGGCGGGCGCCCCGGCCGCAAGCATGGCGAGCGCTGCCCCAAGGACTGTCAGACGCGGAAGGGGCCTCATCGGTTCGTCTCCCCGGGAGCGGGCTCGGTGCGGTCGCCGAACGCGTCGGGAAGGGCGATCCTCACCTCCTCGCGCGCGGGCACGGTTCGGTCCGCCAAATTCAAGAAGAAGAAAAACCCGCCTATCAAGACCAGAACGGCCACGCCGCCCCCGATCTGCCAAAGGCGGGGAGAGAGACCCCCGCCGCTGCGGCGGCGCCGACGTCGTTTCACCCCTCAACCTCCCAGCGAGCCGTGCTGTTCATCCGCCTTCATCCCTCAAAAAAAGGCCCAAAGATTGCAGGCCGACATGATTGACTGCACACTATGACGACGCTTCATCATGTCATCTCTGAGGCGAGCGGTCTTGCTCGCCTTCATCCCAAAGGCCTCCAAGCGGCCGCAATGAACATCCGCAACGGATGACCCGAGTCAATGGAATGAACAGGTTCAGGGCCAGTGTCGATCCCCTTTCGCCAACCGCGCCGGCGTCGGCCGCTGCGCCTTCGGCCGGGCAGGCGTTGGCCATTGACCGCCCCATCGTCCTTGTCGGCATGATGGGGGCGGGAAAGACCTCTGTTGGCCGCCGCTTGGCGGAGGTCCTGAGCTTGCCGTTCCGGGACGCCGATGAGGAGATTGAGAAGGCGGCTGGATTAAGCGTTTCAGAGATTTTCGAACGCCACGGCGAGGCCGAGTTCCGCCGTGGCGAGCGTCAGGTGATCAAACGACTCTTGGAGGGTCCCCCCCATGTGCTCGCTGCAGGCGGCGGTGCGTTCATGGATTCTGAGACCCGCGCCGTCATCAAAAAAAGCGCCTTGTCGATCTGGCTTAGGGCCGATCTCGACGTTTTGATGCGGCGTGTGCTGCGCCGGCCAACGCGGCCTCTGCTGCAGGTCCCTGACCCTCGAGCCGCCATGAGCGAGCTCCTCGCTCAGCGCGAGCCTGTCTATGCCGAAGCTGACTTGATGGTGCATTCCAACCAAGGCCCCCAAAGCGTCGCCGTTCAGGCGGTCCTGACCCAAATCGCCCCCTTTTTCTCCAAAGCGTCCCCATGAGCTCCGAAACCAAGCGCTTGGAAGCCATGCAAGCGGCAACCGTGATCCCGATCGGCCTCGGCGACCGAAGCTATCGCATCAGCTGCGGTTTCGGCCTGATCGCCCAAGCGGGCGAAGTCTGCGCGCCTTTCGCGCCAACACGGCGGGTGTTTCTGGTCACCGACAGCCATGTTGGCCCTCTATGGGGCCCCGCTGCCGTCTCAGGGCTGGAGGATGCGGGCCTCCGCGTCATTCCCCTCCAGCTGGAAGCCGGCGAGCAAACCAAAAGCTGGGGCGGCTTGGCCGCCCTCATCGACGCTCTGGCCGCCGAACGGGCGGAGCGTCAAGATTTGATTGTGGCCCTGGGCGGCGGCGTCATCGGCGACCTCGCCGGTTTCGCAGCGGGCGTCTTCAAGCGCGGCATGGACTTTGTCCAAATCCCCACGACCCTGCTCGCGCAAGTCGACAGCGCCGTCGGCGGGAAGACAGCGATCGACATCGAGGCTGGCAAGAATCTTGTGGGGCTGTTCCACCAGCCCCGGGCGGTTTTGGTCGACTATGCGGTCCTCGACACCCTGCCTTTGCGCGAAAGGCGGGCTGGCTTCGCCGAAGTGATTAAATATGGTCTCATCAATAATCGGCCTTTTTTTGACTGGCTGAAAGCCGAGGGCGCCGCCCTGGTTGGGGGCGGTTCTGCAACCCTCGCCCATGCGGTGACGACTTCGATCAGGAGCAAGGCCGCCATCGTCGCCGCCGACGAACGCGAGACCGCGGGCCTGCGGGCTTTGCTCAATCTGGGCCATACGTTCGCGCACGGATTTGAAGCTCTTGCCGGCTATGACGGTCGCCTGCTCCATGGCGAGGCCGTCGCCTGCGGCATGGCCTTGGCTTTCGATTATTCCGCCCGCATCGGCCTTTGCCCTGAGGCCGAAGCCCATGAGGTCGCAACGCTTCTTGAGGCTGTGGGCTTCCAAATCGATCCGCGCAAGCTCCCCGGGGGGCCCTTCGCTCCAGAGGCCGTGCTCGAAGCGATGGCGCAGGACAAGAAGGCCTCGGGCGGCAAGCTCACCCTCATCCTCACCGAGGGGATCGGTCGGGCGAAAATCGTCCCAGGGGTCGATTTCGCGTCGATCCTGGCGTATCTCAACGAGATCTTCGGCGAAGGCTAATCATCATGGAGCTCGGGGTCGTACTGACCGCTATCGGGGTTGCGGCCCTGTCCGCTTTTGTTCTGGCTCTGATTTCCGGGTTTTTTTCCGCGGCGGAGACGGGCTTGACCGCCGCCTCCCGCGCCCGGATGCACCAGTTGGAGAGGGATGGCGACGGCGGCGCGAAACGGGTGAACCAGCTATTGGAACGCCGTGAACGCACCATCGGCGCGCTGCTATTGGGCAACAATCTCCTCAATACGCTCGCCGCAGCCCTCACCACAGCGCTCCTCACCGCGCCGTTGGGCCAGTTTGGCGTGGCTGTCGCCACCGCAGTCACCACGGTTCTGGTGCTCATTTTCGCCGAGGTGCTGCCCAAGACCTACGCCATCGCTTTTCCGGACAAGACCGCAGTGCGGGTCGCGCCGCTGGCGCAGTTTTTTGTGTGGCTTTTGTCTCCGGTTGTCTCCGCCGTGACGTTTATTGTCCGCCGCACCCTCGCGCTCTTTGGCGTCACCTCGACGTCCGCCCCAGATCCTTATGCAGCGGTGGAGGAAATCCGCGGCGCTGTGGAGCTTCACGCCGAGGAAGGCGCGGTGGAGACCGAGGTGCGCGACCGTCTCCGCGGCGCGCTTGAGCTGGGCGATCTGACGGTGGCGGACGTGATGATCCACCGCAAAGCCATTAAAATGCTCGATGTGACCTTGCCCCCCCGGGAGGTTGTCGCCCAGGCCATGGCCTCAAGCCACACCCGCATCCCACTCTATCAGGACAATCCTGAAAACATCGTCGGCGTGCTGCATGCGCGCGATTTGCTTCGCGCCATCAGCGAAAATGGTCGCGACGGCATTGTCGTTTGCGAGGTGATGCGGGAGCCATGGTTCGTCCCAGAACCCACCAGCGCCGAAGACCAATTGGCCGAATTCCTTCGCCGCCGCGAGCACTTTGCGCTGGTTGTGGACGAGTATGGGGCCTTGAAAGGCCTCGTGACCTTGGAAGACATCCTGGAAGAGATCGTCGGCGACATCAAAGACGAACACGATATCGCCGTCCAGGGCGTGCGCCCCCAGCCCGATGGGTCGGTTAATGTTGACGGCGTGGTCCCGATCCGCGATCTGAACCGGATGCTGAATTGGGATTTGCCCGACGATGAAGCCGTGACCGTGGCGGGGCTTGTCATCCATGAAGCCGAAACCATTCCGGATCCGGGTCAAAGATTTGCGTTCCATGGGTATCGGTTTCAGGTTCTACGCCGCAATCGCAATCAGATTACGGCCTTGCGCATTGAGCGGGAGGTCAGCTCCGACCAGGATGAGGACGCCGCCTGAACGCTGCGCCGTGCGCAAGCCATATGGCCGTGAAAAGGGGGCGCCAATCTGGTCCCCGCGACGCCTCCCTTTCAAAGGGCGTGGGGCGGGTCTTTCCCAGGCCGCAATCGCGCTCAGACCGAAGCCCTTGATCTTGTGGCTGCCGTCGCTCCGCTGAACCGGCGCGGTCGGGCTCTGAACCTCGCGGTTGGGGTTTGGCGACGCAGCAGGACTTCTAGGCTTCGGGACTGACGTCCAAAGTCAGCGCGTGCAGGCCCGTCTCGAACTCTTTTTGCAGCACCCGGTTCACCGCTCGCTGCCGCTCAATCCGGCTCATCGGGGCAAACGCCGCCGCCCGCATAAGCACTCGATAGTGGGTTTCCCCGCCCAAGCGCGCGCCCACGTGCCCATGGTGATTGGCGCTGTCGTCGATCACGGCCAACGCCGAGGGAGAGAAGGCGGCCCGCAGCAGCGCCTCGATCCGCTCGCCGCGAGAGGCGCCTTTTTCCGTTCCTGTCAATTCCTTGTCCGACACGCCGCTTTTCCCCATACTGATCCCCCGGTGGCGACGGCCCCGGCTGGCCAATCTTCCAGGACGATTTTCAAAATTCGCATCGATGACCGCTGCTTTCACATACCGTCCCAAGTTCGTCGACGTCCGGGTGAAGAAGCCTGCTCCCGAAGAGCAGGCCCGCGCCTCGGGCGAGCGCCCTTGCGACCATGTGGGATGCCAGCGCGCTGGCTTCCATCCTGCGCCGAAAGGGCGGGACCGGACCGGAGAATTCTGGTATTTCTGCATCGAACATGCAGGCGACTATAACCGCCGCTGGAATTATTTCTCTGGGATGAGCGGCGACGACTTTGAAAGCTTCGCCAAGGCCGCAGAATACGGGCATCGGCCCACCTGGAGCTTCGCCGCCAGCCGCCAGGACCGCGAGGCCGCCGTCCGCCGCGCCATGGCGGGGGGGCGCGGCGCAGGCTTCGGCGCCTTCCGCAACCCTGACGAACCCCGCGCCAAGCGCCGCAAACATCTCTCGCGCCTTGAGGAGCTCGCCCTCGGCGCGCTGGGCCTCGACACGGACGCCGATGGTGCGGCGATTCGGGCGAAATACGCTGAACTGATCAAGAAATATCATCCCGACAGCAATGGCGGCGACCGCTCCTGCGAGGCGCTTCTAGGAAAAACAGTCCGCGCCTATCAGGTTCTGAAAGCAGGGGGCCATGTGTGAGCCGCCTTGCGGTCGCGACTTCTGCTTATTGGATGGCGGCGCTGGCGTGTGGTTTTGCGTTTGGCGCAGTCAGAGAGGCCGCGTTGACGCCCCAGGTGGGACCCGTTTGGGCCACGCTCGTCGAACTCCCGCTCATCCTCGCGGCTCTGTGGTGGGCGTGCGGCTGGATCATCCGCCGCACAGGCCTGCCTCCGGGCGCCCCCCGTGCGGCGATGGGCGTCTTTTGGTTGACGTGTTTGCTCGCCGCAGAATTCGCCCTTGGCGCGCTGCTCCGCGGCTGGTCCGCAGCCGACATTGTGGCCCATTTTCGCACCACCCAGGGGGCCATTGGTCTGGCGGGGTTCATCGCCGCCGCCGTGTTCCCAAGTCTGATTCGACAATGACGGCGCGGCTCGACGCGTCGCGAGCCTCGGAGGCGAACGCCGTCCGCCTCGCCTTGGCCTTGTGGTTGGTGCGAACCCGCTCCGCCCATGCGGCTCAGAAGCGCCAACGCCGCGACGCTGCTGCGGGTCGCCCCGTCCTCGACAACCAAAAAATAGCGGCTCAAATTGTCTCCATCGCATGCGCAGCGACGCCTCGCGAGGGAGCGCGCGCGCGGCCTTGTCGTGGGCCCCGGCCGCAAAACCCGAGAAGACGCATGCGCCCAATCCTTTTCTGGTCGGCTCTCTTCTGATGGCCAGCCCTGACGACGCCGCAGCGTCAGGCCTTTACACTTCGACCCGGGGCTCCACTTTGCGGTTGTCTCCCTGCGCTCGCCAAGCCTAGAGAAAAGCATGAGCACGCCTGATCTTGACGCCCTGAGGCCCGACCGCACCGTCTCCGCCCGCGATTTCGGCGTGGATAGCGATATGAAGATCCCCGCATTTTCGGTCCGCACCGAGTACGTCCCGCCTGTAGACGAAGCCTACAAATTCGATCCCCAGACCACCGAGGCGATCCTTGCAGGTTTCGCTTTCAACCGTCGTGTCATGGTTCAAGGATACCACGGGACGGGCAAGTCCACCCATGTCGAGCAGGTCGCCGCCCGCCTCAACTGGCCGATGGTTCGGGTGAATCTCGACAGCCATGTGAGCCGGATCGATTTGGTGGGCAAAGACGCGATCGTTCTGAAAGAAGGCAAGCAGGTCACCGAATTCCGGGAAGGAATTCTGCCATGGGCGCTGCAGCGACCTGTGGCGATCGTGTTCGACGAATACGACGCGGGTCGTCCCGACGTCATGTTCGTGATCCAGCGTGTGCTCGAGGCGTCCGGCAAACTGACATTGCTTGACCAAAGCCGGGTCATCGCCCCGCACCCGCAGTTCCGCTTGTTCGCCACCACCAATACGGTGGGCCTTGGCGACACAACGGGGCTCTATCACGGGGCCCAGCAGCTGAATCAGGCCCAAATGGATCGCTGGTCGTTGGTTGTCACGCTGAATTATCTTGAGCACGACGTCGAGGAGGCCATCGTCCTGGCCAAAACCCCAGCCTACAACAGCGCTGAAGGCAAAAAAACGATCAAGGCGATGGTCCGCGTCGCCGATATGACCCGCAATGCCTTCATGAACGGCGACATTTCAACCGTCATGAGCCCCCGCACGGTCATCACCTGGGCCGAAAATGCTCAGATTTTCGGCGATATCGGCCAGGCCTTCCGGCTCACATTCCTGAACAAGTGCGACGAGCTCGAACGCCCCACCGTGGCCGAATTCTACCAGCGCGCTTTCGGCGCCGACCTTCCGGAGGCTGCAACCCGGGTGAAAGTGGCCTGAAGGCCGCGGCCCGCATGCGGCGGGTCGCGAGGCGAGCCGGGTCTGCATCATCCTCAGGATCTTCATGGGAGACGCCCGGTCGGCGGCCAGCGGCGCGCGGGCTTCTGCCCCGAGCGCAATCCCGAGCACCAGCTGGCCTGACTTGATCCGCGCCTTGATAGAGAAGGGCTTGGGCGCAAGCGATCGCGCGCCGCGTCGCGGCGACTTGCCTCCGGAGGCGGGCGCCGTTGCGCCCGACCATGGTCGCGACGGCTGCATCCTGATCGACCTTTGATGCAGGCGTGCGCCCGCCTGACAAATGCTGCAGGAGCGTCGTTGGCGTGCGTTCTGTGTCAGGCGCGGAAGCCTGAAGACGGCGCAAGCGGTCGACCTTGCAGAAGTCCGTTGGTGGTTTGAGCGGCTTTTCGATGCGGCGGTTGTTGAAAGCCTCGCTCTTCGAATCGATCAACGGGCGGCGGTCGACCTGCGCCGACGAGAACCAACCAAGGCTTGGGATGGGTTCGAAGTCCTTCTCACAGCCAAGGACAAGAGAGTGCGCCCACTCTAATGGTCTCAATTCCTGACGGAGTGTTTCGGGCGCGCTGACCGCAAGGGCTAGAGCGCGCCCGAAGTGCGTGCGTGGTCATCGGAAAACCCTAGCCCAGGTGTTTTGCGACACGCAGCACGAACTTGGGAGCGACCGCAAT
Organism: Alphaproteobacteria bacterium; assembly: GCA_018971945.1. Taxonomy (GTDB): domain Bacteria; phylum Pseudomonadota; class Alphaproteobacteria; order Caulobacterales; family Aquidulcibacteraceae; genus REEB509. The sequence continues at coordinate 8,717 of JAGWZH010000007.1, read as the reverse complement.
CACCAATGTCGCCCTCCCCGATTGCGCGCCGTCATCCAGATGAGCGAGGATTCTGCGTTATTCCGCGTCCTGTCCGAGATCGCCTTCAATCCTCTGCAGGACTTTGACGCCTCGCCCCGCCGGCTCGGCGAGGCGCGCTTTGGCGATCACTCTGCCCAGCTCGCCGCTTGTTCGATCAGAAACTGCCGGAACGCTGCGATCCGCTTGGAGCGTTTCAGATCGCTCGGATAAATGAAATAGACTTCAAAGGAGGGGCCGTCCTGGTGCGGTAGAATTTTCACAAGGTCATCGACCCCTCGCGCCATATAGTCTGGCAGGCTCGCGATCCCGATGCCCGACCGTACCGCTTGAAACATCCCATAGACATTGTTGATCTCAAGAAGCGGTGTACGCGGCTTGGCGTCCTCGCGCCCAGCCCGGATCGCCCAATCGAGCTCGCGCATGGGATTGGGGCTGGCGCTCTTGAAGGCGATAACCCGGTGGTGATCGAGATCGTCGAGCTCTTTCGGCGCCCCGTGCCTCTCGATATAGGATCGCGAGGCGTACAGAGAGACGTGGACTTCCAGGATTTTCCGTTGAATGAGGTCGGCGTGCGTCGCCGCCCAGAGACGCACAGCGCATTCAGCCTCGAGTTTGAGGAGGTCATATTCCCGGTCGTCCAGCATCAACTGCAGCCGGGTCTCAGGGTATGCGGTGGTGAAAGCCGCAAGCCTCGGCGCGAGCCATGTGGAGCCAAAAGCGATGGGAGCGGTGACTTTCAGATCGCCCATCACCTTTTCTCTAGCGTCTTTCAGGGTCGATTCCGCAATCAGTGCGGCGCCCGCCATCTCGCGGGTCAGCTCCAGGAGCGTCATGCCTGGCCCTGTCAGCAGCAGACCCCGAGCGTGGCGCTGGAACAAGGGCACCCCGATTTCGTTTTCGAGCGCTGCAATCTGCCGGCTCACCGCCGATTGGCTGACCCCTAGCCGCTCTGCTGCGGCCGTAAGGCTTCCGGTTTCCGCCGCATAGTGAAAGGTTTTGAGTTTGCCCCAATCCATGGCCGCGTCCGTCCTGAGCCCATCGCCATGAGTTATGCGACAAACCCGCATGGAAAGAAAGTCGCAATGAGTTTTTGCATAGCTCGAAGGCCGTCACAAGCCGCTCACAGTCCCAACAGACGCCGCAATCCTTCGGGCGTCGCCCCAGCATCGCGCAGGGCCCGCAAGGTTCCCGCTTGGTCCCGTTTCGCGAGCCGTCTGCCGTCCGGCCCTAAAATGAGCCGGTGATGACGATACCGCGGGCTGGGCAGCTCGAGCAAAGCGTGCAGAAGCGCATGCAGGTGCGCCGCCTCGCGCAAATCTTCGCCCCTGATGACATCTGTCACCCCTTGGGCTGCGTCATCCATAACGCTGGCGAGATGATAGCTCGCGGGAAAGTCCTTTCGCCCAAGAATAGCGTCGCCCAAAACGCCTGGCTTTGCTGTTACGCGCGTCCCGTCCGCTTCAAAGCTCAGCCGTTCCCATCGAGGCCCCAGAAAGGCTTGGCAGGCGGCGATCGACAGCCGCCAGGCGAAAGCCTGACCTTCCGCGAGCCGCGCACACTCCTCGGCCTCCGGCAGTGGCGCGCCCGTGAAAGCCTCTCCCGGTCCGTGCGGGGCGTTCGCCGCCTCCGCCGACAAGGATCGCCGGCTTTTGAAGCAACGATAGACAAGGCCGAGTTCGGCAAACCGCTTTAGCGCCGAGGCGTAACGCGCCAAGTGCTCTGACTGCCGCGTGACCGGGAGGGACCAGGAAAGCCCAAGCCAAGCCAGATCCTCAAAGATTGCTGTTTCGAAAGCCGGCCGACAACGGCCTTGGTCGAGATCCTCGATCCGCAGGAGAAACACGCCGCCGGCGGCTTGGGCCGCGCCGAAGGCGGTCAGCGCCGAAAAGGCGTGGCCTAGGTGCAAAAAGCCCGTCGGCGAGGGGGCGAAGCGTGTGACGAGGCTCATCGCTTAGCCCGCGGTGAACAAGAAATCCCCTGGCGCCGTCCAATCGCCCGGCGCCGTCAGACCAGGCTCCGGCGTCACCCGTAGGCCTCGATACCCGAGCCCTGCAAGGAAGTCTGCGACGCCCTCCGCCGTATCCCCGCCCCGGGCGAGATGGCCCGCGTGCAGCTCCAACAGCAGAGCAGGGTGATACTGCCGAAGCGTCGTCTCCGCGCCCGCCAAAACGCGACCCTCAAAGCCTTCGACGTCCACCTTGATGAAATCGACGCGCGTGAGCCCGTGTTCGGAGACAAAGGCGTCGAGCGTCGTGATCTCCACCCGGTCCCTGCGCTGACTTGCCGCGTCTTCACCCGCCGCGGCCACATGCGCCAGGCCGTAGCCGAGACCGCCCCGGCGCTTGATCGGCGTCGCGAGCTCCAACACCCCTGGCTTGTCCCCCAGCCCCTTGGCCACCACTGTGACGTTCGACACGGCCCGCCATCTGAGCGCCGTCTGCAAGATCGACCGTGCATAAGGGCTCGGCTCGAAGCTGAACACATGGCCTCGCCTGGCGATGGCGGCGAACATGCGCGCGAACTGTCCTGCATGCGCGCCGACATCGATCACAGCCCCGTCCCCCGGGATGTAGCGTGACAGGAGCGGTACAAGCTCCCGGTGATGGTCTTGCGTGACCGACTTGAAGGCGTGGGCGAACCAGTCTCCGCTCTGCTTCAAGCTCAGATTGAGTCCCATGACGACCCTGTCCTTCCGCCCGCGCGACAATCGGAAGGCCCGCGCGACAATCGGAAGGAAAGTGCTATCTGAGCCGCAAGCAAGCAGGAAGAGCAGGCATGTTCATCGACGGTCCCCGCCAACCCCCCGCCCGCGGCGGCAAGCCAGACAGTCTTGTCGTGTTTCTCCATGGCTACGGCTCCAATGGCGCGGACCTGATGAGCCTTGCGCCTTATTGGACCAAAGCCTTGCCAGGCGCTCAGTTCTTGGCGCCGAACGCCCCCGAGCCCGTCCCTGGCGCTCCGGGCGGTTTTCAGTGGTTTCCCCTCACCCAAGCCGATCCGCGGCTCATGGCCCAGGGCGCCGCCCGCGCTGCCGGCGTCATTGACCGCTTTCTGGACCGCGAACTGGCGCGTTATCAGCTTCCTGCCACTCGATTGGCCCTGGTCGGCTTCAGCCAGGGAACGATGATGGCGTTGCAGGTGGGGCTGCGTCGGGCCGAAGGCCTCGCTGGGGTCCTGGGTTATTCCGGTGCGCTACCTGGCGCGGAGAGACTGAAAGAGGAGATGAAAGCGAAACCGCCCGTCTTCTTGATCCATGGATCGGAGGACGATCTGATCCCGGTTGGGATGGTTCTCGCCGCCGCGCAGGGCCTCGCAGCGGCTGGCCATGGGGCGCAGTGGCGAATCTCCTACGGCGTGCCCCATTCTATCGGCCCTGAAGGCCTGGAGCTCGGCGGCGTTTTCCTCAAAACCGTTCTGACCGCCAAACTGACGGCGGCGTCATGATCCTGTCACCGCGAATCCCGTATTCTGCGGATGCGTCAGATGCCGGTTTGGTGTAGGGGTCGTTAGTGAAACCTTTGTGCATGGAGGATGAGCCTTCCCTCTGATCGTTTGGGCCGCGCCCTTAACCCAGGTCTTTCGTCCTGGCGGCCCTCGGCCGCGACCCCCCAGCGTGCGGTGAGGGGACGCCGGTGCAGGTTCAAAAGGCTCCTCCCGCCGGTTGGCCCGCCTTGGTGCTTAACGCCGACTATCGGCCGTTGTCTTATTATCCGCTGTCTCTCTGGCCCTGGCAGGAAGTGATCAAGGCGGTTTTTCTGGAACGCGTCGTCGTCATCGCGTCCTATGATCAGGTCGTTCGCTCCCCCTCGTTTGAGATGCCGCTGCCTTCGGTCATCGCGCTTCGCGAGTTCGTTCAGCAGGATCGTCCTCCGGCCTTCACCCGCTTCAATGTGTTTTTGCGCGATGGGTTCGCTTGCCAGTATTGCGGATCAGGCGAAGACTTGACCTTTGACCACCTGGTGCCCCGCTCCAAAGGCGGTCTGACGACCTGGGACAACATCGTCACCGCCTGCGCCCCCTGCAATCTGCGCAAAGGGGGGCGAATGCCGAAGGACAGCGGCATGACCCCGCATCACAAGCCCCATCGTCCGCACATGCACGCCCTTCAGGCCATGGGACGCCGCTTCCCGCCGCATTATCTGCACGAAAGCTGGCTGGATTATCTCTACTGGGATGTCGAGCTGGAGCCGTGAACGGAGTAAGAAAAGCTCAGGGGGGGCTCGCTCTTTCCTCCACGGATTGAGGGTATTCTCCTGACGCGTGCGGGGCCGCAGTACTCGCCACTGGAGGAGGCGCTTCGCCTGACGCTGACGATTGAGGCCCCCATTTTGCTTCTGATGGCAGGTCTAGCGGGTATGAACGCCATGTTGCCCGATGGCATGCGCGAACCCTGGTCCCCTATGATTTTGTCCAGCGAGTTTCTCTGGTTCCGTGTGCGTGGGGGGCCTTGGGCTCCGCTTATTGAAAACGCCGTCAGGGCGTCGTGCCCCTGAATCAAGCGCCTTTTCGGCGCGCCGGTCCTGGTTCAAGCGCTGTGCGTCGGTGTCGTTGCAGGGCTTGCTCACGCTTTGCCGCTGCACAACGGTTCTATCTTTTTCACGACCGGCGCAATCGTCTTTGTTCTGGCGTGGCGACCGCGGCCCTGGAGGGCCACGCGTGTCTATTGCGCCAGTCCTTTCGCCACCATGTTTTCCACAGCTTATGGATTTGTCTTGTGATGGCCACGAATTGGGTTCTGGCTTTTCTTATGCAGCGTTAAGCAAAAGGGAGGCCTGGAAGGCTCTAAGCCTTCGGGGCCCCGATCGCTTTTTCCAAGGGCGTTATCATCTTCTCAAGGCTCAGTCCCATACTGGAGATGGCCGATACCAGAAGGATCGCGATCAGAGCCGCGATCATGCTGTACTCGATGGCCGTTTTGCCGGCGCGATCCTGCAGAAAGGCGAGGCGCGGCCGCATAGGCTCAGAGCGCCTTGAGCTTCGCCACAAGCGGCAGATCCGCAGCTGGCATAGGATAGGCGTGCATGTCTGCAGGCAGAACCCAGGCCAAAGCCTGCCCCTCTAAAGCTTGAGGCTCCCCATTCCAACAACGGGTGAGGAAAAGCGGCATGAGCAGGTGAAAGCCTTCATAGGCATGGCTTGCGAAAGCAAAAGGGTCCAGCGCCTCCACATCCACCTTTACCGCCAACTCCTCCTCCAGTTCCCGGGCCAGGGCCGCCGCCGGGCTTTCCCCCGGTTCCAGCTTGCCGCCTGGAAATTCCCACAAGCCTCCAAGGCTCTTATGGGCCGGTCGTTGGGCCAAAAGCACGCGGCCCTGCGCATCCACCAGCGCCGCAGCGACCACGATCAAAAGGCTCTTATCAGCTGAATAGATCATTTTCGTTAACATGATGCGTGCAAGAGACGGTGAAAGCGGGTCAACCAAAAAATTGGCCAGATTGCCCGTTTTCTGAAACGCGCAGAAAAAAAGAAAAGCGCCGATCTAAGCGGGGCGTTCCGCTAGAAACGGGTGAGGCGGCCTTGGATCAACTGCGATAATCGCCGTTGATCTCGACATAGCGCTTGGTGAGGTCGCAGGTATACATGAGCGCCTCTCCGCTCCCTACGCCGACATCCACGTGGATCGAAAGCTCTGCGCCTTTCATGTAACGGCTCATCGCCTCTTCGGAGTAATCGCGCGCCACGGCGCCGTCCTTCGCCGCCCATAATGTCCCGAACCTTATCGACAGGCGGTCACGGTTGACAGGCTCGTCCGCCTTGCCGACAGCCATCGTGATCCGGCCCCAATTGGCGTCTTCTCCAGCGATGGCGGTTTTGACGAGCGGACTTTCGCAGATCGAGCGTGCGATCCGCTTTGCGCTCGCAGCGTTGGCCGCTCCCGTGACGATGACGGTCACGAGCTTGGTGGCCCCCTCTCCGTCTCGGACGATCTGGAGGGCGAGATCCTTCAAAACCGTCCCTAAGGCGCTCCGGAAGGGCGCTAAATCCGGGTCAGCCGCCGACCGGATCGAGGGCGTCGGCGCCTGGCCCGTTGCGAACAGCAAGACGCAGTCGTTGGTAGAGCGGTCCCCGTCCACCGTGATGCTGTTGAAGCTGATCGCCGTCTCCGCCTTCAGCACCGCATTCAGCACCGGCGCCGGCAGCTTCGCGTCGGTGAACACAAAAGCCAGCATCGTCGCCATGTTCGGCGCGATCATCCCTGAGCCCTTGGCGATCCCCGCCAATGTCGTCCTCACGCCGCCAATCTCGGTCTCCGCGCCCGCCCATTTCGGAAAAGTGTCGGTAGTCATGATCGCCTGAGCCGCGGCGTCCAGGGACGCTGGACGCAGGCTCTCGGCCAAGCCCGGCATTGCCGACTTGATTTTCTCGGAGTCTAAGACCACCCCGATCACACCCGTTGAGGCGAGCGCCACGCTATCGGGGGCGATTCCAGTGGCCGACGAAACCGCGTTCGCGCTGGCTCTCGCCGCCGCCGCTCCGGCCGCGCCCGTGAACGCGTTCGCGCATCCTGCATTCACCAGCAGCGCCCGCATCGCTCCGCCTTGGGCTTTGAATTGGGCTCTGCACCAATCCACTGGCGCGGAGCCGACGGCGTGCTGGGTAAACACGCCTGCCGCCCGCGTTTCCGCGGGCATTGTCGCCAGCAAGAGATCGGGTCGGTCGTGTTTGTAAAAACCAGCCCGTCCGACAGCAATCCGGACCCCTGCCACCAAGGGAAGCGGAGACCGGTTCAAAGGTACGAGAGGCGATAAGGGTAAGCCTTTCACGGCGTCGGTCCGGGCGAAACCGGCGCATAGGGGGCCGCCGTCGGCGGCGCGCTGGGAGGCGTCGTTTCGCGGCCTTGGACCCGCGGAGCCGCTGCGGGCGTCATGGCTGGAGGCGGGGTCCCGGGTTGGGTCGGCGCCGCTGCGCCAGGGTTGGGAGATGCGACCGGCTGACCGTCGGGGATAGGCGCAGCAAGGGCGCCGGCCCCGACGGGAGCAGGGCGATCGGCTCCATCGTCTGGCGCGGCGGCCGGCGCCGGAACGTCCGGCGTGGGCGCTTGGCTGGCGTCAGTGTCCGTCACCGTTTCGATCACCGCGTTTTCCTTAAGCGCGTTGAAAAGGTCTGCGACCTCCTGCTGCAGCAGGACATTGATGATCTGGCGCCTTGCTGCATCGAGGCTTTGTCCTTCGCTCTGCCTGCGATCGTCAATCCGGATCAGGCGCCAACCGTCCTCGCTCTGGATCGGCCCGCCCACCGCCCCGATCTCGAGGCTTGTCGCAAGGTCCCGCAGGGCTGGCGGCAGATCCTCCACATACAGGCGCCCCAAGAGGCCTCCAGCGGCTGCGTTGGAGCGATCCAGAGAAAGCTCCATCGCCAGCGCCTCAAACGACTCTCCGTTCTGCAGCCGTCGAAGCGCGGCCAGCGCGGCCCCGCGCGTCTCAAACACGATCTGGCTCAAAGCGACCTCCAGCTGGCCCCCCAGATCCCGTTGACGATTCCTAAAGGTCGCTTCGACCCGCTCAGGATCGCTCGCTACATCGTAAAGATCACGATAAATCGCGTTAGCAAGCACCCGCTCTCTGGCCAATTCCAGCTGTCGCCGCACTTCCGGGTCGCGGTCAAGTCCCCGCCGCTCCGCCTCGGCGGCGAAGAGCCGCTCTTCGATCAAAAAATCCAAGGCGCAACGAAAAATATCTGGGTCGCGCTCTATGTCCTCGCCCGGCGCCAGATTGCAGGACTCGATTGCCCTTGTCCGCACATCGTCGATATAAATCGGGCGTCCATTCACCGTCGCCGCGACGATGGGATTGGTGATGGCGGCCGACGCGTTGTCCGGCTCGCCCACGTCGAGCCCGCATGAAGCCAACGCAAGGGCCAGCGCCCCTGCAGCCAGATGCGCGGCGGGGCGGCGCATGTCCCGAAACGGATCCGCCAAGCAAGCCCTCACCCTGAGGGTCGCGGCTCCACAAGCCTTCATCAAGTCGGTTCGCAAAGGCCGCTCCTTCCTCACCCCGTGGGCTTTTGAAAGCATGAATTGCGCCAAGCTCCTGGACCGTCGCAGCAGCGGTCCGGATGGGTCGCCGCCGCGCCCCCCGAGATCTTCATTAACCATTGCAGGACGGCCATTTTGCGGCGCCAACCGCACATTGACACGGACATGCCGGCCTCTTAAGTCTGCCACGCCCCCATGTCGAGGCTCACCCACATGTGCGTGGCGAGTCCGCCTGCTCTTGGCCCAAACCGGCGCCTCGCCAAGCGAGGCGCCCGACGATAAGATCGGCCCATGCTCTCGCTCGCTAAACAAATTTTCGGCTCCGTCAACGACCGGAAAGTGCGTCATCTCAAGGCCAATGTGGCCAGGATCAATGCGCTTGAACCCAATTTCGAGGCGCTTTCAGACGAGGCGCTCCGGAACAAGACGGCTGAGTTCCGCCAGCGCCTCGCCCGCGGGGCGAAGCTTGATGATCTGTTGCCCGAAGCCTTCGCCGCCGTTCGCGAGACCGCCAAGCGTGTCCTCAATATGCGCCATTTCGACACCCAGCTCATGGGCGGCATGGTGCTGCATGCGGGCAAGATCGCCGAGATGCGCACCGGCGAAGGAAAGACCCTGGTAGCGACCCTGCCGGTCTACCTGAACGCGCTCGAGCAGCGCGGCGTTCACGTCATCACTGTCAATGACTACCTCGCCAAGCGCGACGCCGAATGGATGGGCC